>JAFGPY010000445.1 GCA_016935955.1 Planctomycetota bacterium
GGTCTCCTTTCAAACGCGATGGCGACATCTTGACAAGGTCAGGCCGCGGATTGAAGATGGGGTTCACAGAACGCACACCCTAGTTATGGCTACTGAGGGACAGATGAAGAATCAGCAGATGACGCTGGGGGGCAAGATAGTACGCATATTAGTATATCGTATTTTGGACTCTGCCAGTCCCGCTACTCATCGCTTGTCCGATTTGGCCTTTGGCAGGACTTATGACCTCAATGATGATATGAACGAGATGATGGAGAGCGCGACAATTGAGAATTACGTAGAACTCCACTACAGGAAGTATCTCAAATCCATGTCGATCGGGCCTCAGTGGAAAAAATACACGATTCCACAAGAGCAAACAGCTTCAGGGGGCGGACTCACACTCAACTCGCAGGACATAAGTAGCAGTTTCTGGTGGCTGAATGGTTGTCATGCCGTGTATGTGAAGGGGGGGACCGTTGAGGCCCGCTGCCAAGACGGTCGGATCCGTGTCAGGAACAGGAATGTCAAGTGGGAATGGCACGACGAGATAGATGCCAACTCCTACAGTGAAGTGTGGGAAAAGAGTTTGCATAATGTGGTGGCGACTGCGGTGGAGGGGACCTATGACGTGGTGTTTGACAAGAGCTTGGATGTCGAGTTTAAAATCCGAATTCATTGGACCGACGACAGAGAGTAGATTTGAAAGCCGAAGTCGTACCCGCTATGTCGCGGTGTCATTCTGGGCATATCGGCCATAGTGCCGTCAGTGCAAAGCTGTAGATCATGGTCACGTGTCGTGGGGCCACGGTCAAGCGTGCAGCTATTGGCGAGCCGCGGCAGCGCCGGCCTGAACGGTGGCACACTTGAAGGGGAGAAATGAATATGGCACAGTCGACTGCTATGGTATGGCTCCGGCGTCACCTACTGATTGTGGTGCTCGCCATACTCATGGCACTTGCGTTATTTGGGGGGTGGATACTCTGGCAGCTTGTCAGAGTTGACCATTTCTCGGGAGTCGTCAAGAGCACGTCGGCCCTTCCTGGCTTCACTTCAGTGTTAGGTTCTCTCAAGACGGACGGGCTCGTGGGTTTCGCGGGATTGCGTAGTGCACGTGCGTCAAACATCGCTTTCTGCGCACGAGTTGAGCGGGAAGATTTGGACGCGTTTGTTGCGAGGCTAGGCCTCACAGAAGCTTCGAACGATGCGGAGTTCTATCGCCTCATGTGGGACCACGACAAGAAGGTGCCTGTCGAGGCGAGGCTTGAGATTCCAGAGGATGCCAACTTCATATGCTACCGTGGTGCAGTAGATGGTTGGCTCTTCGTAGCTATCGTGTACGATGCCGATACCAGCGTTCTTCTGGCCGATGCCCACGCACCAGTGTTCTAAGTGTAGTGGTTCGAGGAAACCGAACGGTGCAGAATGATGGCTTTTCAGGCCTTGAAGTTGCTGCAGACGAGGAAGTAGTGGCTTGATGTGCGAGTTTCGGCAGGTGGCGGTGCTGAGTGAGCATTGACCGTGGTTTTCTGATAGACAACCAGGAATGCGGCACGGCGGGCCTTGTCCCGCCGTGTTCTTCTCTCTGCTCTTTCTGGCTAGACGATCACGTCGCGGCCTCTGCATCTCCAACGTGACACTCGACCCTGTCCGGGTGAGGTGCGTTTTCTTCATAGTGATTCCCCACCCCCATATCAGGGGGCTTTTTTCAGAATTCCGGTTTTCCGCTTCCCAAACACCCTGTTCGCCAGCATTAGTGTATATGGCGGACGAACTTCTCGAAACCATCCAAGACAACGCAAGCGCTCCGGCCGAGGCCACTGACGAAGCCGGGAGCATGAAGCAGCACACGCTGCGCGACCAAATCGCCCTGCACAAGCACGTGGCGGCGGCGAAGGTCGCGGCGAACCCGGTTCGCGCTCTCCGCATGGTCAAGATCGTGCCGGGAGGGTCCGTCTGATGGTCATCGCTCGCGAACGGCTCTCCCATATCCGTCCGGCCGTACCTCGGCACCTGGCTGTTACCCGTCGAGTCAGGGCTCGCTACGACGCCGCCCAGACCACGGCCGACAACCGCAAGCACTGGGCCAACGCCGACTACCTGTCGGCCAATGCGGCGGCCAGCAGCGAGGTGCGGCGGATCCTGCGCAGCCGCGCCCGCTACGAGGCGGCCAACAACAGCTATGCTCGCGGCATCGTGCTGACGCTGGCCAACGACTTGGTCGGCACGGGACCACGGCTACAAGTGCTCTTGGGCAGCGCCGCCGGCAGCATGAATCAGACCCTTGAGCGGGAGTTCGCCGCCTGGGCCCGAGCCGTGGACCTGGCCGGCAAGTTGCGGACGATGCGTATGGCCCGCGCCACTGACGGCGAGACTTTTGCCGTGCTCTTCGACAACCCTGCTTTGGAGACCGAGGTACAACTCGATCTGCGGCTGGTCGAGGCCGACCAGGTGACGACACCCGAGCGTCCGTTGGACAAGGCCCACGCCGTGGACGGCATCGTCTTTGACAGTGCCGGCAACCCTGTCGAGTACCATGTCCTCAAGAGCCACCCCGGTGACACCAGCAGCTGTCTCAACCGAGACTATGACCGGGTGCCTGCCGAGGCCGTGATTCACTGGTTCCGTGGCGACCGACCCGGCCAATCGCGCGGCCTGCCGGACATCCTGCCGGCATTGCCCCTCTTTGCACAACTGCGGCGCTACACGCTGGCGGTGATTGCCGCAGCAGAGAGCGCGGCCAACATCGCCATCTTCATGAAGACGACGACGGTCCCGGAGGCCGGGCCGGCCGAGGTCGACGCCATGACCGAGATGGACATTGTCCGCAACATGGCCGTCTTCGCCCCTGAGGGCTGGGAGCCGACGCAGATCAAGGCCGAGCAGCCGACGACCACCTACGGCGAGTTCAAGCACGAGATCCTCAACGAGATCGCTCGCTGCCTGAACATGCCGTACAACATCGCAGCGTGCAACTCCAGCGGCTACAACTACGCCTCGGGCCGCCTGGACCACCAGACCTACTACAAGAGCATCCGCGTGGAGCAGAATCACGTCGAGACAGTCGTGCTCGACCGCATCTTGGCCGCGTGGCTGGACGAGGCGGTGAAGGCGTTTCGACTGGGCAACCTGTCAGACGTACCGCACCAGTGGTTCTGGGACGGCTACGAGCACGTCGATCCCGCCAAGGAAGCCACGGCGCAGTCGCAACGGCTGACCAGCCATACGACCACCCTGGCCACGGAGTACGCCCGCCAAGGTAAGGACTGGGAGACGGAACTCCGCCAGCGTGGCAAGGAAGTGGCCCTGATGAGGGAACTCGGGCTGTCGGCCGCACAGGCGGTGCCGGCACAGGACCCGACGCAGGACGAGAGAGAGGACGAGGATGAAGACGAAGACGGCAAGCGAACAGACCGACGCGCCGCGTGAGCTTGTGCTGACGGCGGACATTCACATCGAGGCCGCGTCTCCCGACGGCTCGGCCGGTGACGAGGACAAACGCCCGCGGCGGTTCCACATGGACGCCTACACCGGCGGTGCCCTGATGCTGGCCGGGTGGCGGTTCCCTGTGGTGGTTGACCTGGACGGCCTCACCGTCCGGGGCGGGGCCAAGGTCTACCTCGATCACAACCGTTCGTCCCGCGTGGGGCACTTGGAGGCCGCCAACACCATCAGCGGCCGTCTGCAGGTCACGGGCGTGGTCAGTTCCACGAGTGCCGCCGCCCACGAGGTGGTGGCTGATGCCGACAACGGCTACCCGTGGCAAGCCAGCATCGGCGCCAGCGTGCAGCAGGTGGAGTTCGTCAGCGAGGGGAAGTCGGTGACTGTCAACGGCAGAGAGTTCGCGGGGCCGCTCAATGTGGCCCGGCGCTCCAGCCTGTCGGAGGTGAGTTTCGTGGGGAACGGCGCGGACGATCAGACGTCCGCCAACATCGCGGCCGGGGGAACCGGCGCCGCCAAGGAGGCAACGCACATGGACACGGTGACGAACGAGAAGGTTGAGAAGGTGGAGGGCCAGGACACTACGACCGTGGTGGCGACGGGCCCGGAGAAGGTGGCGGAGGTCGCCGACCAGGTCGCGGACCTACGAGCCCAGGCCGCCGCCGAGCAGGACCGCATTGCCGCCGTACGGAAGGCCTGCGGCGACGCCCATCCGGACATCGCCGCCAAGGCCATCCGCGAGGGGTGGGACCAGACGCGGACCGAGCTGGAGGTCCTCCGCGCCGAACGGCCCAAGGCCCCCGCAGCGCACATTCCGGACAACAGCCTCTCGGACCGGGTGCTCGAGGCCGCGTGCATGCTTTCCGGCAAGCTCCAGAACGCCGAGAAGCGATTCGACGAGAAGACGCTGGAGGCGGCCGACAAGCGGTTCCGCGGCGGCATCGGTCTCCAGGAACTCCTGCTTGAGGCCGCCTGGGCCAACGGCTTCACGGGCCGCAACTTCCGCGACAGCCGCGCCGTTCTGCGTTTCGCCTTCGGGCGTGACGTGCAGGCGGGCTTTTCGACCATCGACGTGGGCGGCATCCTCTCGAACGTCTCGAACAAGTTCCTGCTGGAGGGCTTCTTCAGCGTCGAGCGCGTCTGGCGGAACATCTGCGCCGTGCGGAATGTCAGTGACTTCAAGACCGTGACCAGCTACCGCCTGATCGGCAAGGACCAGTATGAGCAGGTCGCTCCCGGCGGCGAGCTGAAGCACGGGACCCTGGGCGAGGAAAGCTACACCAACAAGGCCGACACCTACGGCTTGCTCCTGTCGGTGGACCGCCGGGACATCATCAACGACGACTTGGGCGCCATCACCACGGTGCCGCGAAAGCTCGGCCGCGGATCGGGCCTGAAGATCAACGATGTCTTCTGGACCATCTTCCTCGCCAACAGCGGCTTCTTCAAGACAGGCAACAAGAACTACCTCACCGGCAGCGACACTGTGCTGGGCATCGACGGTCTGACAAAGGCCGAGGTCGCGTTCCTGGAACAGGTGGATTCCGACGGCAAGCCCATCGGCATCATGCCTTCGATCCTGCTCGTCCCGACGGCTCTGTCGGCTATCGGCACCATGCTCCACAAGAGTCTGGAAATCCGCGACACCACGGCCAGCACCAAGTACCCGGTGGCCAACCCGCACCAGGGCAAGTTCCGGGTCGAGGTCAGCCGCTACCTGGCCAATTCGAGCTACACGGGCTACTCGGCCAAAGCTCATTACCTGCTGGCCGACCCGAATGACTTGCCCGTGATCGAGGTGGCGTTCCTGAACGGTCAGGAGTCGCCGACCATCGAGACGGCTGAGGCCGACTTCAACGTGCTCGGCGTTCAGATGCGAGGTTACCACGACTTCGGCGTGGCCCTGCAGGATCCGAAGGGCGGCGTGAAGTCCAAGGGCGAGGCGTAGGACAACCCGAGGCGGGCGGCTGGCCTTTGTTCCTTTCACCGGCCGCCCGCCTCTTTGCAGTACGACCAGTAAGTACCGACCATCAAGCACGATCCATTGGAGGTTCATCCCATGCAGGCAAGGTTCATCGCTGTCGGCGAACGAATCGATTACATCCCTTCGTCGGCTGTGGCAGCCGGCCAGGTGGTCGTCAGCGGAGGCCATGTGGCCATCGCTGCCCGAGCGATCGCCGCGAACACCCTCGGCGCCCTGGTCACGCGCGGCCTCTTCGACGCCGTCAAGGTCACCGGAGCTATCAGTTTCCTTGCCGCCCTCTACTGGGACGCCGACGGGGATCCTCTGGGCGGGGAGGCCGGGACAGGCTGTTTCACGACGGTGAGTGAGGGCAACACGTTCGCCGGCTTCTCCTCAGCTGCTGCTGCCGAAACCGACAAGACCGTCAAGCTCCTGCTCGCCAGCCTCGGCATCCCGGGCGTGACCAGCACCGAGCACAACCAGGTTACGGCCACCATCGCCGATCCGGGCGATGCCGGAGCGATCCCGATCGCCAACGGCGGTCACGTGGACATCGTTACGGCTGACGCCGAAACGCGAACTCTGGCCGCGCCGACCTACGCCGGCCAGATGCTGTTGATCTCGCTGAAGACCGACGGCGGCGACTGCGTGATCACCTGCGCCACCACGGTCAACCAGACGGGCAACAACACGATCACTCTGGGTGACGCCGGCGACGCCGTCCTTCTGGTGGCCAAGACCAACGGCGCTGATTTGCGGTGGTCGGTGGTTTCGAACGACGGCTGCTCGCTGTCCACCGTGTAAGGCGACGAGGCAATGAGTGACTGGCGCACAAAGCGGGCGGCTTGGCTCCGGGACACGCGGAAGCAGCACATGTCCCGGAGCGTCACCTACGCCCGCAGCGACGACGAGGTGTCGCTCTCGGCCGTGCCGGTGTCGCCAAAGGTTGCGGTGGACGGTGAGGGAAACGTGCTGGTCTCGTCGAGCAGCCGCGATTGGCTCCTCGACGTGGCCGACCTAGTGCTGAACGGGGCGGCCGTCGAACCGACCGCAGGCGACACGATCACTGACACCGACGGCACGTGGATGGTTGTGGCCGACGCCGGCACACGCGAGTGGGAGTACCTGGACACGACGCACCTGGTGATGAGAGTCAGGACCAAGCTGGTCGGGGAGTGACGCGTGGAGAAGCTCGTGACGATGCCGATCGTGCAGTACGGGTTCCTGGGTTTCTCGGCCGTGCTGCTGTGCATCATCATCTGGTTGATCCGCAAGTTGCTTCAGTCGCTGGAGGCCAACCAGAGAATCGTAGCGGCCAACACAGCTGCTATCACCAGCATGACTGTCATGGTGAGCGATCTCATGGAACTGACGCGGTCGCTGCACGACAAGCTGATTTCCCGGCCGTGCATAGCCCGGGAGGAGTGATATGGCGAGGAAATGGATCAAGCTGGTCAATCTGGAGGTTGACGAGGAGACCGGTGCAGTGCTGGTCAAACTCGGGACCGATCCGGCGCAGCTTTTGTCTGCGATCAACAAGCTGTTGGCAATACAGAAGCGCGAACCTGTGCCGAACTCGGGCCGGCAACTAACTGGTGCCGGCATGACCGTGAACGGATGGACGGAAGTAGCGGCTGGGGCCACGTACACCGTGACGGCCGAGAACGGGACGTTCCACTTTGGCTTCGAGTCTATGGTCGACGACGCGAAGTACTTGGTCACCATTCCGGCGGGATCGACACAACCGATCACCATTCCGGCCGGCGTCACAACCATCTACTGGCGTGCGGAATCGGGTCGCACGGCTCGTCTAGCGCGTATTGTGAACACGTAGCAACGAGAGTGTCATGCTTGGACTGATGGAACAAAACGCGGTGCGGCCACTGCACCGGATCCTCGACGGCACGCTGTTCGATATGGACCTGCGTGCTAGCTCGCCACGTTGCCGCCTCACCGGAAGGGTTGGCGCGGTCAGCGGCAACGGCACGTGGAACGGCGCCGGTCGCACTTTCGATGGCGCTGGCGACCGCGTGAATATCGCCGATGAGGCAGCACTTCGCTTCGGCACGGGCGACTTTCAGATTCACATTTGGTGCACTCACGGCACGCAGGTCAACGACAACGGGTACTTCTTCACGAAGGGTGGAACGTCCGACGGAGCATTCGTGCTACGGCTGGACAGCAGCGGGACCCCAGGGAGGATCGAGGTTGTTGGTGACGGCACAACACTGAGTTGCAACTCAAGCTCCGACATCTACGAGAACGACGGCATCATGCACCTCTTCAGCCTGATCCGTCACGGCAACGAGGCCAAGCTGTACGTCGACGGCGTTTACAGTGGGATTGATTCCGACGTGAGTGGTGTCGATCTTGACGGCGCTTTTGACTTCGCAGTCGGAACGATCACGAACTACGACGCGACGTACACCTGGGTTGGAACCGTTGTTCGCCTCGTGGTGGCCAACGCCACGAAGACGTTTGCCCAGGCAGAGGCTGACATGGCGGCCCTGTTCGCACTTGGTCCTTATGGTAACTAACGCGGCGGAATCCGCAGAAGGCCGAGCGGTTGGATACTCGGCAAGTTCATCAGGTGACGGCCATAGGCCGGAAAGGAGAGGAACGATGAAGAGGACAAGTATTGTGATGGCTCTGCTGTGCTGTGCCATCGTGTCGGGATGTGCGACGCACAACCAGTTGGACATCGCCCAGGACGGCACGATTGCCCAGGACACGTCGACGGCGAACGTCTCACGGATGGACGCCGAGGGCGGCCAGGTGGCGACGAACCTCGGCCTTGGACCGACGCTCCTGAAACAGGACGCCGAGGGCAACTGGGTCAATACGCCCGGACCTGTCGGCGTCTTGAGCTACGTGCCGGCCACGGGCCAGTTCTATCTGATCTCGCCACAGGACGCGGAACTTGAGGGTGTGCAGTTCACGCCCAATCCGTCCGAGGGGCAGCCCAGCCTGAAAGTCGACAAGATGAAATTCAACCTGTCCGAGCCTCTGAAACAGGCGGTTACTGCGTTTGCCCAGGCGGCGACGAGCCTACAGGGCATGACGCAGATTGAGGCCACGGCGCGGGTGGAGCAGATGAAGGCGGCCGGAGAGATCACGTCCGATGTGGCCAACCTGTTGCTGAGCCTCATCGTCCCGACGTTGACGCAGTAGGGCATCGACTCGTCGTAGTAGTGTGAGGAAGGATCGAAAGGGGCTTCAGTCATGAAAGAACCCATGCTTCAGTGGATTCCGCTGCTGACGATCCTGGTTCAGGCGCTGAAGGCCGTGCCATTCGTGAAGCAACGGACGTGGCTGCTGCCGTTCGTGGCCGCGGCCATGGGCCTGGGCCTGGCGGTCCTGTGCCACTGGGGCGACCTGGACGGCGAGCGTGTTCTGACCGGCGTCGCCCTGGGACTGACGGCCGCCGGCCTGTACGACGCGGTCAAGAAACCGATCGACGCCGTTCGGGCAGTGCGGCTCGCCGCCGAGGACGAACGAAGGATTTCGCAGGGGACCAAGTGAGTGAGTGACAAGAGCCGACTGATTGCCCTCTGTGACGCAGTGGTCGCGGCGCTCAACGACGCGCAGCCGGAGCCGCCGGCGGAGTCGCCGTTCGTGCTGACGTTCGAGGCCGAGCGTAAGGTGATACCGCTGACCGACCTGGGCAAGATCGGCGACAGCCTGCTCTTGCACGTCATCCCCGTCGGGCTGATGGAGGTCCGCGAACCGCCGGGCAACCTGGCGGGGATCTTTGCCGGACAGTACGAGCTGGACGTCGTGGTCCAGAAGCGGCTGCCTGCCTCCGACAGTGATGGCAACACGACCGTGCCGGATCTGTTGCTCCTGTTGGAGCAGATCGCGGACCATTTCAAGGCGGGCCAGCTCACCATCGGCAGCCACAGGGCGGTGTTGACGACCGTCGACGCCGAGGCGGCCTACAGTGTGCCGTGCCTGATGCAGAAACGGTGTTTCCTGGGCGTCACGACGCTCGGATTCAAGGTGCTGTGACGGAGTTGCAGGTCAATGGGCATCGACCGCAATGAACGGGGCTATTCGCAGATTGCCCGACCGCGACTTCCCGTCGCGCCGTCGGTGCTGCCCGTCTCTGGCCCCGGCCTGACGTTCCACATGGTCGGCGGTGACGTGGTCCTGGAGTACATGGCCTCGATCGGCCGCGGTGTGCGAAAGGTCGCGCGGCGGGCGCTCAGTGCCGCGGGCAGGCCGGTGCTGGCGGCGATCAAGGCCCGCATCCGTCGCGTCACCGGCACGTTGTCCCGCGGCCTGCGTTTGCGGGTCGGCAAGAATGATCGGCGGAACCGGTTCTCGGTGCTGATCGCGTCGTGGACGACGCGCGAAGCGTTCGCCATGACCCGCTCGAGCGGCGCAGCCAAACGCATCCGGGCGGCCGGCCAGAAGCGGGACCGTTACCGTGTCTGGTACGACGCGTCGCTGGAGAAGGGGCACGTGAACGCCCGCGGCGGCGGGCGGACGCCGGCACACCCGTTCATGGCTCCCGGGTTTGAGGCCACCGCCCAGACGGCCTACCAGATTGCCGGGGAAGCCCTGCTGACCGAAGTGGATGCGGCATAGCGATAGCGAGGTGAGTCATGGGAATCAGCGGGCACGGATCAAGACTGGGTTACGCCGACGAACTGGTCGCATCGGGCGGCCCGACCATCTACACGATGGTCTCGGGTGTGCTGAAGATCACCCCTCCGGCCGGTCCGGCGGCACAGGACATCGTGGTGCCGGCGGCCCTTGACGGCGACGGTCACAAGGGGCACGTGCCCGGCTCCGACGACACGCCATCGATGAGCTTCAACCTGCCCTATGCCTCGGCGATCCGCAATGTGCTTACGGGCCTGAGACGGCTGGCCAAGCGGTGGCTGGTGCTCTACCCGGACGGCGACGCCGATCTGCTGGCCGGCCATGTCTCGAAGGTGGCCGAGGAGGAGATCGACGCCGACCGCCTGCTGACGACGGCGGCCGAGGTCGTGGTCAGTGAGATGCCCTCTCCCGGGCAGAGTCTCGGCAGTCCGCATGCGTCGTTCACGGTGGCCCTGGAGCTTGGTCAGGCTGAGATCGACCTGACGGACCTGCCCGGCGACGTGGACGGCACGGGACGACCGCTGGCCAGGCTGATGGTGACCAACCGTGGCGCGAGCATCCTCACGATCTTCAGTCCGGGCGATCAGGGCGGCCAGGACGGGTATGAGTGGCAAGACGGCGTGCCTACTGCCGGCGTGGTGATTGCTCCGGGCCAGACGGTGGTCTTCGAAGGTGATGCGGCTACCAAGGACGTGGGGGCGACGTGCCGGCTGCTTTCAGTCGCAGGAACCGGCACCGAAGCGAGCGACTGGGTTGTGACGTTCGGCGAGGCATAGGCGCGGCCGTCGCGGCCGCGGGAAGGAGAGACACATCATGGCAATGGGCGGACTGGGAAGCAAGGTTGGTTATGCGGACACCGAGGTCGGTTCGCCGACCGATGTGGCGGGCATCCTGAAGGTCAAGACGCCGGAGACGGTAGCACAGGACGTCGTGGTGCCGGCGGAACTGGGCGGCGACGGTCACAAGGGGCATCTGCCCGGCTCCGACGACAGCTCGGAGTGCACCTTCAGCAAGGCGTACTCGTCGGCCGGCCACACTGCTCTGGCGGCGCTGCGTCGGCAGATCAAGTGGTGGACCGTCGAGCTGCCGGACGGCGGGAAGTCGAAAGGGCCCGGCTACATCACCAAGGTGGTCAAGGGCGAACTGGACGCCGACGCGGCTATCACGACCGACGTCACGATCCAGCCGAGCGGCGCGTGGACGTTTGTGCCGGCCGCGTAGCGTCTGATCACAGCCACAGGAAAGGAGCCACGAAGAGATGGCGCTATTGAACAGAGAACAAGTCAAGCAGG
This sequence comes from Planctomycetota bacterium, assembly GCA_016935955.1. Next base: position 11,284 of record JAFGPY010000445.1, read on the forward strand.
CCGCGCTGAAGACGCGGGCCGTGCCGGCCCCGGAGTGCGGCGAGGATGCGGAGATCCTCATGTCCGACCTGGACGGGCTGAGCCTGATCCGGCTGCACGAGAGGATGTACCCGATCGGAGAGGACGGCAAAGCGTATCCCGACCGCGAGAAGATGCCCGCTCTGCGTGTCATCGCCTGCGCCCGCAACGCCGACGGCACGCCGATGTACGGCGACGAGGACCTGGCCGAGGTGCAGACGCTGCCGGGGGCGCTGCTGATGCGGCTGAGCAACGCGGCGGCGGAACTGACCGGTGAGTTCGAGCGCAGCGGCGAGCCGGTCTCCAGCCGCGTCGAGGAATACGCAAAAAACTCCTGAGGCGGCCGCGTCTGCGGATGGCCTTCCGGCAGGCCTGGCAGGCTGGGCGGTTGGACCCGTTCGAGATGCTGGCCGAGATGCCCTCGGAGCTGATGGACTGGTGGGAGGCCTGGCTGATGATCGAGCCGCAGGGACAACCGGCCGAAGACGCCCGCCACGCCCGCCGCTGCGGCATCGCGACAGGCGAAGCGTCGGGCAGGTTCCTGTACCGCCCTCCGGTGCAGGCGGAAATCCCAAGGCGACAGACCGCCGCCGAACAGAAGGCCACCATGCGCGGCCAGAGGTAGACCGTGGCAACGTACAAGAGTCTGACCATCGCGATGCGGCTGGACACGGCCGACGTCTCGGCCGGGGCGGACCGCGCCATTGCCGAACAGCGTCGCATCGCCGCCGAGAGCAAACGAATCAACAGCGAGCTGGCCTTGTACCGCAAGGCCCTGCGTCAGCGAGGCGAGGAGATGGAGGCCGGGACCCGAGCCGGCCTCGAGCAGCGCGTCGTGGCAGCCGAAGAGCGAAAGGCCACGCTCGCCGAATCCCGTGTCGCCCAGCGGGCCTTGCACGAGCGTCTTGCGGCCGCCAAGGCTGCCCGCGCCGCCGAGGTGGCCGAGTACCAGAAGGCGGCCACCGAACGCCGAGCCATGGCCGATCGCCTGTACGCGGCCACACACACCCGGCAGCAGATCGAGCTGCGGAACCTCCGCCGTTACTACGCTCAGCAGCGCCTGATGCACCGCGACAACGCCCGCATGCTGGCGATGATCGACCGGACCTATGCAGCCGAACGGCAGCAGATCATGGCAAGGGGCATGGCCGCAGCACCGGGGACGGGTGTTGCCGCTGGCGGGTTGAAAGACAGCGCCCGCTCGCTGATCGGCAAGAACATCCAGTTCGGCGCCGCCATGGCCCTCGGTCAGAGTGGCGGTCTCGGCGAGATTTTCTCGGTCGGGCTGATGCCAGGCATGGCCGGCCTAGCTGGCGTGACGATGGGCGTTGCCACGCTCGTTTCGGGCTACCAAGCGGCGAAGAGGGACGCCGAACTCCTGACGCGAATCCAGAAGGAGCACGCAGAGCGAACCCGCGAGAGCGTCCGCTGGATGGAAGAACTCAATGCCAACTATCAGTCCGCCGCCGAAAGTACCTGGGCCTCTCGCTCCGGGCAGATGGAAGACCAGGCCAAGACGCTGTTCGAGGGCATCAAGTCGCATTGGCGTGATGCCGGTCTTCTGGACATGTCCTCTGCGGGCTGGAAGGGCATTCTCGGCATGGAAAGCGGCCTCGACGAGGGACTGCGCGACATGGGCCGCGAGGCCCAGGAACTGGAACGTCGCGCCGCGGCGGCCCGTCAGGCAGCGGCCGAAGAACGCCACATCGGAATGAACTCCCGGATCGCGGCGATGCAGTACGAGGCGGACATGGCAGGTGCGGCGGAGATCGCCGACACGCAAGCCAGGGCACGGTATGAGCGCAACCTGCGATACGCCGAACAGGAGAGGCGGCTTCGCGAAGAACATGCCCTGAAGCTGCGCAATCTGGAGCGAGCTGGCGACGAACTGAGCCCCGCGGCCCGGGACGGCCGCAAGGCAGATGCGGACTACGAGTTGCAGCAGGCCCTCAAGACTGCAAGGTTCAAGAAACAGATCGAGGCCGAGACCGAGTATCACCGCCTGCGGCGGCAGTTCGCGACACAGGAGAAGGACCTCGAACGTCAGCTCACGGTCGCCCGGGGCGGAAGTCGTCTGGAAGATGAACTCGTCAGGCTCCAGGACAAGCTGAGGCTGGAGGGAGCGACGAGCCGCGAGATACAGCGGCAGTTGGAGTTGACGTCTCAGTTGGCCCAGGCCCGGTTGCAGTCGGACCTGTCGCGGCAGATGACCGAGTACGCCATCCAGATCGATCTGGCCACCGGCAAAATCAACGAGATGGAGGCGGCCATGCGTCGCTTCCGCGAGGCCCAGCCCGACGCCGACGAGGCGACTCAGGCCAAGGCCCGCGAGGCCCAGGCCATGGCCGAGAAGGCCAAGCTGGCTGAGTGGTCCCGTCAGCAGGCCGAGGCCCTGAAGACCGAGGAGGACCGCCTGCGGGAGTACAAGGCCGAACTCGACAAGGCCCGCGAGGCAGGGTACCTGACGCGCGAGCAGGAGATTGCGTTGCTGGCGGCCCGGCTGCCGGAGCGACAGAAGCCGGAGGAGAGCTACGTCATCCGCGGCCAGTTCGGCGGCGACGCGCGGGACCTTCAGACGGGCGGCGTGTCGCGATTGGAGAAGGTGGCGCAGCACGGCGAGCGGACAGTCAGACTCCTGGAAGAGATGTTGGCTGAGCTGCGCGGCGGCGGCGCGACCTGGAACTAAGGAGCAGTCACCATGGGCACGGCGTTTCGAGTGGCCGGGGGCGACAGTGCCACGCTCGGGCGGAACACCAGCGCCGAGCTGCGGTACTGGGCCGCGTCGTGCTCGACCTACATTGACGCTCAAGCGACCGTGCTGGCACAGGTCGCCACGGACTTCCCCGGAGGCCTTCCGGGCGGACTGGTGGTCGAGTCGATTCATCCCCGCAGCACGGAGGCCGCAGGCCAGTGGGACTGCTCGGTCCGTGCCGTGACTCCCGGCGGCCAGAAACAGGATCCGCCGGCAACCGGCGAATCGAGCTACCGGTTCGAGGTCGGCGGCGGCACGCGTCACATCTATCACAGCCTCAAGACGGTAGGGAAGTACGGCCCTTGCGGGGACAGCGCCCCGAGTTGCCACAACCTGGTCGGCGTCACACGCGACGGCGTGGAGGGGTGCGACCTGGGCGACACGTCGGGGGCATACCTGTTCAGCGAGACGCATTACCTGGCCGATGCCGTGGTCACCGGCAGTTACAAGGCCGCACTGTACGCTCTGGTGTGGAAGACCAACAACGCCACCTTCAAGGGCATGGGCGTCGACAACTGCCTGTTCCTGGGGGCCTCGGGCGGCAAGCGCGGCGCAGGCGACTGGGAGATCACCTTCAACTTCGCGGCGCGGCCCCACGTGGCCGATGCCTGCGCAGACTGGGACAGCGGCTCGGGTTTCGGCGTCGGCCACGGCACAGGGGCCGTAGCGATTCCCGTCAAGGCCTGGGAGTACATGTGGATTCTCTACCGTGACGTCAAGGACGCGTCGCTGAACGTGATGGTCAAGCGGCCACGATACGTCTACGTGGAGCAACTCTACCTGAGCGGCGACTTCTCGACTCTGGGGATCGGAACGACATGAGCGGCGGAACGGGACAGGGAGGCGACAGTTTCCGGCGCGTGATGCCCGGCGAGCCCTTGCGGCCGGACGCTCGAGCCTGGAACGCGTGTCTCGATGCGGCCGAAGAGGCTGCCAAATCGCGGGCCTCACGTGGCCGGACGCCGCGGGATGTCCGCAGCAGTGGTCTGGTGCTCGTGCGCAACGACAGCGGAGAGGCCTGCGACCTGTTCGACGTGCTCGGCATTGATGGTCCTCTGATCATACCTGAGAACAACGAGGAGGAGTTCGCCGATCGAGTGGTCATGTCGGGCGTCACGGCGACCTTGCCCGATCACTTGGGGAGATTCGTCATACTCCTGGAGCCCTTGGCGGCCGGCCAGGAAGGCGGCGAGGGCGATGTTGGCCTGGCCTGCGCCTCGGGCGTCTGCCCTGCGAAGTTAAACGTCACGAACGAGAATCACCGTTTTGCCGACATCGACCACGAGGAGGGCGTTGGCTTCTTGACGACGCGGCCCAGCGGAGCGGCGACGATCCTCTGGAAGGAAAGCGGCACGGGCGCCGGCAAGTGGGCTCTGGTGCGGCTGGGCTCCAGCGGAGGCACGGCGGACAACCCAAAGGTTCTCGGTCCTTCCGATCCGGCCCAACTGACGGATGCAACGGACGAGTGGGATATCACTGAGGCGGAGTACGATGGTGTTCAGTTCTGCCCTTACCGCAGCGTCTACGATGAAAGCACAAAACTGTTTCTGGGATTCCGTCGCATTCTGACGCACGATTCGTCGGGACGGTTGATTCACGTTGGGCCTGAGGCACAGTACACGGCTGCTACGGCAACGGTCTGCACGGCGCAAGGAAGCTGATGGGCCTGAGATACGATCCAACTTCCGGCAAGTTGCTGTGCGATCCGACGAGTGGCCGCCTGGTCGGCGCGTGTCCATGGATCGTGAGCCTCCCGAAGAGTCCCTATACCATGCGCAACTGGGGCATTGATGACGAGGAGCCGTACTCCTCCTACGCAACGGCCCTTGCCGACATCCAGATCGGCCA
>JAFGPY010000446.1 GCA_016935955.1 Planctomycetota bacterium
GACGATCTGCCCGCCGCCCGACACCGTCCCCAGCGTCAGCGATGAAATGTCCCCGCGGTTCACGCCCGTACCCGCGCTGATCGTGCCGCTCACCTCGTCGGCGGTGACGTTGGTGATGGCTCCGCCAGCGGCGGTCTCGACCGTACCGAGGACGTCGTCGGTCACGTTGAGCGTGGTGATCTGGTCGGCGGCAATCTGCCCGGCCACGGCGATGTCGTCGGCGATGTCGACGGTGGTGATGTCGCCCTCGACCGTCAGTGTGCCGGACCAACTGCCGGTGTTCATGCGGAAGGTGTTGACGTTGCCGTCGACGACGCCCGTGCCGACGGTGATTATCGCGCCGGAGGCGTTGGCCTGCAGAACATCGATGGTCCCGGTTTTGCCGACCGAGGTGTCCATGCCCTGAGTGACGTCCACGCCGAACTCGGCTGTGAAGTTAGCGACGCCGTTGGCCTGGACCTCGGTGATGGTGATGGCGGAAGAATCGAAGTCGGTGCCTTCGTCCAGAACGGTCAGCGTGTCGATGGTGTCGTTGAGGCCGGGGTCTTCGATGCCGTCGATGTCGATGCGGCCAGCGTCGACGTAGATGCGCTGCAGGTCGCCGTCGGCGTCGAGGTACTGGAAGAACTCGCCGGCGGAGACGATGACGCCGAGCACGATGCGTTGCTCGAGCGGCTCGATGCGAAGCTGTCTGGATTGGTCAGACACAGCACCTCTGGCGATCGTTCGGACCAGCATCCCCCTGGACAAGCGGACGACCTGCGCATACGCTTCGCGCGGAGTCGTCCCGCGGACCATGGTTTTATCGGCGAAATCGTGAATTCCAGTGAGCCCAGGACGTTATGCGACAGGGACTTAAGTCGCTCGTGGAGGCTTCTTGAGGCCCATTTCTCCGACTCAGCCGGCGACAGGGTGACACGGCCGTAAGGTCTTGTTAACGCATCCGTTACACCATTATTAGGGGATTCCCCCTAAGCCTCGCCCGAAACGGCCTCTTTGCGGCCCTATCAGTATTGTCAACGTGGTCCGGAGCGGCGGGTGATACTGATAACGGGGCGGACTACGATGGCCTGCGGCGGCGCGAGAAACAGCAAGAGTTGGGATGACAGTGCAGAAAAAAGTTATTTTTGCCAGCGGGTGTGGGGGCTTCGTGGCCGGAGCGGGCGGCGAAAGGGCCATGGCGCGTTATGTTCCCAGCCGAGCTACACAGGCGATCCTACTCTCCCGGCCGAGGGCGGCCGAGCTACACAGGCGATCCTACTCTCCCGGCCGAGGACGGCCGGGCTACATAGGCGATTCTCGTCCTTGGCGGTAGGGGGTCAGGAGGAGACCCACTTGAGGAGCAAGTCGAGGCTGAGCTGGTCGCGGACGGTCCGCCAGAGGTAGCCGCCGAGGGAGGTTCGTCCGAGGTAGATGCGGGCCTTGCCGCTCATGCCGCCGCGAAGGGCTGTCTGGGTGTCGGCGAGCTGGAGTTCGGCGCGGTAGATCTTCTCGGCGGCCGACCAGCCGGCGGGTCCGGGGCGTACGGCGACATCGCCTTCGTACAGGGTGGTCAGGACGGCCGAGGTGGTGGTGCTGGCGACGAGGCTGCTGTCCCGGACGCGTCCCTCGACCGTGCGTCGCGGGTAGGCCCTGACGCGGAGTTCGGCGGGCGCGCCGACAGCGACGCGCTCGGCCTGTTTCTGGTTGAGCTGGAGGGTGACCTTGAACTGTTCGGGCCTGGCGACCGTGAGCAGGAGCGTGCCCTGCCCCACCCAGGCGCCGTCGAGCCGCTCGAGATCGTCGCTGACGACGATGCCGGCAACGGGCGCAGTGACGGTCAACTGCTCGACTCGGCGACGGGCATGGTCGGCGAGTTGCTGGAGCTGGTCGAGTTGCGTGCGGAGTTGGCCGACGGTGACGAGGTCGCCGGCCGCCTGGGCGCGATCGACGAGAATGCGATGGACGGCGAGGTCGCTCTCGGTGCCGCGCAGCTCGACCTGGAGCCGCTCGTTGGTCAGCCGCACGAGCGGCGCGCCCTTGGCCACAGGATGGCCGGGACGGACGAGGACCTTGGCGACGAAGCCGGGCTGCTCGGCACGAACGTCGCAAGGCTGGTCGGGTTCGACGACGCAGGAGCGGCTGAGAGTCTCGGTGAACTCGACGTTGAGCGCCGTGACGACGACGAAGATCAGGACGCAGGTGAGGGCGACGGCGCGTGCGAATCGCCACGGGCTGCCGGGCTGGCGGACGAGTCGCCCGAGCGCGGCGGCAAGTCGCCAGAGGGGCACGCCGAGTTGCATGGCGAGCGACATGACGATGAGCAGGCCGGCCAGGGCCTGAAGGTTGTAGGGCTGGAGCTTGCGGTAGAGCAATCCGAGGATGGCGTAGAGGATGAACCAGCCATAGAGGTAGCCGCCGATGCCGTAGAGGAAGACGAGCGTGCGGTGACGGTCGGGGCGATCGAAGTCGGGCACGGGTTCGGCGAACAGAAGGCGGCGCGCGAGGCCGACGAGATAGCGCCGCGCGCGGACCCGCAGGTTGGGGATCTCGACGGCGTCGCTGAGCAGGTAGTAGCCGTCGTATCGCAGCAGCGGGTTGCCGTTGAACAGGAGCGTCGAGGCGCTGGCGACGATCATCAGGCTGAAGGCGGCCTGGTGGAGCCAGCCGTCGCGGGTGACGAAGAAGACGCATGCGGCCATGGCGGCCATGACGAGTTCGACGGCGATGCCCGCGGCCGTAACGGCGAGACGGCTGCGCCGCGAGGGGAACATCCAGGCGTCCGAGACGTCGCAATAGAGGCACGGCGTGAAGACGATGAAGACGATGCCCATCTCGGGGACGTGGCCGCCGTAGTGCTTGCAGACGCAGGCGTGGGCGAACTCGTGAATGATCTTGATGGCGACAATGGCGACCAGCAGCCAGGCCAGACCGCGCGGCGAGAGGAACTCGGCGCGGGGTTCGGCCAGTCGCGGCCATTGCCAGAGGGCCAGCAACAGGGCGACTAGAACGACGGCCGCCATGGCGGCAAGGAACCGCGGGCGTCCGAAGAAGCCGACGGCGCGGTGGAGCCGCGCGATGAAGCGGTCGGGGTTCACCAGCGGAATGCGGATGTAGAAGATCCGCGAGAAGAGGTCGAGGATCTTCAGGGCGCTGCCGGGCGGCCGCAGGGCGAGCAGACGGTCGAGGTCGCCGTGGCCGCTGAGTCGCAGCATGCCGGCCAGCGCCAGGCGACGAACGAAGCGGGCGATCTCGTCGGTGGTCAGCGCGGCTTCGGGGTACTGTTGGGCAGCGCGGGTGTGGACGTCGGCCAGGGACCGTTGCCCGTCGAGCAGCGTGGCGACGAACCATTCCTCGGCGCCGAGCCGGAAGTGGCGGTTGCTGAGGGGGTCCTTGAGGACGTACTCGGTGCGGCCGTCGGCCTCGCGGCGCGCGACCTCGATGTCGCTGCGCAATGGAGGCAGGCGACTGGTGCGTTGCTGGGAGGATGTGTCGTTTGCGGCGTCGGTCACGAGGATGAAGTTCCGATCCTAATGTCTCACATGGCCACGCAAGCGTGGCCATGCCACCCCTTGCCGATCGATTCGGGCACGGCAGGCCGTGCCCCTACACAGCGTTGCGGCCGGTGCGCCTAGAACAATGCCAGGCGCAGGTAGTCGACGAAGGGGCCGAACAGGGCGCCGAGGGCCGAGCGCTCGGGACCGGCGATCCGGGCGCGGCCTTCGTATCCGATGCGGAGGTCGGCCTCGGCAGCTTCGGCCGGATCGATCCCGGCCCGCACGAGAAAGACGTTCTTTCCGGCGGTGGTTCTCGCGACCTGCGAGATATCGTCGGCCGAGGCGATGCGGGCCGCCAAGGCACGGTCGGGCCGCGCGGCAAGAACGAACTCGACCGGCAAGCCTTCGGGCCCCGCGGCGGCGATGGCTTTCTGCAATGACGGCAAACTGTGCTCGGGCACCTCGACAGCGACCTCCCAAGCCTCCAGCGCGGCCACGTTGAGGATGGTGTCGCCGCGAGCCAGGACCCTGCCGACGTTGGATTGCGGCTCGGGGGTGACGACGGAGCCGCCGATCGGGCTGCGCAGCAGGAGGGCGTCGATGCGGGTGCGCAGGTAGGCGACTTCGCCTGCGGCTTTGTCGGCGCGAATTGAGGCGATCTGGGCGCCCGAGGGATCGCCCTCGGCCTCGCGGCTCTGGGCCTCGGCCTGCCACTTCTCGACGTCGCGCTGGGCAACGGCCCACTGTGTCTGGAGGGCCGGGTTCTCCAGCCGCACCAGGGGCTGGCCGACCTCGACGCGTTGGCCTTCGGTGACGAGAACTTCGGCGATGCGTCCTTCCTCGTGGGCCACGACGACGGCACGGTTGACGGGCCAGACGGTGCAGCGTCCCTCGACGTCGGTACGGATGGGAACGACCGCAGCGGCAATCGCGATAGCGGCCAGGACGACAGCCACGACGAGCCTGCGGTTGCGGCGTTCAGGTCGCAGGGAAGCCAGCAGCCGGGCCGTCCGCCTGAGGGGCAACGATTCCTGTTGCCGCAGGCGGTCCAGTGCGGGTCCGACCTGGCGGGCCAACGATTCGAGTGCGGCGAGGTCCTCGTCGGTCGGGTGCCCGTCGGCCGCAGGATACTCGGCGGCAATGACGGCGGCGACCTGGTCGCGAACCTTCAGGGGCATCATGACGATGAGGTCGTACTTGGAGTTCATGAAATACTGTCGGCAGACGCGCGAGGCGTCCTGTCCGGGGTTGGGTCGGCGAAAGGCCCTGGCGTCGCGAGCGACCACGGCGGCGCGGCCCAGGTCCTCGATGGCCTGGACGGTCTCGCTGCGCCGCTGGACTCGCGGTTGTCCGCTGACGGCCTCGGCGCGGCACTGGCGTCCCTCGCAGACGAGGAGCGTCAGGCGATCGGCGGCAACGAGTTCGCGGCCCAGGTTGACCAGTTGCACGGCCAGGTCGTTGGACGATTCGGCGGCGCCGATGCGTTCGGTCACCAGCAGGAGATTCTCGAGGCGTTGCCGCTCGCGGACGACGGATTCGAGGTGCCGCGACTCAAGGTAGCTTTCGGCGTGCTGGGCGACGGCGATGAGGAACTCCATGAATCCGCGGTAGCTCTTGGGGTCGCGGCCGGGACGCTGCCAGACCTGGACGACGCCGACCACGTGGTCGTCGTGGCGGACGGGCACATAGAAGAAGGGCATCGGCGTGTGGTTGGGGATGCCGGCGGCGCCCTGGTCGTCCATCCAGTCGGGGCCCATGGGTGCGATGATGAGGCTGCGGCCGTGCTCGGCGACCCAGCGGAGGGCGGCGCGAATGGCGTCGCGCTGGTTGCTGTTGGCGGCGAAGCGGCTGGAGTCCAGATCGACGTCGGCCACGAGGTTGAAACGTCCCTGGCGTCCGATCCAAACGGCGCCGCCCATGGCGTCGATGGCCCGGACGGCACGCTGGATGAAGGCGCCGAAGAAGGCTTGCCGCGGGATGTCCGTCGAGGCCAGTTGGGCGATCTCACTGACGAGACGGCGGATGGCTTCGGCGGTTTGTCGAACCTGTGCGTCGGTGTCCACAAGCGGCCCCTGAAAATCGGCGCAACTGCCGGGGCCGGCGCGCACGGGGCGCGCACGGCGAATGCGGGAGTATTCCTCTTTTCGATTGTATCGACCGCCCCAACACGGGGAATCAAGGAAATCCCCGGTCCGGGCGACCTTGACCTGCCCGGAGAAGGTCCGAATACTGAACTGGGCCCGACCGGCGGCAAGTCTTCCGGAAAGCGGGAACCCCGGAGACCGGCCAACCGTTCAGTCCGGTGACGAAGGCCCACGTAAGGGCGGCAACCGACATGGCGCAACGCGAGGACTTCGCAGACTTGGCCCTGGTGCATCTCGACAGCGTGTACCGGGCAGCGTACGCGCTGAGCGGCCGCCACGACGAGGCGGAAGACCTGTCGCAGACGACCTTCGCCAAGGCGTATGAGAAGTTCGGCCAGTTCGCCGAGGGGACCAACTGTAAGTCATGGCTTCTAAAGATCTTGCGAAACTCCTGGATAGACGTCCTCCGCGGCCGCAGGATGGCCGGGCCGGACGTGACGCTGACGGACGAGATGGTCGTCGACGACAGCGAACCGGCCGGGTCGGACTGGTCCGAGGGCCGGGACGTGCTGGAGCAGTTTTCGGACGAAGAGGTGATTTCAGCACTGAAATCGCTGTCGCCCGAGCAGAGGCTGACGCTGTACCTGGTGGAGGTCGAGCAACTGAGTTGCGAAGAGGCGGCCGAGGTGCTGGGCGTCGCCGTGGGAACGGTCAAGAGTCGGACGGGCCGGGCTCGGTCGGCGTTGAGGTCGAGACTGGCGAACCGGGCTCGGGAACTGGGCATGACAGGTGAGAACCGATGGACCACCTGAACGAAGATCAGATCGAAGCGATTCTCAGCGGGCGCGAAGCCGCACCGCGGCACGTGGCCGAGTGCGACGAGTGCGCCGCCGTGCTTCGAGGTCGGCAGGCCGTTCGCCGCCGGCTGCAGGCGGCGTTTGCCATCGTCGCGCCGCCCGAGGGACTGGCGGAACGGTTGGGCGAACGGTTTGCCCGGCCGCGGATGGCCGAGGTCCGCCAGATGCGATGTCGCACGCACCGTGTGCGACTGCTCTGGACGGTTGCAGCCGCGGCAGCGGTTCTGGCGGTCATGATTACTCTGGCCGCGCGGCTGTTCGAGGGGCATAGCCAGGCGGCCATCGTCGAGAAACTGGCCGAAGCGCACATGACGAACCTGGGCCGTTCGGGCCCGGACACCGGTACGGTGGAGCCTGCCGCCGCCGCGGAGTTCTTCAGGGGCAAACTCGGTTACGCTCCGTTGATGCCCGCGTCGGGCGGCACGACGATTCGCCACTACGGCACGGTGGACATCGACGGCAGACCGGCGGCCAACCTGCTGCTGGAGACGCCCGACGGGCCGGCGTCGGTAATCGTCACGGCGGAGCCGGTCGGTTGCCTGTGCGGCTGCGACGGCGCGACGTGCGCCGACGGGCACGCGACATGCTATTGCGGCTGCGGAACGTGCAACGTGGCCAAGGTCGACCGGCAGGGCCACTCGTATTGTGCCGTGGGCGAGCAGCCCGCCGAGCGATTGGGCCTGTTGCTGGCATCGCTGGGGCCGGTGTCGCCCGAGCAGCCGGTGTCGCAACCTTGAGCAGGCCGACCGGATATTCTGGAACCCAACGGGCAGGAGCGCCCGTTATGAATAGTGAGCAAGTCGCGCTGCCGTATATTGCGAAGGGGTCAATACGATGAAGACGTTTGGTCTGATTATCGCCGTGCTGGTGATCGTAGCCGTCGCGGGAGTGATCGTCACCGCCTACACCGGCCATAACGCCGAGAAACCGGCCGTGGCCGGCGAAGCGTCGGTTGCCGCTCCCGCCTGCTGCACGTCGCAGAGCCCGTGCAACAGCGCCTGTGCCGCATGTTGCAGCAAGACGTCGTGCCAGACCTGCTGCGGAACGGCCTGCAAGGACTGCTGCAAATAGGCTGCCACACCCGCAACAGCACGGCAACAGCCCGGGGCGGTTCGCCACGATGGTGGCGGGCCGCCTCCGTGCTTTGCCGACCCCGGCACCGGAGGCGGCACGGCGGCGGTCAGAATGAGGCCACCGCTTCGTTGACATCTTTATAGAGGTCGAAGATGCGGTCCAGGTGAGCGAACCGCAGGATCTCGGTCACGTTCGTGTGCAGGGAGGCGAACTTCAGCGAGGCGTCGTTCTTGCTGAAGTGGCTGTGGACGCGGACCAGCGTACCGAGAGAGATGCTGCTGATGTAGGTCAGGCGGCTGAAATCGAGGACGACCTTCCGCGCGCCGGACTCGAGAATGCGGTACATGTCCTCCACGAACTGGTCGTGCGTCGTGCGATCGAGGCCGCCGTCAATGGACCAGACGTGAACGTCGCCGATCTGCCTGCGTTCGATGATCTGCATGAACTTGTGTTCCCCCGTCTTGGATTGCAGGTCGTGTGGACTCATCGTATCGGCCGCCGGGACTCTGTCAATGGTTTTCGTCCTGTCACTGCGCGAGCAGCAAATCGAGGACTTCCTCGGCACGAAGAACATCGCGTCCGGCGAGCGCCTGCGGCGGATCGTCGACCAGCAGGACGCCCATGGGTTCGTCGAACCCCGCGCGACCGTGGCTGCCGCGAACCAGCGACGCATCGAGCGGAATGGTGCGCGTCGCGCGATCGACGAACAGCTCGACCGGATCGTAACCCGGCTTGGCGTGGATGTCCACGGTTCGGGCGAAGTCGGGTGCGACCGCATCGTCAAGCCACCAGTAATACGAGAACCAGGCATCGGCCTCGGCCACACAGACGAGGTCGCCGCTTCGCGGGTGGGCGATGCCGCGGGCGGCCTGGGCGGAGGCGTCCAGCACCTCGGTCACGCCGTCGACGGCGAGGAGTTGCCGGCGCAGGGACGGCAGGTCGACCGCGGGCCGCGCGGACGTCGGCGGCGACACGTAGACGTGGGCCACTTGGTGATCGACCATGGCGAAGGCGCGGCTGGCGCCGGCGTCGAGGTACTCCCGCCCGGCCACATTCCGGACGGCAAGCAGGCCCGCTTGCCGCAGGATACGGTTGAGCGGCACGGCCCGCGTGACGGGCGAGAGGCTGTACTCGCTGAGGACGACCGTGCGTGCGCCGTCGGCCCGGGCCATGTCGAGCAAGCGGCCGACGAGTTGGTCGAGTTGCCGCAGGTCGTCGGCCAGAGAGGCCGGGTCGGGGCCGAGGCGCTGCGTGTTGTAGTCGAGGTGCGGCAAGTAGGTCAGGCAGAGGTCGGGGCGCTGCGTGCGCCAGACGTGCTCGGTCGCGGCGGCAATCCACTGACTGCAGGCGATGCCGGCCATGGGGCCCCAGTAGTGGTGCAACGGGAATTCGCCGAGCCGGCCGCGAAGCTCGTCATAGAGGCCCGCGGGCGTGGCGTAGCAGTCGTTGACCAAGCCCGCTTCGGTGTGCAGCGGCTTGGGGGTGATCATGCAATCGACGTCGGCGTAGAGCGAGTTCTGCCAGAAGAGCATGGCGACGCGCGGCCGCGGATCGAGGGCGGCCCATCGCGGCGGCGCCTGGACAAGCGAGGCCGGTTGTTCCCAGAAACGGACCTCGACAAGGTCGCGCAGGACCATGCCGTTGGCGACGATGCCGTGGTCGGCCGGCGGGCGGCCGGTGACGATGGACGCCTGCACGGAACAGGTCACGGCGGGGAAGCTGGGCAACAGGCGGCTCGCGCGTCCCTGGGCGGCAAGGCGATGAAGGTTGGGCGTCAGGTCGAGATCGCCCAGGTAGTCGGGCGACAGGGCTGCACAGGTGATGAGCAGAGTTCGCCTCATGACGTTGCAGCGTCCCCAAAAAAGAACTCGCCCCTCAGGATGATTCTGACGGCGAGCTGGGCAGGCGTAAGAAAGATGGTGGAGACGACCGGGATCGGACCGGCAACCTCCGCATTGCGAACGCGGCGCTCTCCCAATTGAGCTACGTCCCCACCGTATAGAGGCGGATTATATCCGGGCCGCAAAGCGGTTTCAACTGGAAAGGAAATCACTCCGACAGGAGCCCCCACAGATACCCGGAAACGGCGAAAAACCATTGACAGCATCGCCATCGGCGGCAATATTGATGGAGGCGTTTCAGGAAGATTGCGACCATAATCATGTCAACGGGAACCGGAAACGTTTGAGGAGAACAGGAATGCTTACGCTCGGTGTCGGTACGATGTACTACCTAGTGGTCGGTGTTCTGCTGGTGGCAGCTATTGTCGCATTCGTAGTCCTTCGCAAGAAGAATCAGTAGCGTCCACCGCTGCTACAACGGGCGCAAGGACCAAACAGGGAAATTCCGAACGATCTGCATCGTTCGGTGTTTCCCTCTTGTTTTTGCGTCGAGCGCCGCGGCGGGCTGTGTTTTTGCATTGACGAAGGGGCGGAAGCAGCCATAATTGCGGCCCATGCAGGACCCGGACGAGGTCCTCACCCGGAGGCGTAGCGGACATGGACAAAGAGAAGATCGCCAAGGCGGTCATGATGATCCTGGAGGCCGTGGGCGAAGATCCCAACCGCCCGGGCCTGCAGGAGACGCCGCAGCGCGTCGCCCGGATGTACGAGGAGATTCTCTCGGGCATCGGCAGCAACCCGAAGGATGTGCTGAAGGTCCTGACGCTCGAGAACTACGACGAGATCGTCCTGGTCCGCGACATTCCGTTCTGCAGCCTGTGCGAGCACCACATGGTGCCGTTCCTGGGCAAGGCCCATGTGGCCTATCTGCCCTCGGGCGGCCGCATCACCGGACTGTCGAAATTGGCCCGCATTGTCGAACTGGAGGCCCGCAAGCTGCAGGTCCAAGAACGGATGACGATGCGGATCGCCGACGACATCATGGCTTCGCTGAAACCGCGCGGCGTGATGGTCGTCCTGGAGGCCGAGCACCTCTGCATGACGATTCGCGGCGTTAAGAAACCCGGCACGCTGACGGTCACAAGCGTAGTCCGCGGCATCTTCCGGGAGAACCCGGCGACGCGGGCCGAGGCCATGGCCCTGATTCGCGGCTGACCGAGCCGCGGACGGTCACGAAACATTCCCGGACGGGCGGACATGCCCTGCCCGCCGTTCAGGACGCGGCATCCGGAGCGTGGAAGCGAGCCGCAAACCGCACTTCCGGTCCGATCTCCGGGTGCCATCCGCCGCGGTATTCGGCTCGCCGGGAGGACTCAACGCTCCCCCGAAGAGCGGCCCAGTAACCGGTCCGGAACACATGAAGAAGCCCTCATGTCGTGAAGTCCACCTTGATATAAGAAAAAAGTGAATACGTCCTAGAGGGCTATTGACTTACGAGGTAAAACTGGTACACTTTGAAACGCTGGGAATGGTCATTGACCATTTGGCAAAGTGCGCTGGGACGTGGTCAATCGTGCATCTCTGCAGCCGTCTCGGCTGCCTGGCCACCCCTGACATGGATGTGTGAGATGCGTTTAACGCCCAGTGTTTCGGGATGGGGTGATTTTTGTCCCCATCGGACATCGAATTTCGTATAGTTATGTAGGCACGATGTTGGTTTTATCGAGGAGATTGTCATGGCGAAGAAGGTCACATTCACGGACGAGAACGTTGGCGAGCTGGCTCAGGCATTCAGGCTGCTCAGTGACGAGACGCGGTTGAAGATCGTGTTCCACCTGGCCAATGAAGAGCAGAATGTCGGCAACCTGTGCAAGATTCTGGGCCTGGCCCAGCCCACGGTGAGCCATCACCTGGGACTGCTGCGGATGGGACGACTGATCCTCAATCGCCGCAACGGCAAACAGGTCATCTACAGCCTGAACACCGACATGCTCAACGTGCTGGCCGGTCGGCTGGCAGCCAGCGTTCCGGCGCTGGGCGGAGCCGTCAAGGTCAAGAAGTAAGCCGCTCGCAACAAGATTGAGTCCGCACCATCTGAAGCGAATTCTCTCGCCTTCGAGGGAATTCGCTTCTCCTTTTTTGCCCGTCGCGGTCCTAAGCAGACGACATAAAGCTGTGCCAGGAACGTCGCAGCCGATATAATGCATTTAACGGGACCGCAGACCGCAGCCAGGGTGTGGCCTGCCCCATCCGACGTCGAGACGCAACTTGACGGACACGGGAGCACATCGCGATGGAAACGACATTTCACCTGAAGTATTCACCACTGACGCCGGACCAGCCCTCGACCATCCGGGCCATGCTCCAGGGCGTGACCGACATGATCTGCGACGAGTGCGGCGGCAACTGCCAGGGCTTCTCACTGACCGACGATTTCAGGGACTACCAGACCTTCCAGGGGCCCAAGGTCGGATGGACGGTGGACGGCGGCGTGATCTTCCTGCGGATGGCCAACTGCAAGCACATCGCCCGCATCGATCGAGTCAGCGAAATCCTGAAGGTCTTCGGCGTTGTCGTGCTCGACGCCCACCATATCCACTAAGAAACTATCTCAAAAGCCCTCGTTTTGCCGATAACCATCTGCGGACCTCTGGTGAAAGGAGATGCAGATGGGCAGACGACGAAAGA
>JAFGPY010000447.1 GCA_016935955.1 Planctomycetota bacterium
GTGCCATGCTTCTCCTTGCCGTCAGGCCCTGAGCCTGTCGAAGGGGAGAAACATGCGATAGGCCTGTGCACCGATCGGCATGCCCAGGACAGGCGGCCGTGCCGGCTTCGGCTTGTGTGCACTCGACGATGTGGATACGATAGGGGCATGAGCCATTCTGGGTACAGCCGGGTGGGGCTGGAGCGGCCGAAGCGGCGGAAGCGGTGGGCCGTCGTGGCGGCGATCGTCGCCGCGGGATCGGTCTTCCTGCTCTGGGCCGTCTTCTTGTGGGAACGGGCCACTCCCTATGACAACGCCTGGTGGCTACCCAAGTCCGCAATCAGCATCACGCCCGGGGCTCCCTACCGTCTCTCCTTCGAGCCAAACCCCGACCGCAGCGTCCTGCGGCTGTCGCGAGGCCGCCCCCATTCCACGACGACGAGCGCCCACGGCTGGGACGAGACGCTAATCCTGGAGATCGACTCACCAGAGGTCGGCCGCGAGTACCGCCTGCTGGTCGACGACGTCGTGGCGACCAGTACGTCCTCACACTTCATGTGTCTGCGGCCGGGAGGGGCCCATGGATGGGTCCGCGTCGAGTCGCTCACCGACGACGGTCTGGTGGCGTCTTACGACATCACGCTCAAGACCTTCTGTGCCGACCTGCGACGCTACGACCAGTACCAGGAGGAGGAGGTCGTGTTCCGTGGCAGCAGGACGTTCGCCCGGGCGTCCGCCGATGCTGACGACCTGCGGATGATGACTTTCCTCGCCGTACAGAGGGGGCCGATCCCCGATTCCCTGTTCATGGCCGCCGACCGTGACGACGCTGCCGCGATCGACCGTCTCCTGGACGGCGGCGCGGACGTCGACGCGCAGGACAACTTCTTCGCCATCGAGGGCTGGACGGCCCTGCACCATGCGACATTCTACGGGCACGCGGCGGCGGCCGCGCGGCTCGTCGAACGAGGCGCCGACGTCAATGCGACGGACGAGCGGGGCGCGACGCCGCTGCATCTGGCGGCGAGACGGCGCGAGTGCGACACGGCTCGACTGCTGATCAACCGCAACGCCAACGTGAACGCCCTCGACCATGAAGGTTCCACGCCGTTGCACGAGGCGGCCGACCATGGACGATACGACATGGTAACGCTGCTGCTGGACCACGGCGCGGACATCAACGGCAGGGTTGGGGTCGGCCCGATCCCCGTAGGGACCTCGACCCCCCTCGACCGTGCTCGGAGGGGGTGGATGCCGGGGTGCGGGGACGTGGCGAGGCTGCTGGAACTTCGCGGCGGCAAGACGTCCGCCGAACTGGAGGCCGAAGCCAGGACCGGGCGGGGAGGTTCGTGAAATCGGTTCGACTGCAACTCCCGGCCACCCAGCGTGGTCACACTCCTTGACCTGGTGCCATGGTCTTGCCGACGCGGGACGATTGTGCTACAACCTCCCCCACTGCAAGTGCCATGCTTCTCCTTGCCGTCAGGCCCTGAGCCTGTCGAAGGGGAGAAACATGCGATAGGCCTGTGCACCGATCGGCATGCTTGTGCAAGCACAAGCATGGCACCCACGACCAGCGCAGGGCGCTGCTGTTTGCACAAATATGGCAAACGATACGGGAGAGATTCTCATGGCAACCTATCTGGCGTACGATCTCGGGGCGGAAAGCGGTCGCGGCGTCGCGGGAACCCTGCGCGACGGCAAGCTGACCATCGAGGAAGTGCACCGTTTCTGGAACCTGCCGGTCACGATCCAGGGCACCCTCTACTGGGACGTCTACGGGCTGTGCCGCGAACTCGTGGCCGCGCTCGGCAAGTTCAAGGAGCGCGTCGGCGCGCCGCCGGCCGCCATGGGCATCGACACCTGGGGCGTCGATTTCGGGCTGCTGGCCCGCGACGGCTCGCTCCTGGCGCCGCCGGTCTGCTACCGCGACCACCGCAACGACGCCACGATGGGCGAGGTGCTGAAGAAGATTCCCGCCGAGCGCATCTACGACGCCACGGGCATCCAGTTCATGCAGTTCAACTCCATCTTCCAACTGGCCGGCATCCGCCACCGCACGCCCAAGGTCCTGGAGGCCGCCGACGCCGTACTGTTCATGGGCGACCTGCTGGCCTGGTTCTTCACCGGCCGCAAGGCGAACGAATACACCCTGGCCTCGACCAGCCAGTTGATCGATCCGCGGACGCGGCAGTGGGCCACCGAACTGCTTCGCGAGCTGGGCCTGCCGCAGCGCATCTTCCCCGAGCTGGTCGAGCCCGGCACGGTCCTGGGCAACGTCGCCCGCGCGATTGCCGGCAACGACACGATTCCGTTCGTCGCCGTCGCCCATCACGACACCGGCTCGGCCGTGGCCGCCGTCCCGGCCGAGGGCAACGACTGGGCCTGCATCTCGTGCGGCACGTGGTCGATCATGGGCGTCGAATTGTCGCAGCCGATGATCAACGAGGCGACCCGCGCCGCCAACTTCACCAACGAGGGCGGCGTCGCCGGGACCACGCGGTTCATGAAGAACCTGGCCGGCCTGTGGCCGTTGCAGGAGTGCCGCCGCAAGTGGATCCAGAGCGAGCCGGATCTCAACTACACGGTCATCACCGAGCAGGCCGCGGCGGCCAAACCGTTTGCCGCCGTGCTGGACATCGACAACGACGCCTTCCTCAACCCGCTGGACATGCCTGCGGCCATTGCCGACCAGTGCCGCAAGACCGGCCAGCAGCCGCCGGCCGACATGGGCTCGATGGCCCGCGTGATCCTCGAAGGCCTGGCCCTGGGTTACCGGCGACGGCTCGATGAACTCGAGAAACTCACCGGCCGCACGTTCGACAAGGTGCACATCGTCGGCGGCGGGACGCAGAACCGTCTGCTCATGCAGTTTGCGGCCAATGCCATGGGTCGCCCGGTGGTGGCCGGCCCGATCGAGGCGACGGCCATCGGCAACATCATGATGCAGGCCATCGCCACGGGCGAGCTGTCGTCCCTGGCCGAGGGCCGCGCCATGGTCCGCCGCAGTTTCCCGATGGAGACCTTCGAGCCGACCAACACGGCCCCTTGGTCCGAGGCCTACGCCAAGCTGAAGAAGATGCTCTGAGCCGTCAGGCTGGGCCAACGCACTCGCCCTGCGGCGGATGGGCAATCCGAACCGATGTGCCGCGGCGGGTGTAGGGGCGGCTCGCGAGCCGCCCTCGAACGGGCTGCAGCGTTCGGCATGCCTGCGGGGGCAGGCATGGCACCCGCGGCATCCCGCCTGTTAATCTTTGCTCGAGCGTAGGGTGATCTTCAGGATTTCGCCGGGGTGCCAGAGCCGCATGCGCGGGCCCCAGGTGCCGGTGCCGCGGCAGACGATCGCCGTCATGCCGCCGATCTCGTAGCGGCCCGCCACCAGCGGGTAACGCAGGTGAACCAGGTAGTTCATCGGCCAGATCTGTCCGCCGTGCGTGTGGCCGCAAAGCATCAACTCCGCGCCGCCCGCTGCGGCCTCCTCCATCTGCAGCGGCGTGTGCGACAGTAGGATCGTTGCCCCGTCGCCGTGGGCCGCACGACGTTCGGCCAGGGCCCGCTCGACGATGCCTTCGCCGCCGTCGCGACGACGGGCCGAGGTGATGTCCTCCACGCCGACCAGCACCAGGCCGGGCTTCACCTCGACGGACTCGTTCACCAGCAGGCGGATGTGCGGCTGGCTGTCGAACGGCGACTCGCCGTCGCGGACGGCCCATCGCTCGTGGTTGCCCGGAACCGCCCACACGCCAAGCGGCGCGCGAAGCCGGTCGAATCCCGCGAGCAATTGATCGCGCGGCGGGCCGTGCCCTTCCAGGATGTCGCCGAGCAGCACGACCACGTCGGGCTCCAAGGCCTGCACCTGGGCGACGCGAGCGGCCAGCCACTCCTCGCCGATCAGCGAGCCGAGGTGCAGGTCGGACATAGCCACCAGCACCGTACCGTCAAGCTCCGCGGGAAGGCCGGGCATCACCACTTCGTGCGACCGCACGACCGGCGGCCGCAGACCTTGCACGAGGGCCACGGCCGCAAGTGCGGCCCCGGCCATCAGCGCCCAACCTCGCAGCATCGGCGCCTGCTGCTTCAGCAGCAGCCCGAAGCAGGTGACCATGTCCACGGCGGCAAGGCACACGGCCGTCAGCATCAGTGTGGCCAGCCAGGTCATGGTCAGCAGTTCCAGGGCGCCGGATGCGGCCCCCGCCCTGTCGTGGTGGCCCAACGTGCGGCCGACGACAAAGAGGGCCCACGCGCCCAGGCCGATGGCGACGACGGCTCCCGGCCGCAGATGGTTGCGCAGAAACGGCACCGAGCACGCCCGCCAGAAGACGTAAACGTG
The DNA here is from genome assembly GCA_016935955.1 of Planctomycetota bacterium. The sequence goes on from JAFGPY010000447.1 coordinate 4,310, forward strand.
CAGCAGCGTCCCGATGGCCGTCAGAACCGTTCCGAAGAAAGACATCGTGGACGGCCCCCTTCCCCAGTCGTTCGCCCCGCGAGGCAATTCTTCACGACGCGCCGCCGAAAGTCAAGGTTCGCCGTCAGGACGCGACTGCGGCGGCCACAGCAATCGACGATAGACGAGCCCGACAACCGCGCCGCCAAGCACCAGCAGCGTCACCCACGCCGCACCTGGCCATGCGGCCATCAATTTGCCCGGCGTGACCGGCGGATTGAAGATGTCGGCGTAAGCCTTCTGCGAATCCAGCACCGACCACACGCCAGAAACCCAGAGAACGACGCACATCAACAAGGCCGGTAGCGTCTGGCGGCCGGTTCGCGACAGCGTCAGCGCGATGAGCGGCGGCACGGCAAGGAACGCGCACGCCGATAGCCAGACGACCAGTACGTGCCAGTCCCTCGCGAGACTGACGGATCCGCTTTCGTAGTGCCAGAAGATCCAGGGCACAGTGGCAATGCGGCACTGGCCCACGTCGGGCACTCCCGGGCACAACGAATCGTACACGTACCGGTGAAGCGCCGCCAGGCTCGCCACCAGGAGCAACCCGATCAGCACGGGTCCGAAGGATACGAGACCTCTGCCAACCGACCGACCGGTGCCCATCGGCACTATTCCTCCACGGTTTCCGCAGGGCCACAAACAGGTGGTGCAGAAGAGCCCCGTTAGGGGCGGTTGATAACTAGCCACGGGCGCGAGCCCGTGGTGCTTAGGCACCAAAGGCATCCGGAGCCCCGCAGGGGGCGATTGAACTCTCGACAGACGGTGAGGTTCAATCGCCCCTGGCGGGGCTCTGTGATGCGGAAGGGCTTGATAACCACGGGCTTGCGCCCGTGGCTATCTATCAGTGCCCCTGTGGGGCAACGACAAACAGCGCGGTGAATTATCGGACAGCCTCTAGCGCAGCTTGACCATGATCAGCGCCCACTACGCAGCCAGCCCCCATCATGGCCTAGCCTTTCCCTCGACGGCGCTCGGGGTCTACGACGGCTAGACCATGGCACCCCGCACCCCGCGTGCACAGTCATGCATTCTCGCCGACGAAGTGCGAATAGCAGTAGGCGCAAAGCCAGCGGCATCCAGAGCGATAGGCCACCTCGTTCCCTATCGCCACAGTGCACACGATGCAATGTTCATGGTCATCCGTCATGCCCATGCATTCGGTTCGCTCCCAACCGCAGGAACGAGCCTCTGCCACGTTGGCTTCGAAGAACTCCCGCTCGATCCGAGCGCCATTCACATTTATGTGCTCAGCCATGCACACGACTCCCGCAGGTGCCATGGTCAAGCGCAGCTTGACCATGATCAGCGCCCACTACGCAGCCAGCCCCCATCATGGCCTAGCCTTCCCATCGACGGCGCTCGGGGTCTACGACGGTTAGACCATGGCGCCCCCGCGCAGCCGACGCAATGGTTACTGCCCTTTGCGGTTGAACGTTCCGAGTTCGATGACCGTGTCCTTGCCGGCCGCCCAGGCTTTGAGATTGGCCAGGCGTTCGCCGTGGTCGCCGTGTTCGGGATGGTCGAAGAAGCCCTGAAGAAGGCGGCACGGCAACTCCTCGCACGGCCCGCAATGGGTGATGCCCTTGGCCAGACAACACTTGGCCACCGCGCACTGGCCCCAGAAAACGTCGCCCGCGCAGGCCTGGCAGCCGGCGCAGCCGGTCTTGGCCTTCCACGAACAGGAGCCGCAATAGGCCCCGCACATTCCGATCTGCTGTTTGTCCATTCAAGGTCTCCTTACAAGCCCCCGGCGCCGCCGGAGATCGAACGATTCCGACCCTTCGTATCCCGCCGCAATGCGGCGGGCTTGTGCGACGGCGTCGCCGGGCGAACAATGTTAAGCGCGCTTAACTGTGACACTTTTTCGGCCTTCTCGGCCCCGCCAATGCGGTTTAAAAAGTTAACCGCCCTTAACTTTGTTTGTCACGGTTAACAATTCCGTGTCAGGCTCCGGAGGGCCGCCGTTGCCGCCGCCAAGTCCCGGAGCCGCGATGGCGTCCCCAAACCCCTGTCGCGTTTCGGCGGCGCGAGAACGACCGTTTTGGGTCGCGCGGTGACCGTTTCGGACCGGTTTCGGCGCGTTTTCGGTCGAAGGCGGCACGCCCGGAGGCTGCCGGCCGTCGCCAGGCCTCGCCGCTGCCGGCAAGACACATGTCCTTGTGCCCCAAAATCTTGTGACGCGACGCCGCCTCCGGCCGCTCAGTTTGAACGGAGTGACCGCAGAGGGGACGAGCCCTTGGACCGCGTGGGGGAGATTGCGAATTCGCGCCACCGCCCACTCATCAGGAAGCGGCGCGCACCACTCCCCCGATCTGACCCGCTCGATGTGGACCATGGCCACGCCACCGAGTCCGTTGGAGCCACGACTGCTACGCCGAAACATGGCCGCAAGCGGCCATGGCACCAGGCGTCGAGGTTGTGCCGGTCACAACTCCGAGGGTGCCACGCGTCTACTTGTAGACGCGTGCTCGCGTGCAACTGGCTTGGCGGCATGCTTCTGCAAGCAGAAGCATGGCACCCACGAATCACCTTCATGCGCATTGCCGCATGGCACCAAGCTGTGAGCAAAGCGCCCGCCCCCCTACCCGCCGATGGTGCGCATCTTCTCGTTGATGATGCGGGCGGCCTCCATGCGTTCGGGCGTGGTCTCGCCCTTGTCCAGGGCCTTGAGGATTTCCTTGCAGGCCTTGACGGTCTCGTCCTTGTTGCCCTCGGCGCCGACGGCCTTGAGCTTCTCCTGGGCCAGGCCCAGAACGTGATTGTCCTGCGAGAAGTTGACGAGCGGATAGATGTAGCATTGCATGGCCCGGCGAACGTCGCCCTTGGCCTGCCAGAGGTCGCCTTCGGCCACCTTGACGTTCGAGGCCAGGTCGGCGCGATCCTCCTTCTTCAACTCGTCGTACAGCCGGCCGTAGAGCTTGATCTTCAGGTCGGGATTGTCGGCGCAGTCGAGGAACTGGCCGATGTAGGCCACGGTGTAGTCGGGAAACGACTTGAGGGTCTTGTCGGCCAGCTTCTTGGCCCAGTCCATGGCCTGGTCGCCGGTGAGCTTCTTGTCGTGAGCGAGCCGCGCGGCCAAGGCCCAGACGCCCGCGTTGAAGGAGTTGACGCGAAGGGCCTCGTCGGCCAGCGACTCGACCAGGGCGTCGCGGGTGATCGGCTTATCCTCGTCACCGACGGTCTCGCCCATGTGCTCGCCGGCCCACGCGGCGGCATCCAGCAGCACGTTGCTCTGCTCGATGGTCGTCAGCGATCCCTTGGCGCTGGCCAGTGCGGCCGCAGTCATCTTGATGTCGGCCTCCAGCAGCATCGGGGCCTTGTAGTTGCCGTGGCTGTTGGTGTCGGTCGGATCGTAGCTCGACCCCAGGAAGTAGCGGTTGTCGCGGTAGCGGCCGGGCGAGAAGTCCCACTGCGGCCGCGGCCGGGTCAGGAAGACGCCTACCCAGGCATGACCGCCCTCCTCACGACCCTCGCCGCGCATGTAGACCGCCGGCACGCCGTGCAGGCGCATGACCTGCTCGGTGAAGTAGGCCTGCTCCATGCACACGCCGCCCATAGTCTTCATGTTGGCCAGCGTGTAGGGAATGCCTGCACCGGCGCCGTGAGCGGGACTGAGCACCTTGGTCCACGGCACGCCCTTGTAGACCTCGTAGGCGTCGAGTTTGCGACCATAGTTGTTGAGCACCCAGCCGCGCTCCTCGGGCGTGATCCGCGAGTGGACCACGTAGACGCTCAGCTCGAACGGCAGGTCCCACGGCTTGATGATCATCTGGCGGGCGTTGTCGTAGAACCACTTGTAGAGACCCAGCATGTGCTCGGCCGACACCGGCCCGCACGTCTTGTCCACCCAGTGGTAGCCGTGAAAGTCGTCCCAGACGACGGCGAAGGCGATGCAGAACTCGCTGTTCTTGAGAAACTTCGCCTCGTCGGTTTCCTTGAGCTGCTTGAGCACGCCCACGGCCTTGGGCACGTTGTCGCCCGCATCGAGGGCATGCAGGAATCGGCCCAGGATCTGCGGATTGTCCAGCAGGACCGCCACCACGTCCTTGTCCTTGGCGGGAGCGAGCGTCGTGACCGCGCCGCGGAGGGTGAACAGTTGTTGGAGCATGTCGTCGCGGAGCCGCTGGTCGCGCTGGCCCATGAGGACGACCTTCGCCAGTTCGGCGTCGATGGCCGCCGTGGCGGCCTTGGCGTCGCCCTGGCCCGACACGACCGCCTTGGCCTGCTCGTAGAGTTCGGGGTACTTCTCGTAGGGCCCCTTGTCGCCGGGCGGCGCCGCAAACGTCGCGACCGCACCCACGGCCATGGCCAAAGTCACCGCCAAAGCGCATCGTCTGAGCATCGTTGCCGATCTCCTCGCCAAGCTGTGAACCTGAAGACTTGTACCTGCCACCGCGCAGGGGAATGATACCGCCGCGCTGCCGGAAAGTCCATGCCGCGGCAGCACAATTGTCGCAAGGCGGTACCGTGCGGCAGATGGCCGTTGTCAGAGGGCGAGCGGCACGGTACCATGGCCGCTCTGTGCGGCGGCGCTGGGCGGCGCGGGGCGGCCCACGCGGGACGGCGACGGCCGCCGCCGGCAGATTCACCCGTGGAGCAAGGGATGTTCGGATCGCGAGGCGTGCAGTTTCGCCTGCTGGGGTTTCCCGTCCGCGTCGAGGCGTCGTTCCTCGTCATGGCGGCGATCCTCGGCATCGGCAGCGGCTCGCTCCAGGGCATCCTCGCCTGGATGGTCGCGGTGTTCGTCTCGGTTCTGCTGCACGAACTGGGCCACGCCGTGGTCGTCCGGACCTACGGCATCCGCCCCGAGATCGTCCTGTACGGCATGGGCGGCCAGACGCGCTACACCGCCTGGCGGCCGCTGAACCCCTGGCAGGAAATCGCCATCAGTGCCGCCGGGCCGGGCATCGGACTGATCGTCGGTGCGGCCCTCTGGTTGAACCTGCGGCAACTGGGGGCTCCGTCGGCGCCGATCCTGCGGATGCTGCTCAACAGTCTGCTGTGGGTCAACATCGTCTGGAGCCTGCTCAACCTGCTGCCCATCCTGCCGCTGGACGGCGGCAACATCATGGCCTCGATCATGCACCTCGCGCGCGGCTACCGGCGCGAGGAGTTGCCGCTGGCGATCTCGGTGATCTGCGGGGTCGCGGTCGGGCTCGTCGCCCTGTACTTCGGCAGGATCTTCGGCACGATCCTCGTCGCGATGTTCACGCTTCAGAACGTGGCCAGGTTCCGCGCCTACGGCACGGGACTGACGCGGTCGGAGGTCCGCGTGGCCCAGGTGGTGATCGTCGTGCTGGCGGCGCTGCTGATGGGCGGCTACTGGCTGCTGACGTCCGGCGACGGCTGAGGAATTTCGAACCGGCGCTGTCTCCTGTTGCCCGCCTCCTGAGACCTCGGAGGCCGCTCCGTGCGGCTCGCCTACAATTCCACGAACATACCTTTGCTCACACGATTCCCACGCTCTATAATGGTTCCGGCCGCAATCATGTAGAACGTTCGGACACGACCGCACATCGGCAGTTGCCGAGAGATGACTTGCGACCAGCACGCTCCGGCTCAGGAGGGACAACTCTTGAGAAAGACACTTCAGGGCTTCGGGATCTTTCTGACGGCCCTGCACCCGATCAAGCTTGTGCTGATTGGCTACGCCTCCTATGTCCTGCTCGGCTGGGTTCTTCTATGCCTTCCGTTTTCGCAACGAGTTCCGAGTCCCACGCCCTTGGATCATCTGTTTACGGCCTGTTCGGCGGTGTCCACGACGGGGCTGGCGACTGTCAGCACTTCGGGCAGCTACTCGCTTTTCGGACAAATCGTGATCCTGCTGCTCATTCAGCTCGGCGGCATGGGGTACATGACCTTCAGTTCCTTCGTGCTGCTGTCGCGTCGCAGGACGCTTTCGGAGGCGCGTCTCGAAGTGGGCAGAACCGTCTTCAGCCTCCCCAGGAATTTCGTGATCGACAAATTCATCCGCAGCGTGATCGTCTTCACCGTGATTCTAGAGGGCATCGGAACCGTCGCGTTGTGGTTTGCCTTTCGCCGCCACGATGTCGAGTACCCTCTGTGGAACGCGGTCTTTCACAGCGTCTCGGCCTTCTGCACGGCCGGATTCAGCCTCTACGATACAAGCCTCGAAGCATTCCGGGACGACTTCTGGGTCAATGCCATTCTGATCTTCCTTAGCTATATGGGCGCGCTGGGTTTCATCGTCTGTGTGGACGTGTGGCGAAGAATCACCGGCAAAGTCGAGCATGTCACGCTGACCACCAAGATCATCCTGCATACCACGTTCTGGATCACGCTGGTCGCCGTCGCGGTCTTCTTCGTTTCCGAACCGAGCCTCCAGACCATGCCAACGGACAAACGCCTCCTGGCATCCTTCTTCCAGGTGATGACCGCGCTGACCACTGTCGGCTTCAATACTGTCCCGATCTCCGGCCTGTCTCATGCCTCCTTGCTCCTGGTATCGATGCTGATGATTATCGGCGCATCGCCTTCCGGCACCGGTGGCGGCCTGAAATCCACGACCTTCTCGGCCATCATCGGTATCATCAAGAGCACACTCAAAGGAGACAAGGAAGTCCGCTTCTGGAAGCGCCAAATACCCGAAGAGCGACTGCGGGCGGCCGTTGCCACATTCTGCATGTACTTCCTGATGCTCTTCCTGGGAACCTATCTGCTGACTCTCACTGAGCAGGCTCCCTTTCATGGCATCGTCTTTGAGGCCGCGTCCGCACTGGGAACCGTTGGGCTGAGTACCGGCATTACGGCCACGCTGTCGAATGTCGGCAAGCTGATCGTCACAGGCCTGATGTTCATTGGGCGACTCGGACCTTTGACCTTCGGGCTCGCTCTGTTCTTCACCGCAAATGCCCTTCAACCCGAACACGAGGACATCGCCATCTAGCAGACTCGCCTCCTCCTGACCATGGAACCGACAAAGGGAACGGGAAAAACTCGGTGAGGTGGTCACGAACAGCGATTGTGACGAACATCACATTCTGGCGGCCTGGATTTCTTGTACTCTTATCTGACTCTTTGCACAATCCATCGAATTTAGGCGGTTGTCGCCCGATTTGCCCCCGCCCAGACGCTCCGGACGGTTGACAGAGCGGTCGTTTTGTTTATTCTGAGGGGCTACAGACTGTCTGTCCGCAAGGACGGTCACCCCCGCGCTGTTCGTTGCAGCGGCGCGACTTAGCGCAGACCGAGACACTCGGGAGGTACGTCAAGCAATGGGTATTGTTGACCAGGAAAAGGGGACCAACGTGGAAGTGGACGTCAGCAAACTGCAAGCCGTAGCCGACGAGATGCGAGCCTATGCCCTGATCGCCATCCATGCCGCAGGCAGCGGCCATCCCGGAGGCAGCCTGTCGATCATGGACGTCGTGGCCGACCTGTACATGCACACCATGAATCACGATCCGAAGAACCCGGGCTGGGAAGACCGCGACCGCCTGTTCTGGAGCGCCGGCCACAAGGCCCCGGCCCTTTACGTCGGCCTGGCCAAGGCCGGCTACTTCCCCATGGACGACCTGGTCACGCTCCGCCGCTACGACAGCCCGTTCCAGGGCCACCCGCACTGGCTGAAGCTGGGCGGCGTCGAGATGTCGGCCGGCAGCCTGGGCCAGGGCCTGGGCATCTCGGTCGGCGACGCCCTGGCCGCGCGGCTCGACGGCAAGAGCTACCGCGTCTACTGCATCATGGGCGACGGCGAGCAGCAGGAAGGCTCCATCTGGGAAGCCGCCATGGCCGCCGGACACTTCAAGCTCGACAACCTCTGCGCCATCCTCGACAAGAACGAGCTGCAGATCGACGGCAAGGTCAGCTCCGTCATGGGCATCGACCCGGTGGCCGACAAGTACCGGGCCTTCAACTGGAACGTCATCGAACTCGACGGCCACGATCCGCGGCAGATCCACGACGCCTTCGACGCCGCGAAGAAGTGCAAGGGCAAGCCCTCGATCCTCATCGCCAAGACCGTCAAGGGCAAGGGCGTCTCGTTCATGGAAAACGTCGCCGGCTGGCACGGCAAGGCCACCAGCGGCCGCGAGGAACTGGACAAGGCCCTGGCCGAGCTGAAGGTGCCGAGCCTGACCAAGCAGCGCGTCGACGAACTTCTGAAGCGGGCCGAGCAGTACCAGGCCAAGGTCACGCAGCGGATCAACAGCCAGGTGCCGACGTTCAAGAACAACTACTGGTGGAACACCGGCAAGACCATGGCGACCAAGATGGACCCGACGCGAGCCGGGTTCGGCCGGGCCCTGGCCGAGGCCGGTTCGGACGAGCGGATCGTCACGCTGCACGCCGACATCAGCGACTCGATCAAGATCACCGATTTCGAGAAGGCCGACCCGAGCCGCAAAAACCGCGTCTTCAGCATCGGCATCGCCGAGCAGAACATGATGCAGGTGGCCGCCGGACTGGCCAAAGAAGGCAAGATCGCCATCACCGGCACCTACGGCGTGTTCGCCAGCGGACGTCCGTGGGACCAGATTCGCACGACGATCTGCTACGGCAACCTGAACGTGAAGATCGCCGGCGCTCACGGCGGCATCAGCGTCGGACCCGACGGCGCCACGCACCAGGCCCTGGAAGAAATCAGCGTCATGAGCTGCCTGCCGAACATGAACCTCTCGGTGCCGGCCGACGCGGTCGAGACCAGGAAGGCCTCGCTCGTGGCCATGCTCGAGGTCAAGGGGCCGGTCTACCTGCGGTTCGCCCGCGAGGCCACGCCGGTCATCAGCACCGAGGACACGCCGTTCGAGTGGGGCAAGGCCAACGTCATTCGCTATCGCGGCGCCGCCGAACAGTTCATCGACGCCTTCGAGACCAAGCTGGCCTCGGCCTACGTCTCTGAGGACGAGGACCTGACGCTGGTCTCCTGCGGGCCGATGGTGCCCGAGGTCATGCGTGCGGCCTGGTTGCTCAAGGAAGAGTACGGCATCGAGACCCGCGTCGTGAACATCCATACCGTCAAGCCGTTCGACACGGCCGCCGTGGCTGCCGCCGCGGACGAGACGGGTTGCATCCTGAGCGTCGAGGAGCACCAGGTGGGCGGCTTCGGCAACATCGTCGCCGCTGCGGCCTTCGGACGCAAGGACGCCGCCAAGCCGCTGAAGCTCCAGATGATGGGCGTGCCCGACACCTTCGGCGAGAGCGGCGA
>JAFGPY010000062.1 GCA_016935955.1 Planctomycetota bacterium
GTCGGGTTGCCCCGCGAATCCAGAATCTCCCGTGCCCGAATCGCTTCGATCATCGCCGACATGTCACGTCCCTTTCATTACCTGTGTGAAACCCTTGTCCTGCCGCCCGGCCCATTCAGAAAACCGACCGACACCCGAGTCGCCCGGTCCGCCGCTACGAAACGCACAGTATAAACACTCCGGGGCGAATTCCAAGCCGGAACTGTCGCACCCTCGGGCCAGGGGTGCCCAGAGATTCTGGCACGTGGGGCGGTCCTTGGCTGGAGTGGACGGCTCCGGGCCTCCGGCTGTCGAGGTCAACCCCCGGTACGCCCGCATCCGAGGCCCGAAGGGCCGACGAGTTGCCTGAACGAGCGCCAGGTCTGTTGACCCGACCTACGCACTACGCACTGGTGCCATGGCCGCTCGCGGCCATGAGTTCTCAGCCCTACCGGCATGGCACCCCGCTTCGGTCGGCGTGCGGCTTCCGGCGAAACGAAGACGATGCCAAGTTCGACAACAGCCATGCCTGACGGAGCAGCCATGGCACCCAACGGCGCGAAGTCTCGTGGGATTCTGCTCAGTCGCCGGCCGCCTCGCCGAACAGGGTGATCGGAGAGAAGCGGGTGATCCGCACCGGCACCATGCGGCCGATCAGGTCCGACGATCCCTCGAAGAGCACGATCTGGTGTCCCGGCGACCGCGATGACAGTTGCAGACGGTCGCCCCCCTGCTCCGCGGCCATGCCGTCGAGGTGCGGCTTCGGACTGGGACCGGTCACCAGGCACTCGACCGTGCGGCCCACCAGGCCCTGCTTGCTCCGCAGGGCCGACTCGGACCAGACCTCCAGGAGTCGGGCCAGGCGGTCCTTCTTCACGTCCTCGGGCACGTCGTCGTCCAGCCGGGCGGCCGCCGTGCCGGGCCGCACCGAGTACTTGAAGGCGAAGACCTGCGAGAAGTCCATCTCGCGGACGAGGCGCACCGTGGCCTCGAAGTCCGCGTCGGTCTCGCCCGGAAAACCGACAATGAAGTCCGAGGCGACGCTCAGGTCCGGTACGCGCTGCCGGGCCCGGGCCACGCGCCGGCGGTACTCGTCGATCGTGTAGCCGCGGTTCATGGCCCGCAGAACGCGGTCCGATCCGCTCTGGGCCGGCACGTGGAGGTACGGCGCCACGGGCGGCCCGGCGGCCAGAGAGTCGATGATCGCGTCGCTCAGGTTCTTCGGATGGGTGGTCACGAAATCGAGCCGCACCAGACCCTCGACGCCTGCGGCGGCGCGGACCAGATCGGCCAGACCCCAGGTGCGCCCGTCCTCTTCGCGGCTATAGGAACCGATGCTCTGACCGAGTAGCGTCACGTGCCGCACACCGGCCGCCACGAGGCGTCGGACCTCGTCGAGAATGGCCGCCGGCGGACGGCTGGCCTCCGGGCCACGGACGTAGGGCACAATGCAGTAGGCGCAGAAGTTGTCGCAGCCGCGCATGGCCCGGACGTAGGCATGGAACGGATGCTCGCCGACCGGCGTCAGGCGGCCCAGCTCGAACGATTCAAGGTGGTCGTCCACCTCGCCCGCCGTCCGCTCAACCCGCGGGGCATCCAGGGCGGCAAGGTGCACCGCCTCGGTCCGCGCAGCCGCATCGCGAATCAGGTCCTCCAGCCGGTCGAGCTGCCCCGGCCCGCAGATGAAGTCCACGTGCGGCAAGCGGCGGAAGATGCCGTCGCGGTCCTTCTCGGCCATGCAACCCAGGATGCCGATGATCATCTCCGGATGCCGGGCCTTGCGATGCTTGAGCTTGCCGGCGTTGCTGTAGACGCGGTCCTCGGCATGCTGGCGGACGCTGCAGGTGACGAACAGCACCACGTCGGCCTCGCGCGGCCCCTCGCCCTCGCGCAGCCCCATGGCTCGCAGCCGGTCGGCGGCAAGCTGCCCGTCCAGCTTGTTCATCTGGCAGCCGTAGACTTCGATGTGAAAGGTTTGCGGAATCATGGCTCGCCCAGGATAAAGCAAACGCGGCCCGAAGGCCGCGCTTGTTGCTTCGCTGCAAGGGTACAACGCAATCGACGGATCAGCGCGGCAGGCCGAGTTTGTCGGCCAGCCGATCGAACTTGACCTTGATGTCCGGACCGCCGAACGTCGATTTCGACGAACGGTTCAACAGGATGAAACCCTTGACTTCCTGCTTGTAGTCAACCGGGTTCACCTTGTTGAACTCCTGCTCCAGGTCGTGCAGGGCTTCGCCGACCACGCAGCGCTCGTAGTGGGCTTCCCACTCCTTGCGCTTGGTGTCGGGGTCGGCCGACGAGGCGAAGCCCTCGGCCACCGTGTCCCAGTAGAAGGCCGACCTCTTCAGGGCGTCGTAGGCCGCCTGCCGCTGTCCCTTGTCCAGCAGATCCAAGCCGTGGAACTCGGCACTGTTGGCCAGCCCCTGGAGATAGAACAGGTTGATCGTCGTGTAGTCGCGCTTATCGTAGGGATCGAAGCCGATCAGCGCCTGGTAGCGGGCGATGGCTCCCGTCGGGCCGTCCAGATCGCGGGCCTGCATGTGCAGTTCGGCCAACTGGCCGCGGACCGTCTCGATCTGCCCGTCGATCTTCTTGATCTCCTCGAAGGCGTCCGGCTTGCCGGCCAGGCCGCTCTTCTTCTTGATCAGGAAGTCGTTGAACTGTCCGCCGATCGTGTCGGCCATGGCCACGCATTCGCGAGCCCGGTCCAGCATGCCGCGATTGACGAGCTGCCGGGTCTCCTCGGTGATGTCGATGAACAGGTCGCGGAGGACGTTGATGACGACGTCGCTCGAACTGTTCTTGATGAGGATGCCGATCTCGTCAAAGGCCTTGCCGGTCTGCCCGAGCCCCTGGTAGCAGTAGATCTTCACCTTCAGCGCCGCCCCCATGAGCTGGCTCTGGTCCTCGTACTGCTGCTGGTATCGCTCGATGAGCTTCAGGCCGCGGGCGAACTGCTGAATTTCCTTCTGCGACAGCAATTCGGCGCCGGAGACCAGCAGCTTGGCGGCGTTTTCCCGAAGCGACTTGCGGAGTTCGGCCGGCGGATTGCTGACCTTGGCCGACAGGTCGACGTAGGCTTCGATCTTGTTGACGGCCTCATCGGCCAGGCTCTTGATCTGCTGCTGCGAGACACGGTCGATCTTGTTCTGCAGCACGTCGAGGGCGAAGCAGTTCGGCGCCTCGTACATCGCCTCGTAGTAGTTCTCGCTGTCGGTGGTCACCTTGGCGAAGGCCGCTGCGGCCTCGTCGAACTTGCCCTGGTGCTTCAGCAGCCGGGCCAGCAGCCATTGCGTCTCGGCGGACGAGGCGTCCTTGGCCGGCCCCTTGCCCGACAGCCAGGCCACCATCTCGGTGTACCGCTCGAGGTTCTCCGGCGTGCTGTTGCTCTTGTAGATCTCCGACCACATCTTGACGCAGGCCTGGGCCGCCTGGTCCCGGGCGTCGAATTTCGGGAACTTCTCGGCGATCTCCTGGAAGCCGTTGGCCGCCATGATCATCAACTGCTCCTTGGCGCCGCCGTCGGCTGCTTCCGAAAGCTTGTCGTAGCAGCGGGCCAGGTTGTACTTGGCCACCGGGTGCGTCGAGTCGCTGGTCGGCACGATCTTCACGTACTGCTCGAAGTACTTGACCGCCTCCTGGTACTTCTCGGCGTTGAAGGCCTCGGAGGCCACGATCCACAACTCGAACGGCTTCAGCTCGCCAACGTCCGTCTTGGCGATCAGCTTGCCGACCTCGGAGGCTACAAGCTCATACCAGAATCCGCCGCGGAGCCACAGCTTCCGCATCATCTCCAAACCTTCCTCGCGCTTGGCGGGGTCGGTCTGCCCTTCGGCCAGCGTGATGCGGGCGTCCAAGAGCGGCAACAGATTCTGGCCGTGGAACGACTCGTTGAGCCCCTCGGGATTCCACTTCCGCAGTTCCTCGACGGTCTGCCGGGCCTCGGCGTACTTGCCGCCGGCCAGGTAGGTCTGGGCGATTTCGTAGTAGACCGTGATGCGGAAGTTCACCTGGGCCTTTTCGCTGAGGGCCTTGCGCAGGTTCTCGACGGCCTGCTGCGAGTCGCCGAGCTCACGGTAGCACATGCCGATGCCCTTGAACGATTCCCACTTGGCCTGGAAGTCGTCCTCGCGCTTGGCGAAGTTGGTGAACTTGGCGATGGCGTCTTTGAGCAGGTTCTCGCGATCCTTGTCGCCGTCGGGCAGCGAGTACGCCAGGTAGTACGACGTCCAGGCCATCTGGTAGGTGGAGTACTCCTTAAGCGTTTCCGTCTCGCCGAAGGTCGTGGCGTCGAAGTCGGTCGACTTCTCCAACTCGCCGGACCACTCGGACGATTCCTTGTAGATCTCGAAGAACAGGTCCGTGGCCTCGCGCATCAGGCGGGCGATCTTCTCGCGGTCGCCGCGCTGCTTGTTGGTGATCTCGAGGTGGTTGAGCTGGTTGAAGGCCTCGCGCTGCCAGATCATCTGGGCCAAGGCGAGCTTCAGGTTGAGCACGCGCAGCCGCAGGGCGTTCTTGTCCTTGGTGTTGGCTTCCTCTTTCTGGCGGTTCGTGTAGGCGTCGATCAGTTCGCGGTAGCGCTGCTTGGCCTTGCCGAACAGCTTGTCGCGTTCGCGTTCGTCGCTGGCCTGCTGGGCCTGCACGTCGTGCAGCAGGGCCTGCTGCTCCTTGATCAGCAGCGGATCGCCGCCCGAGGCTTCCTGCTCGTCGAGGAACTGCTCCAGCAGGCGGTACAGGCCGCGACGCTGCAGGCCCTTGGCGAAGGCCTCGTCGCGTCCCGACTGGGCCCAGACGGCCACGTCGGCAACCAGAATCGTCGCTCCGCAAAGCACCATCGAAAGCAAGCCACGACGCAACGTCATCACCTTCTCCTTCGATTGCCTGATCGCTCACCGCTCCTGCGTCCCCGTGCGACGGAGGCCCTCGGCGAGGGGCCTCACTTGGGCACCGAGAAGCGGATGTTCTTGAAACCGGCGTCCACCGCGGCATCAAAGGCCGCAACCACGTGCCGGTGCTCCACAGCCTGGTCGGGCTCGATCACCAACGGCTCCCCGACCAGGATCGCCATGCCGCTCAGCGTCTGCCGCGTTTCCCTCAACCTGTTCCGCAACGCGCCGTAGTCCGGCAGCACTTCGCCGCAGAACACGATCTCGGCCTCGTGCCGGCGCTCGGGCCAGGGCTCCACGTGACGCAACTGCAGGCGAAGCCCCCGGACATCGGGGCTCCCCCCGGGCCCCAGGCCCGAGGGCAGATTCGTCGGCAGAAAGTCGCCCTGCGACGACGGCATCAGCATGAAAAAGATCACCAGGTTGAAGACAATGTCGATCATGGGGGTCATCTGCAACCCGATCCGACCCCGTCCACGCCTCTGTCCTTGTGCCGGTGTCATAGCGACCCTCCTGGGCTCTTGCCCGATGAGAGACATTTCGCTATTCCACCGAACCCGGTGCCGTGCCATCGCGCCCGGTGCGGCCCCGAACTATTTCGGGACCGTAAACTGGATGTTCTTGAAGCCCGCGTCGATCGCCGAGTCGAACACCGCGACCACGTGCAACTGCCAGACCGTCTGGTCCGGGGAGATGACCACGGGGGTCTTCTCGATGTCCCGGCCCTGGGCCACGAGGCCGCGCCGCGTCTCGCGGAGACGCTTGCGAAGCTCGGCATAGTCGGCCATCGGTTCGCCGTTCAGGACGACGCGCGCTTCCCTCTTCTTCTCCGGCCACGGCTCGACGTGGTAGATGTCGATCCGCAGCTTGTTCAGGTCCTTCCGCTCCGCACTCTGCGTGCCCGTGTCGCTCGGCAGGTTCGAGGGCAGGTAACCCTCCTTGGCCTCGAACGAGGGCATCAGAATGAAGAAGATGACCAGGTTGAAGACGATGTCAATCATCGGGGTCATCTGCAATTCCATCTTGCCTTTGCCCCGATGCTTTCCTCCTGGAGGTCTCATCGCTTAGTTTTCTCCCGAACCATTGGCCACGCCCAGGAACTCCTTGATCGCACGCCCGCCCTTGGACGGCGGACGGGCCGCCTGGACCCACCAGTTCTTGATACCGGCCTTGCTCGTGGCGATCATCACCGACCCGACGATGTCGTAGGTCACTTCCTCGCCGGCCCGGCAGATCACGTTCATCGGCTTCTGCTTCATCTCCGTGACCTTGTCGTTGCGATTCTTAAGCAAGTCGATCAGCGGCTGCATATTCGGCGGATCGCCGCCCTCGACGAACGTCGCCACGGTACCGCCGTCGATCACCACGCGCGTCGCCTTGTCGCGGGGGTCCGTCGGCGGCACGATGTTCACCACCAACTGAGTATACTCGGCCAGTTTCCGCTTCAGCGGGTCGGCCTGGCTGGCCGGAGGCAGCTTGACCTCCTCGACGCTCAGCCGGTAGAACTGGCTGACCAGCATGAAGAAGATAATCAGGTTGAAGACGATGTCGATCATGGGGGTCATGTTGAACCCCACGTTGCCACCGCTTCTCATCTTGACATTTGCCATAGCCTTCTCCCTTCATCGCTCGCGCCGGGAACCTTGAACGTCTCTTAATCCACGTCGGTCGGCTCCCGTGCGAGCCCGAAAGCATGCCCTGCCGCCCCGGCGAACCGGGGCCACGATCACGCCTGCTTCGGCTGCTGCTGAACCGGGCGGTTGGGCTTGAAGTTGGCCAGCAACTCTTCGGCCACCAGCGTCGCCTCGATGCTGAGCTGGTCGATGCGGCCCTTGAAGATGGCGTAGCCGACCAGGGCCGGAATGGCCGCGAACAGGCCGAGGAACGTACTGAACAAGGCCACCATGATGCCTGCGGCCAAGTCGGCCGGGCTGGCGGTGCCGCCCTTCGAGGCGATGGTGCTGAAGGCTTCCATCATACCGTAGACGGTACCGAACAGACCGAGCATCGGGCAGACGTTGCCGAGAAGGTTGAGGTACTCGATCTTGCGGAACAGCCGCGCGGCCCGCTCTTCCGAGGCGTCGCCCATGGCCTTCTCCATGGCCGGATAGCCGTTGGCAGCCTCGATCAGGCCGGCATGGATGACGCTGGCGACGAACGACGGATCGTTCTCGCAGAACTCCAGGGCCTCGCGGAA
>JAFGPY010000448.1 GCA_016935955.1 Planctomycetota bacterium
GCGGACGCTGTAGGAGGCCCCGTCGCCCTTGTGCTCGCCGCCGAAGTAGCCGTGCCGATCGATGATGTCGCCGGCGGTGTAGGTGTAGCGCTCCAAAGCGTCGAGCCGCGCGGGGTCGGTGACCTGCCAGTTGCTGCAGGAGACCAGGCCGCCGTAACCGAGGTCCTTCTTGATGAAGGCCACCGTCTTGGCGTAATAGTCGCGCTGGAGTTCCGTCAGGAAGCGCACCTGGTCGCTGACGCGTCGCCGCTTGTCGCTGCCGCCCTGATCGGCGCCGGCAGAGGTCATGTGCCAGGCCTCGTAGACGCCGATGCGGCCCTGCTGCGGCGAGTCCTCGGGCAGGCGAGCCTTGCCCCATGCGGCCAGGGCCTTGTCGAGCGAACCGTAGCGATTGACGAGCCACTTGCCAAAGAGCGATTCGAGCTGTCGCCACTGCGGCTCCGGCACGCTCTTTTTCGTGAACGTCCAGAAGAACACGCTGTCCTCGTTGATGATCTCGACCGACGCTACGGCCGTTTCGCAGGCCAGCGTGCGGCCGGTGTACGGATTCCGCGTCGACAGCAGGCCGCGGAGCCACGAGCGATGAATCTCCTGCATCCGATCGTTGAAGTAAAGCAGCGCAAAGGGTTTCTTGTCGCCGGCCTGTTGGTATCCATCGATGCCGTAATTCGCCTTTATGTCGAACCAAAGCGGAAAATAGAAACTGACCGTCGTATAGATGCCCTGCTTCTTCAGGGCTGCAACCAGGTAGAAGATGTTGTCGAGCCGCCGAGCGTCGACCTTCGCCGGATCGCCCGAGGCGTCGAAGACCGGGCCGTGGCAGCGAACGGCATTGACGCCGAAACGTGCCAGCCGCTGGGCCAGCAGGTCGATCGAGTCGTGATCCTGGTCCACGTTGTTCGGCCCGATGTTGACGCCCCAGAACCGCACGGGCGTACCGTCGCCGAGAACGAAGTCAGCGCCCTTGCGGCCCACGAATCCGTGGAGGCCGGCCTCCTTCTCGTTGAGCGAGCGGAGATCGAGCAACGACTCGGCATCCGAGGCTGACGTCACAGGCTCGTA
This sequence comes from Planctomycetota bacterium, assembly GCA_016935955.1. Next base: position 1,063 of record JAFGPY010000448.1, read on the forward strand.
GGCGAACCAGCCCTCGGCGGCCAGGCCGGATCGCTCGTCGGGCTTCAGCTTGCCGCGCGGCACGAACGGCGTCTGCGTCAGGAGGAAGCAATCGAAGCAGGCCGTGGTGTCCTCGCCTTCCCCAGCCAGCAGCCGCAACTCGAAGCGATGATCGCCCCGCTTCAGTTGCACCTTGCCGAGAAAGACCCAGTTGGCCCCGAGATGCTCCCGCAGGTAGGTGCTGTCGGCCAGGGCCACGTCGCGGCCGCAGGTTTGCCACGGCGTCTCGTCGAACCGCCAGCGGAAAGGACCGTGCTTCCAGAACTTGCGGGTCCACAGCCCATAGGTTCCTGCCTTGCCGACCGAGACCTTGTAACGCGCAAAGGCCTCGTCCTTGCCGCGTTTGCCGGAGATCGACAGCCAATCGCCTTCGCTCAACTGGTGGGCCGTGTCCTTGAACGTCGACGACGAGAACCAGGACTGATCGGGGAAGTTCGTCGTCTCGGGGTTCTCACCCTCCCACCAGAGATAGTCCGGCTCGACGCCGCAGCAGACCTGCACCGCGCCGCCCATTGCGACAAGAGCGGCGCCGGCCATCACGACAGCGAATCGGGCTCTGCGGGAGGTCATCACTTTTTCCTCGCCTTGCAAACCGACCGAACTTTCGTCCCGGCGACTGCCTTGTCGCAGGCGACCGTCAGTTTCAGCGTCTCCACGGCATCGGCGTACGTGGACGGGTTCTTGCTCCAGTCGCCGGAGGCCACCATCTCGAGGAACCGCTCATTCTCCGATCGGTACATCCGCCAGTCGTTGTCCTGGGCGAAGATCAGCTTACGGTTGCCTTCAAGCGTTTCGAGCACACCGCGTCCCAGGTCGAGCCGATAGAGCCGTTTCTCGCCGCTCAGGACCATGACGTTCCGCCACATGTCTCCGACCCACGTGTGCGTGTGCGAACCGACGGTCCCGTCGGCGAACACGAAGCTCAGCGACAGTGTCTCGTCGATCGTGTAGCCCTTGGCCTTCTTGTGCACGGGATTGGAGGCCACGCCCCGGACTTGCTGGACCTCTCCAATCAGATAGCGCAGCAGGTCGAGGTTATGCGTGGCCTGGTCGACCAAGGCGCCCCCCGAGCGGTCCTTGTCGTAGAACCAGTCGGGCAGCGATCGCTTCAAACTGACGCCGCAGCCGTAGAACGATTGCACGGCGTGGATGCGGTCGTCGGCCATAGCCTCGCGAAGGTGCTCGACGGTGGCCATCGGACGAAACACATAGCCGACCTGCACGCGGGCCTTGCGGGCGGCAAGTGCCTTGGCCACCTTCTCGGCGGCCTTCACGGTCCGCTCGGCCGGTTTCTCGCAGAAGATCGGAATCTTGCGGTCCGCGCAGGCCACCAGCGGCTCCAGCCGGACCTGCGACGGCGTGCAGACCCACACGGCGTCAAGCTCCACCTCGTCGAACATGCGGTTGAAGTCGGTGAAACCCTTGCCGCCGTAAACCGACTGACGTCGCTTGAGGTTCTTCTTGTCGATGTCGCACAGGGCGACGATCTCGACGTCCTTGCGGCTCTTCAGACACTCCAGGTGCACTCCCGAGATGCCGCCCGTCCCGATGAATCCCGCCCTGATCATGGCCGTCTCACTCCTTCAACAAGGTCCGCAGATAGTCCACCGTCTCGGCGATGTCCTTGGCCTGCTGCTCGCCGGAGATTTCGCGCTCGATAATGTACTCGCCCGTGTAGCCGATCTCGCGCAGCCGCGCGACGAACTCCGGAAACCGCACGCGGCCCTGACCCACCTTGACCTCTGTGCCGAGCTTCATCGGATCGGTCGGATAAAGGCCGTCCTTAGCGTGCACGTTCCGCACGTACTTGCCGAAGACGTCCAGGGCGTCGATCGGATTGCCGCGACCGTAGAGGATCAGGTTGGCCGGGTCGAGATTCACGCCCAGGTTGCCGGTGCCGACAGCCTCGATGAGCCGCAACATCGTCACGGGCGTCTCCTGCCCTGTCTCGAACCAGAACTCCATGCCCAGGGGCTTCAGGAACTCGGCCACCTCGCGGACGGCCGC
>JAFGPY010000449.1 GCA_016935955.1 Planctomycetota bacterium
CCATCGCCGCCGCCTTGGAAACCGTTACGGCCTCCGATGCGTTGGGCTGGTTTATGTCTTGTGGCCACACTCAATCGTGAAGTGCTCCAAAACACGCGAAGCCCGCAGCCGGTTGGCCGAGGGCTTCGTGCGCAAAGAGAGACGGTTGCAGCGAGTAAAATGGTGGAGGAGAAGTTCCTGTAGTCAAAACATGCCCACCTACACGCGGATTGTGCTTGCCCAATCCTCGCGTTCGGTCAGGTCGTTCATCGGGCATGGCGGTCTGCCTGCAGATGCCATGGCGCGACCGGCACACGATACGTCTGCTCCTGCTCATTTCACTGTGTCATAAGGCCACATGGCAATGCCGCCGTCTATGACGCGGACATCCTTGTAGCCGGCATGCTTCAGGATCAGCGCGGCTTCGTAACCGCGCAGCGAGATCTTGCAGAACGTGACAATGGGCTTGTCGCGAGGCACCTCGTTGAGGCGGCCGCGAAGTGTGCCCAGGGGAATGAGGGTCGAGCCCGGCAGGCGGACCTGCTCGTATTCCCCGGGGCTGCGTACGTCCAACAGGAGGAAGTTTCTGCCCTCGTCCTGCATCTGTTTGACCTCGACCGCCGAGACGCCATTCATATACCCGTCGAGCTTGTTACGGGCGATGTTGGCCGCAGTGATGATGTTGTCCATGGCTGGCGCATAGGGCGGCGCGTAGCAGAGGTCGACGTTAGCCAATTGGTCGACGGTCATGCCGGCGGTGATGGCCATGGCGGCGACATCGATTCGCTTGGCCCCCTCGCCGGGCCCGGTCGCCTGTGCCCCCAGCAGTCGCCGCGCCTTGGCGTCGACGACGAGTTTCAGCAGCAGCGGCTTGGCGTCCGGCATGAAGTGTGCTTTGTCCGGAGCTGGCGCAAGGGCCGTCACCACGTTGTAGCCGTTATGGCGGGCCTCAGCCTCGGTCAGACCGGTCCGGGCCACGCTGTAATCGAAAACCTTGCAGACCGTGCTGCCGACGACGCCAGGGAATGTGTCGCGCTGGCCGCATACGTTCATGGCGGCGACGCGGCCCTGCTTGTTGGCCGTGGACCCCAGCGGAACAAACGTCGGCTTGCCGGTCACCAGGTGCGTCGTCTCCACGCAATCCCCGGCGGCGTAGATGTCCGGGTCGGACGTCTGGAGGCGATCATTCACCTTGATCCCTTTCAGCTCGCCAATCTCCAGGCCGGCGGCGCGGGCCAGGTCGACGTTCGGCCGCACGCCGATGGCCAGAATCGCCATCTCGCAAGGGAAAGTCCCATTGTCGGTCACAACGCGTTCCACGCGTCCGTCGCCCTCGAAGGCCTTGACGGTCGTGGAGGTCATGACGCGCACACCGTGACTCTCGAGGTGCCGCTCGACCAGGCGGGCGATCTCCGGATCGAGGATGCGCAGCGTCTGGGGCAGCATCTCAACGATGGTGAGCCGGCAACCGTGCTCGGCCAGGGCCTCGCAGACCTCCATGCCGATGAGGCCGCCCCCGACGATGGTCACGTCGCGAGCCTTGCCCTGGGCCAGCAGTGCCCGGATGCCCTCGGCGTCCTGCACGCCGTGCAGGCTGAAGACGTTCTCGAGGTCGATGCCCGGAATGGGCGGCACCACCGGTTTGGCTCCCGTGGCGAAGACCAGCTTGTCGTACGAAAGCCACGATTCCTTTCCACTCGCCAGGGCGCGCACGCGCACGCGCTTTCCGGCTCGGTCGACCTCGACGGCCTCGGTGTGGTTCATGGCGCGGAAGTTCTTCACCTTCTGGAAAAAAACCGGGTCGCGGACCACGCCGACCGCCGTGCTCATCAGTTCCTTCTGTTCCTTGACGACGCCGGAGACGTAGTATGGCAGACCGCAGCCGGCGTAGGACAAGAATTCTCCCTTGTCGATCACCGTGACCTCCGCGTCCGGACAGAGCCGAATCACCTTGGAGGCAACCTTCGGTCCTGCCGCCACGCCGCCAATAACCACCACCTTCAACAGTTTACCCATTGTACGATCTCCTTGCTGCATGTTCTCAGGCGGTCTGCTGATCGGCAGTTCGATGTTGAACTCCGCGCCGCCCAGTTCGCTCCTGCTTATGTGAATCCGCCCGCCGAGGGCGTCCACCACGCTCTTGACCAACGTCAGGCCTAGTCCGCTGCCCGGCCGGGCCGACGCCGACGCCGTGCTCGAACGGGCAAAGGCCTCAAGAACGCGCTCGCGTTCGGCCTCAGGGATGCCGACCCCCGAATCGCCCACGGTAAGGCGCGCCGTGTCGGATGTAGACTCCAGTCCGACACTTACACGACCGCCCCCAGGCGTATACTTGATCGCGTTGCCGATCAGCGCATCGAGCATCTCATCGAAGACGGCAAGGTGGCCCTTGACGTGTACGCTGTCAGCAGCGACATGGATGGCCAAGGACACGGCGCTGCGTGCCGCCTCATCCGCCCATCGGTGTTCCGCCTTGTGAACCGCATGCACGATGTCTGTCGTCTGCCGCGGATCAAGGCCATGCTCCAGAAGCCGGGCGATCATCAACACGCGTTCTATGGACTCCGTGGCTTGTTCGCATCGGGCGTCGGCTCTCGAAATCAACTCTCTCTGCCGCGCTGATAGAGGCCCGGCCTGCCCATGAATCAGCACGTGCAGCAGCGAGCGCGCAGCGTCAATGGGCGAGCGCAGTTGGTGTGCCGCCAGCGCTGTCAAGGGCAGATGCTTGTTATTGCCGGCCTCTTCGGTCATTGGCAAAAGAAGCGTACTCAATCACTGTCCACGAAACAGACGGATGGCCGCGCCCGTTCGGAAGCGCAACAAACGAGTGGCCAACGGGCCATCGATTGCACAGCATAGCATCAATTCCCGTGCCAAACAGCGCCGTTGCGCCAGTTTCGCTGGAAACCAGCAATAGGGTGGGTCCAGATCATCCCACGGGGTTCACGTTTTCCCATCAGGCGCTTGCAGATTGCACTGGCAGGTGTGGGGCATGTTGGCATATTGCACGACCTTGGGTCCAGGAATTGAGTCTGCGCCGAGGCAGCCGCATTCTCGGCATCAGGCACGACGTTTGCACCGTAGTCCAGTGACGCCGCCGCACGTCCCGGCAATGGCAGGCGGCCGAAGATGGATTGCCATGAGCCTCCGCTGCACGTGCCGCCCGCCCAGCCGGATCGCGCTGTTTTGTGTCGCTCAGTACCTGCAAGGGGAACACGTCATGGTCATCCGTGAGCATGCCAACTGTGAAGCAATTGCGAGTTGCGACAGGAACGGCCGGCGATGGGAAGGCCGTGCCGGCTCGTCAACGCCGCCGGGCGGAGAAGGGTAAGGCAATGAAAAAGCGAAGGAATGCTCTCTCGGACGACCGGAAAGACGAAGCGGCAGATGACCGAAGCGGAACCTTGGCCACCGACGGCGTTGCAGACCGCATGGCGAGGATGGCCCAGGCCTGCCTTCGGCAGAAGGAACTCACATCTGCCGAAGGATACTTCCAGCTTGCCCTTCAGGCCGACCCCGATCACCCCGGCGGCCTCGCAGGCCTGATTCAGTTGGCGCTTTGCCGGGAAGACATGGATCAGGCCCGGGTCTTGGAGACG
>JAFGPY010000450.1 GCA_016935955.1 Planctomycetota bacterium
AGATGGGCGCCCGAACCGTCGACCACCTGTTCTTCCGCACCGGAATCCCCACCAGGATAAGCGCCGAGGACGCCAGCGAGCGGCTGACCGCGGCGGCCGATCGATTGCACGACCACATCGCCCGACAGAAGTCGCCCGGCCTGATGTGGCACCTGAAACGCAGCCTCGACCGGGCCGTGATGAAGCGGCTTATGTTCAACAAGAACCCCGAGACCTACGCGAACGTGATTCGCTCGTGGCGCGAGCGAGGTTGGATGAAGTAAGCTTCGTTTGAAAACGCGCAAACGCCATGGAACTCGGGCACGGCAGTCCGTGCCCCTGTGACTCTGACAACTGGCTCTTCAAGCAGAGCATAGAACACAACAGGCCACATGCCGCGCCGCTATTCGTTGGGTGACGACGACTGCTCCTGGGGCTCGGGGCATTCTTCGGGGCTAAGCACGCCACGGTTGTTCTGAATTCCGTATTTCCATTCCAGATGCTTAGCCTCAGGGATGTGGAAGGACCAGGGGCATAACTGCCACTGTCCAGTTTCCGAATCAAACGTGACCTCACATTTGATCTTGGCGGAGATGTGATGGACCTCCTTATCTGCTCCAGCCAAGCCCGCTAGCGCGCGGCGGACGAGCGCATCACTCTCGTCACCGTCGCTCTGCAACCCAGGCACTTGAATTGACGGCAATCCCTTCAGTTTTCCGAACCTTCGATGCGGCCAAGGCTGAATCTCGGCACCCAGTAGGAGCAGCCCTCCGGCGGCTTGGGAACAGGCTGCGCATCCTCAGCCACGGCAAAGCGATTCTCGCCTTCAACGCGCAAGGTGGCCAGTGCATGGTAAGGTTCTTCTGATCCCGCGTCCCGAATGACACCGTAGAGAGATTCGAGAGAGTAACGATACTTCAACTCCTGAGCCAGCACATAACGATCTGTCCAGTTGTGCCGGACTGCATCCGGAGGCAACGGCCCACCGGCCTTCCTTTCTAGCCTGCTGAGCTGTCGTCCTTTGACAAAGATGACACAACGCGGAAACTCGTACGCTTTGACGAAGGTCTTGCCGTCCAGCTTGGCCGCTTCCAGATTGGCGTCCTCAATTGCTCGCCGCACGGACTCCAAGACTTGCTGCTCCAGAACCGGCTGATTCACGGCGAAGGGTTCGCGTATCGTATCGAGACAACCAGGCAGCAACAGCAACGAAACCAGAGATGCCCACGGCCACACACAGCATGCAACACCGCCGCCCTTGTCTCCGTTGCTGGTTGCAGGCAATTTTCTCACAGCACATTCCCCCTCATTGGGTGTACGTCATCGGACACCATGATCCTGCCCCAGACCAAGTCATGGCAACTGCTCAAGTATCGACCAACCCGCCAGCGGATGCTCCACCATCATCCATCCTATCGTCAAGAGTCGCGATTGTCCACGGTCTCGGAGGGGGGACTCCGTAGTCCCGTAGAGCCAAGTCACGAAATCTCTCCGATGAGGCTATTTCAGGTCCATAGCCCATTCGTAGCGCGAGGGGAACTCCTGGCGGTACTCCACGCGGCCGTCGTAGAAGGCGTAGTACGAACCGTGGTCGGGACTGTCCTCGAAGGGCCCGGGGCCTTCGCTCGGATGCCACTCGTAGCGTTTGGCGATGCCCGAGTCGCGCCAGGCTACGTTCGACTGGTTGCCGACGGGAAAACCGCGGGTGCCGCAGAACATCAGGATGCGACTGTTGAGGCCTGGAATCCGCCGCTTCTGGTCGTTCAGAGTCGTGAAGGTCAGGTTGCTCGTGAAGTCGCCGCCCTTGATGCCCCAGGAGGCCTTGGCCAGATTGCGCAGGGCCGGCAGCGAGCGGAACAGCAACGTGTTCATTCCGTACGACAGCGGCGGCGCGTCGGCGAACGGCGTGGCGGCGCGGGTTGCGGCAATGACATAGTCGTCGGGCGACTCCGACGCCGGGTCACACGGGCACGTGTACGTGTCGAGCGACCGATGGTACGGCCACAGGACAAGCGACCAGTGGTACCCTCCTGCCTGAAGCCCGTCGTTCAGCGTCAGCCCCGCGTCGCGAGCCATCTCCTCGACCAGCGGCTCCGGCCGACCGACGGCCTGCATGGGCGGAAACTGGTTGCCGTGATCGCGCGTGTACATTCTGAAACAGGCCTGCAGCTTGCGGAGGTTGCCCTGACACGTGACGCCGCGCAGCCGTCCGAGCAGGTCGCCGTAGGCCGGAACGATGATGGCCACCAGAGCCAGGATGATCGCGATGACGATCAGCAGTTCGATCAACGTGAAGCCGCGTGCCGCCGTGCCGGAACGATTCACGCTTCGCATGGCAGCATACAGCGGCCGCCACGGCAATGCGAGCAATGGGTCGCTTGTCTCGAACGAAACGCGTCTCATGGCACCAGGTACGAGTCCTTTACGTGTCGCGGGATGTTCGTCGGGTCGGTGACGCCGCCGCGGTCCGGTCGATAGATGTTGTCTCGCGTGCCGTCGAGCGACTCCGCGCCGCACTCGGGCGTCGTGTGCCACTGAACTCGCCCGTCGAGGTAGAGCACGTTCTGTCCGCGGCCGCCGTGGTTCAGACTGTTGGCCGCAGGCTGCTCGTCAGGGTCGAGGCACTGGCGTGATGTGCCGCGAACGCAGGTGTACGGATTGTGATCGGCCAGGATGGCCAAGTCCGACGGCGAACGGTCGACGTGCAGGGAAGCGGCTTCCGGGTCGGCCACCGTCGGGTCGCACAGCCGATGGCCGAGCATGTTCTGGTAACTGTAGCTGCAGTGCCGCGTGGCGTGCTCCTGGTAGAACCGCTGCTCGGCGTCGGTGAACTGGTCGGCCCCTTCACGGAAGGCCACGAAGCCGGTCCGCCACAGCGCCCCCTTGCCCGGCGTGGGGCTGTCGCCTGTGGCTGGACAGAGGAAGTCCTCAGGCGTGGCCAACCCGAGGCGGATGAGCAAGTAGAGGTTACCCTGGTTGCCGGTGTGCCGCGAGTCGGGCCACTGCCCCGTACCGGGATGGTCCCAGGTGTCCTGGAACGAGACGCCGCCGGGCTGCAGGGTGACGGCCATGGACGATACGGCCCCGGTGTCGGGCAGGTAGCCCCGATTCGACTCAGCATATGCGAACAGGGCTTTGCCGAGACCGTGAAGCTGCGAGGCGCAGAAGACGTCGTTCACGCGGTCGCAGGCCGCCTCGAAGACCACCATGCAGAGACTGGCCAGAAGCAGAACTATCATGACCACAAGCATCAGCTCAATCAGAGTGAAGGCCTGTGCCATGTGCCGCGAGCCAGGAGATGTGCCCAGGAGACGTGCCGCCATTGCCCACTCCACACTGCCACCATGGTGTCGCAGTCTGTCTCCAGTACGTCACTACTATGCCATATGTCTTTCACCATTGCAATCCATATTCCTCCACTCGGGAATAAGCGGGCAAAAAAAGGACGCGGCCCGTTGCGAGCCGCGTCCAACGTTAATGCTGGTCCGTCCAGCCCTTACGAGGGCTATTCGACTTCCTTAGCGTCGATCCACTTCATCATCTTGCGGAGCTTGCGGCCGACGACCTCGACACCGTGGGTGCGGTCCTTGCGCTCCAGGGCGTTGAACATCGGGCGTCCGACCGAGCATTCCCTCAGCCACTCGCCGGCGAACTGACCCGACTGGATCTCGGCCAGGATCTTCTTCATCTCAGCGCGGGTCTGCTCGTTGACCAGCCGCGGCCCGCGGGTCAGGTCGCCGTATTCGGCCGTGTTCGACACGCTATAGCGCATCCACGACAGGCCGCCCTCGTACAGCAGATCGACGATCAGCTTCAACTCGTGCATGACCTCGAAGTAGGCCAGCTCGGGCTGGTAGCCGGCTTCGGCCAGCGTCTCGAAGGCCATCTTGATCAGGGCCGACACGCCGCCACACAGCACCACCTGCTCGCCGAACAGGTCCGTCTCGGTCTCTTCCTCGAACGTGGTCTCGAGAGCTCCCGCTCGGGCGCCGCCGATACCGTTGGCATAGGCCAGGGCCACGTCGCGAGCCTTGCCGCTACCGTCCTGGTAGACGGCGAAGAGCACCGGCACGCCGCCGCCCTTCTCGTACTCGCTGCGGACCAGGTGGCCCGGACCCTTCGGGGCGACCATGATCACG
>JAFGPY010000451.1 GCA_016935955.1 Planctomycetota bacterium
GATGCCCAGGGCGATGGCGCCGAACATCGGCAGGTACGCCGGCCAGCCGCCCTCGCGACGCCAGGCCCACCAGAAGAAGTAGAAGGCCAGCGTCGTCCAGAGCACGAGCATCGAATCCAGGTTGGCCGTTCGCGATGCGCGGAGCAGGTGCATGGCGGCCATGAAGGCCCCGGCCGCAATGAGGCCGACCGCGTGCCCCTTCAACTGCCGGCCGAACAGGTAGACGACCAGCACGGTCGCGATGGTCGCCAGGGCGGCGGGCAGTCGCGTCACCAGCGGCGTGACCTCGCCGCCCGAGACGCGGGCAAGTGCGGCCACCGTCCAGTAGTACAGCGGCGGCTTCTGGTACGTCGGCGTCCAGGGATTGAGCCGCAACTCGACCCAGTCGCCGGTCTCGAGCATGGCTTCGGCGATGCGCGCCGCCCTGGCCTCGTGGGTGGACCACAGGCCGCGGTCGCCCAGCCGCCACAGAAAGAGCACCGACGACGCGACGATGAGGAGCGCCACGGCGATCCACGCCGAGCGACGCGGCGCGACGCCGCTTTGTGTCATGGGTTCGCTGGTCATCAACGTGTCTGTTTCTGCCTCGGACTCTGTCATGTGTCACGGCGGGTCTTGCCCCGTCGCGATGAAAGGATACTCGTACTCACTTGGCCGGACAAGCCGGACGCGACGCAGCCGCAAAGAAGACTGAGGCCGATTCTAGCGCGTCGCCCTCACTCACTGCGTCTCTGGAAGTAGTCGCGAACCAGTTGCCGTTGCCGGGCGGGGATATGCTCGTCCGCCAGGGCCTTCATCGCCTCCTTGCTGTAGGCATCGAGGTCGCCGGTGAAGTCCATGGTCGCCGCCTCGTCCGGATCGGCCGGCCCCTTGACCATGATGCTGCCGGCGCTGTCGCCCTTGCCGATGCGGCCCGGAGAATACTCGCTTGTGTTCGTATGGTCAATAGACTTCGGCCGATAGATGCGGGCCCACGGCAACTCCGACTGGTTCTCCTCCAATTCCATGTGGCCGCCCTGCCCGCCGCCTTCCATATTCGTGCTCGCCATGCTCGGCTGACTCTGTCCGGCTCCGGTGCCCGTGCCGCTGCCGGAACCGCTCGAACCGTCGCCGCCTTCCGATCCTTCCTGGTCGCCTTGCTGGCCGCCGCCCTGCTTGCCCGTGCCGTTGCAGGCCGAGCACTTCTTGCCGCCCACCTGCCCCGTCCCTCCGCAGGCCGAGCAGCTTCCCTGCCCGGACGATGAGCCCTGCGATGCCGAAGCCGACTGAGCCTGACCGCTGCCTTCCTGGCCCGACGCCTGCTTGGCCTGGTCCACCTTGTCGATCGCATTCTTCAACTGGGCCTGGCTCGCGCCGCTGCCCTGCCCCTTGCCCTTGCCGCCGCCCGCGCTGGCGATTCGCGACAGGTCGTTGGACAACTGGCCGGCGCTCGTCTGCCCGCCCTCGGCCGCAGCCTGCACGTTCTGCCCCGCCTGCTCCAGGGCCGCATCGCCCGACGCGCGGCCCGCCTGCTCGGCGGCCTTGCCCACGCGGCTCATCGCCGACCTCTCCGCGTCGGTGGCCTTGCCTTCGGCGGCGCGCTTGGCCAAATCCTCGGCCTTCTGAGCTTCGGCCTCCGTCGGATTCTCGCTGATGGCCGCCTGGACACTCTCGGCTTCTTTGGCGGCCTTCTCCTTGGCCTCCTTCAGCGCGTCCTCGGCCTGCTTGCGCTCGTCGAACTCCTTCTTCATGTCGTCCTGCAGACGGTTCATGTCGGCCAGCATCCGCGCCGGGGCCATCTTCGCGTTGGCCAGCCGGTCGGCCTCCTCCTCGGCCTTCTTCAGCAACTCCTGCAACTCGGCGTCGCCCTCGATCGCCCGGTCCTGCCGGATGCTGCGAATACTGTCGCGAAGCGTTTCGGCCGCCTTGCGGCTGCGGGCGTCGAACGCCTCGCGGGCGCGGTAGTCGGCCGTCTTGTACGGCGGCAGGAACAGGATCGCCCCGCAGGCCAGCAGCGCCACCGCCAGGTACCGCACCTGCCACGAGACGTTGCGTCCGTAGGTGATCGTGCTCGGGCGGAACCGCCGGCAGATGTCCAGGGCCTCGTCGCGAACCATCGCCACGAGCGGACCGCCGCCGCCCTCGCGAGCGAACTCGTAAGCCGTGCTGACCCGTTCGTGCAGGCCCGCGCGGCGGTCGAGGTAGATGGCGGCATGGCGCAACGTGATCGGCCGCAGCATCCGCGCCGCCACGCCGGCCAGGAAGGCCGCGGGAATGAGCGCCAGCGGCATGTAGGGGTAGACGTACCACGTCGGCAGCAGGCTGTAGGCCAGGCAACTGGCAACCACCGCGAGGAGGGTCGCTGCGGCCCCGTAGATGGCCCAGCGCAGGCCGCTCTCGACGGCCCGCACAACGGCCAACCGCCGACGCACCTGGTGCAACGTCCGAACGATTTCCTTGTCCGCCATAGCCCGTCCTCCCGCCGACGCAACATTCCTATTATATTGGATGCCCGCGACCGCGGAAAGTTCAATCCTTCGCGGCTCCCACGTACACCGCACGGGCCGGACGAACCGCCCCGACGCTCCTGCCGTTGTAGGGGCACGGCGCGGCGTGCCCGCGAACCATGTCGCCACACGCATGGGCGCACAAGCCCGCCGCATTGCGGCGGGATACGACACGTTGCCGGCCGCTCGATCCCGCGACAGTGCCGCGGGCTTGTTGCACAACGCTTCAGCCACGATGATCCCACGAGCCGTGTGCATGGGCGCACAAGCCCGCCGCATTGTGGCGGGATACAACACGCTGCCGGCCGCTCGATCCCGCGGCAGTACCGCGGGCTTGTTGCGCAACGTTTCAGCTGCGATTGTCGATAGTTTCCCGCACCGACAAATCTTTCTCAGGCCGACGTTGTTTGTACCCATACCAGCGCAGCGCGGTGATGACGACGTGCGAACTCGGCCGTCCTTCTTAAGGAGACCGTACCATGACCACTCACCGACACGCTGTGCCCGTTCTGCCCATGCTGGCCCTTGCCCTGGTGGGCGTCGCCACGGCCCTCGGCGGCGAAGACGACGATTCCCAGGCGCTCATCGTCCGGATGCCCGACGGCAACCATCAGGAAGTCCGCATCTCGCGCGACCTGCTGATCCAGGCCATCGAGAACTGGGAGCCCCCGCTGATCCTCAAGACCTACGACGTCGGCATCATGCTCAGGAAGCGGCCGGACTACCTGTACGCCTTCAACGAAAACGCCATACATCGCCACGCGGACTTCTTCTGCGGCACGTGCCAATACGACGACCGTGGCGGCATCTTCGACGATGATGACGACGACGATTGCGGCCCTCCGCAGGACGAGCTTCTCATGAGCATCATCCAGCGCGTGGTCCGCGATCCGGACGAATGCTGGGAAGACATGGGCGGCCGCGCGACCATCGACGTCGATGTCGGCAGAGGACTCATGTTCGTCAGCGCCACGAAGTTCGCCCACAAGCAGATCGAGCAATTGCTGTCCACGGACCTGCGGCCGAAGCAGACGACCGTGACGACCCACATCATGGCCGCCGAACTTGAGGAATCGTTCGCCCGGCAACTGATGATGGGCGGCTCGCGGATCGCCCGCACCGAAGACGATCGCAAGGAACTGAACAAGGCCATCGTCAAGGTGCACGGCCACGTGACTCTGAGCGGATCGGACGGCCAGGCGCTCAGCGCCAACGGCGGCGCCACGCAGAGTCTCACGCGGAGCGTCGAGCCCGTCGTCGCCGAGCAGAGCGTGGCCTGGGACCCGATGGTGGGCTACGTCTTCTCGGGGTTCATGGCCCGGGCACGGACGGCGATGTATCCGCAACGGGACCTGGCCGACGGCGCGGGCCGCGCGCTGGTGGACTACCGCGTGGCGTTCTCCCAGGCCCTGGACGTGGGCGAAGGTGTCGCGGAGGCCGCCGTGCCGCAACAGTCGCACGGCAAGGCCACCTACGACAAGCCCACGACCGCCATCGACGAGCACGCCGGAACCGTCACGCTGGAGCTGGACTGCCCGACGATCGTTGCCGGCGGCCTGGCGCCGACGAGGCTGCTCTACAACGAAAACGAAGCCGCAACCAGGGGCCGCACCGTGCCGCTCTATTACATCGTCACCGTGCAGAAGACCGGCGACGACCGGCCGCAAGCCGCAAACGCCCAGGACAAGCCGACAGGCGACAAGTAGGAGCGGCTCGCGAGCCATGTGGCCACGCAGGGCGGATGCAAGCACCCGCCCTGCGTCATTGTCGCGTGCACAAGCCCGCCGCATTGCGGCGGGATACGACACGCCTCCAACCGCTCGATCCCGCGGCAGTGCCGCGGGCTTGTTGCGCAACGCTTCGACCACGATGATCACACGAGACCATAAAGACACGGCCTGCCCCACGTGGGACAGGCCGTTTTCGTTTGCCTTGAACTCACTTCCTTGCGGCCGCTCCGAACTCCCTGCAGTGGGTGGCATGGCCACGCTTGCGTGGCCATGAAGGGCTGGCCATTCGCCCCGCGCGGATCGCTCAGAACTCCTTGCGTCGCCGGCTCGACGGAATGTTCATGATCTTGCGGTACTTGGCCACCGTCCGCCGGGCCAGGTCGATGCCCTGTTCCTTGAACCGTTCCATGATCTGGTCGTCCGAGAGCGGATGCTTCTTGTCCTCGGCATCGACCATCTCCTTGAGCTTGGTCCGCACATGGTCCCAGGCGATGGTCTCGCCGTCGGCCGTCTCGGTGCCGCCGGTGAAAAACCGCCGCAAGGCCACGACGCCCCACGGCGTGTCGGCGTACTTGTCGTCGACGGCGCGGCTGATGGTGCCGACGTGCAGGCCCACGGCGTCGGCCACCTGCTGCATCTTCAGCGGCTGCAGGTGCTCCGGTCCCTGGTCCAGAAACGGCCGCTGGAACTTGACGATCGACTGCACCACCCTGAGCAGCGTGCTCTTGCGCTGTTCGATGGCCTCGATCAGCCACCGCGCGGATCGCACGTTGCGGGTCACGAACTCGCGCGTCTTGGTGTCCAGGTCGCGGCGGCGAAGCATCTTGCGGTACAACTGGCTGATGTACAGCCGCGGCGTCCGCTCGTCGATCACCACGACACGGTACTCGTCGAGCTTCTCGTCGTAGACGATCTCGACGTCGGGCGTGATGTACGGGACCATCTCCTGCGTGATCGAGGCCCCGGGCTTCGGGTTCAGGTGCTGGATGTCGGCCACGGCGTCCTTGACGGCGCCGATGCTTACGCCCAGCCGCTTGGCCACCTGCGGGTAACGGTTGCTCTCGATGTCGTGCAGATAGTCGGCCACGATCTTGCGGGCCAGAACGTTGTCGTCCCCGTGGCGCTTCAACTGGATCAGCAGACACTCGCGCAGGTCCCGCGCCCCCACGCCCGGCGGATCGAGCCGCTGTACCAGGCCCAGGGCCGTCTCGGCCTGGTCCATCGTCGCGCTGCCGCGAACGTCCATCAGCAGGTCGTCCAGCGGCACGCGGAGGTACCCGTTGTCGTCCAGGTTGCGGATGATCGTCTCGCCCAGCTCGCGAATCACCGGGTCGGTGCTGAAGAACGAGAACTGGTCGAGCAGCATCTCGTGCAGGTTCTCGCCCCGGGCGGCCGTGTTCTGCAGGGCGTCCAGCTTAGCGTCGCGATCGCCGCGGCTGACGCGCGTCTTGGCGATGTACTCCTGGTCGAAGTAGCCGTCCCACTCGTCGGCCATCGACTGCAACCGGTCGAACTCCTCGCCGCTCGCGTCGCTGTTGACCTCCAGCGGACGCTCCTCCTCGGCCGGACCCTCGGCCGGCGCGGGTTCCGGCTCGGGCGCATCCTCGCGCGGCTCGTCGTCCTGGTCGCGCATCTCCAGAACCGGGTTGGAAACCAGCTCCTGCTGAATGCGCTCCTCCAGCGACAGAAGCGGCAACTGCAGAATCTCCATCGACTGGATCATCCGCGGAGCCAACTTCATCCGCTGCTCGAGGCGAACCTGCATGCTGGTGTCGAAACGCATAGCCTATCCTGTATCGGCCCAAAGGCCGTTTCACTTCATCTGCTGCCGCCCGCTCAGGGCGTCCGA
>JAFGPY010000452.1 GCA_016935955.1 Planctomycetota bacterium
AACTACCTCGCAATGATCCAACTGGCCTGCGCTCTGCTCTGGTACCGCCGATTACACCGGCTGACGGTTTTGAGATAGTTTCTTAGTGGCCTTGCCGACCATGGGTCTCAGCAGGCCCTCAAGTGCGCTGAAATAGTTCTTCGTCAGGGGCTGGTCTGGTGGGTATCCGCCCGAAAGGCACAGTGCTGCTTCCTTACCGATCCACTCCGCGTACTCGATCATCTGCTCGAGGTACCGCTTGACTGCGCTCTGCAACTTGGCAAGGTCATCCATCGGCGTTCGCCCCGCCTTGCGCGATCATGGGAATCGACCTCCGTGCGCCGATCCTGCCGACGAGCCCTGTGACTGTCTGCGGACCTCTCCTTGCCGAGGAAGACAAATTCGCAGTCTGGGCTGAGCCGTGTCATCAGTGTGGCCACGACGGCCAACGCGTGCCGCCCTCCGGCACAGTGCTTCTCGGGTGGAGACATCGGCCCAAGACCATCTTCCCGATCCCCGCATGGTGTGTCAAGGGACGCCTGTTGATGCCAGCAACAGAATCACGGTGTCTGACCTGCCGTTCCCACGACACGCCTTGTGGCTACCTGCCTGCTATCTTCCTGTGGCCCAGTGGGATGTTAAGGAGGCGATCGCCTTCTCTCTGAAGGGGAAGCACGGAGTATTCCCATGCCTCACCGCGCCGGCTTGTCTGTACTTGATTTCCCGCTCGAGCTTTCTCATGAGCTGCGTGCCGTCAGGTGCCCGCGCGCGTTTTTTAGGTGTTCGCCAGCGTTCGGCCGCGTTGGCGTTTTCAGCCATTGCCGCCAAGGGGCCGGCCCCGAGTCGTCCAGTAGGCTCAGCGCGCAGGCTACGGCAATCAGTGTCGATCGCGCTCCAGTGTTCTCCGGGAAGATAAGCAGGGCCAGATTGCCTGCAGACCCC
Organism: Planctomycetota bacterium; assembly: GCA_016935955.1. Next base: position 922 of record JAFGPY010000452.1, read on the forward strand.
AGCGGCCGGCCACGCCCAAGAACGATGTCCGCGCGAGTCTGGCAAGTCCCCGTCTGCTGGCCCGATGACCCCGGTGCGAGCGCAAAGTCAGCGACACGAACGGCAAGGGCCAGTTGCGCTTGAGGCAGACGTGCGCGTCAACAAGGCCCGGGATGAACACGATTCAACCGGGCATCCTCAAGACCCTAGCGATTCTTGGCGAAGCGTTCCACCTGGTCGATGTACTTCTGCAGGCTGTCGCGCGGCTTGAGTTCCTGGGCGCTACGAAGCAGCGGCAGGGCCTCGGCGTATTTGCCGGCGTTGACCAGCAGGCGGCCGTGCTGCGTCTTGGCGTCGGCCTCGTGTTTCTCCAGGGCCTCGGCCCGTTCGAGGTAGTTGATCGCCTGCTCGATGTCACCGGTCTTCTCGCTGTGCTGACCCAGGAGGATCAGGGCCTCGCCGTCCAGCGGATCGATCGCGACGATCTGCTTGAGGATGTCGGCCTCCTGGTCGCCGGCGCCGCGGGCTACGGCCAGCCGCGCCCGCAGCTTCAGCAGGTCCTTGCGGTCTTCGTCGCCCAGGCGCTCGCCGTAGACGGACTCGGTCTTCTCGACCAGGCGCTGCGTCTGGTCGAGGGCCCCGCGGCCGATCATCACCTTGGCCGCCCGCAGTGCCCGGTCGGGGCGACCCTCGGACCTCTTGTCCATGGCCCGCCCATAGGCTCCCACGGCCAGGTCGAAGATGCCCTCATTGACGTAGATGTCGCCGAGCGTGTAGAGGCTTTCGGCGGTGGACTGTCCCAGGCGGTCGACCAGTTCGTAGTTCTCGGCGGCCTTCAGCGGCTGGTTCAGTCCGATGTAGGCGTTGGCCTGCAGCAGCCAGAGGTCGGCGCGGTCGGGCTGAGCCTCGATCAGCGAACCGCACAGGGCCACGGCGTCGGCGTGGCGCTGCTGCAGAAAGTAGCTTCGGGCCAGCCCCATTTTCCAGTTGATCTCTCCGGCATCGATCAGCGCGGCCATGCGGTAGGCCGACTCGGCGGCTATCGGGTCCCCGGTCATCGAGTACGAGAAGCCCAGCATGCCGTAGATCAGGGCCTCCCCGCCGCCCAGTTCGATGACGCGCGTCAGTGACTCGATGGCCTTCGGGAACCCCTTCTGTCGCACGTGGCAGATCGCCAGGTTGCGCCACGCGCGGCGGAACTTCGGATGCTTCTTGACCGCTGCCTCGTACCGCTGGGCGGCTTGGTCGAGCTGCTCCCGCTGGAAATAGATGTTGGCCAGCGTGAAATCGTAGACGGCACTGGCCGCCTCGCCGCGGCGACCGTTGAGGACCTTCTCCAGAGCCCGCGCCGCGTCGTCCATCTTGTCCTTCGAGATCAGGGCCATCACCTTCTGCATCTCGTCGCGCTCGTCCAGGGTGACGCGCGGCTCAATCTCGGTCTCGGCCAGATAGCTTTCGGTGAACCGCTTCTGGAACTCCGGATCGTTCCACATCTCGAGCTGGGCTTCCGTGAGTCCACTACGCGACGGTTCCTCGGCGGACGACGAGGTCGCACCGGAGTCGCCCGGCTGGCGGCTGTCGCGTAGGGCCGGCGGCGGCACGGGAGGTGTCCCCGTGGCTTCGCGGCGCGGCCAGAGGGTGCATCCGCCCAGCATCGAGGCCAGCAGAAAAGTCGCCGCGGCTGCCGAGGCGATGGAGTGTTTCGAGTCAGTCATGGCTAAAGACCTTTCGGGAACGTAATGGGCACACGCATGCGGAACCGCACGTTCTGACCGTTGCGCTTGCCGGGTTCGAATTTCCACTGTTTGACCGCGGCCAGGGCCGGCTCCTCGAATACCGAGTCGCTGGACTTCTGGACCAGCGGATTGGTCACGCGGCCTCGCTCGTCGACGACGAAGATGATGTAGACGGTGCCCGGGACCTTGCGGCGGACCTGGCTGGTGATCGCCGGACCGGGTTGGTAGATCACGCGCGGCTTCTGGTCGAGGTCGGCCAGGCTGAAGATGCCCATGGCGTCCTCGCTCGCTGCGGCCGTGCTGAGCTTCAGGCTCACGGCCGTATCGATCGTGCCGGCGCCCTCGCCGAAACCAGGGTTCAGGGCCAGCTCCAGTTGCGACAGATCCAGCGGCGGCGCCTCCTCGGCCAGTTCGGGCGGCTTGTCGTCGGGCTTGGCCTCCGGCGGCTTATCCTCCTCGGGCGGAGGGGGCGGCGGCGGTGGCAGGTCGGCCGTGTCGACCTCCTGGATGAACAGATCCGGGCTCGGCGGCTTGCTGATGGTCTGCATCAGCGGCAGCACGAGGAAGACCGCCAGCGTCAGTCCTCCCGCTCCCAGAAGGACGCGCAGGCGGTGGACGACCTCGCGCAAGAATGATGTTGATTTGCGTCTGCTGGTCACGGTCTCAGCGCCTAACCCTTCTTGTGGGCCGTGGCGACGCTCACCTTGGTCGCGCCGGCCAGCTTGGCCTCGTCGATGATCCTTACGAGCATGCCCGACTGCGACGACATGTCGGCTTGGATGATCACCGGGAAGTCCTCCTTCTGAAGCATCCGGCGGACTAGCGGCTGCACGCCGCCGAGGCCGATCTCTTTGCCGCCGTAGACCACCTCACCGCGCTCGGTCAGGGCGATCAGGATGCTGGTCTTCTCGAGCCGCACGCCGGTCGAGGCCTGCGGCCGGTCCACCTCGACGCCCGTCTCCTCGACGAACGTCGTCGTGACGATGAAGAAGATCAGCAGGATGAACACACAGTCCATCAGCGGCGACATGTCGATGCCGGCTTCACTGCTGTCGTCCGACGGCATTTCACGAAAACGTCCCATGGCAGTTCCTCGCTCGTCAATCAGTCCTCGTCCGTCGCGGTTGCGCCCGCGGCGTGTTCCTTCAGTGCCCGGTACAGCCTCTGCGTGCAGACCGTCTCGAGGTGGGCCAGGAAGGCCTTGTAACGCTCGTGCTTGCGGGTCAACTGGTACTGGAAGAACAGGCCCGGTAGGGCGATGACCAGGCCCGTCTCGGTGGTGATCAGGGCCTCGCTGATGCCCGCAGCGATCATGCCCATGGTCTTCTCGCCGCCGGACCCGGTGGCTAGGGCGTGGAACGTGGCCAGCATGCCGGTCACGGTCCCCAGCAGCCCGAGCAGCGGGGCCGCGCTGACGCAGATCTTCATGATCCGCAGGTCGCGCTCGAACGGCGCAATCTCGGTCGTCCGCAGTTCCTGAAAGTAGATGCCCATGTCGTCCAGCGACGTGCCGCCGGTGACGAAGTCGAGCAACTCACCGATCGGGCCGCGTCGCTGGTCGGGATGGTTGATCCAGCGGCGCCACGTCTTCTCGGGCACCGACAGAAACCCCTTCTCCTTCAGCCGCAGGTGCACGTGCCAGCCCAGGGCGAACATCACCAGGGCGATGGCCGCCAGGGCCGGCATGCACCAACCGCCCGAGGCCCAGATGGCCGCCGCCTGGCTGCACAGCTCGATCGCCTGCTCTCGCAGCGGTCCGAGATGCTGAATGACTGTGTCCATCATGACTGAGATCCTTGCCGGCCGCTTTCCCCGTCGGCAACCGGCCGCGTGCTTCCTAGGCCATACCGGACTGAACGTCGGGTGCGCCCGAAACCGGTTCGGTCTTGGCGACCGCGCGGCCGTGGCTGTCGCCGGTGCCGCCCTTGCTCTTGCTGACCTGGTTGACGAAGGCGATGGCCGCCTTCTCCATCTGGTCGACGATGCCGCGCGCCTTGCGCGACAGGAAGGCGTACAGCAGCAGCGACGGAATGGCCACGATCAGGCCGAACTCGGTCGTGATCAGCGCTTCGCTGATGCCGCCCGAGAGCGTCTTGACATCGCCCGAGCCGAAGACCGTGATCAGCTTGAACGTGTTGATGATGCCGGTGACCGTGCCGAGCAGTCCGAGCAGCGGGGCCGAACTGGCACTGATGGCCACGAACGGCAGCAGCCGGTTGAGCCGCAGCCGTGTCGACAGCAGCTTCTCGTACATGACCTCCTCGATCAGCTCGCGCGGCTCGTCGAGGTGCTCCACGCCGGCGGCTAGCATCTCGCCGACCGGTCCGCGGACGGCTGCTGACGCGGAGGCAACCGCCTCGCGATCGTCACGGGCCACGGCCTGCAGCAGTGTGTTGACGCGCTTGATTGACGGCTTGCGGAGGAAGGCCAGGGCCAGCCACTTGTACAACGCTACGAGCATCGCCGCACCGGCCAGAGCCAGAATCGGCACCATGACCGGCCCGCCCTTGCGGACGTGCTCGACGAGCGTCTCGCGCGTCGACTCGACCTTGTGGGCGTTGCCCAGGGTGGGGTCGAGCGGAAACTGTCCCTGGCCCGACACGACCAACTGGGCCGCGGCCTCCGCGTCGGCCGGATCGCCGAAAGCCACGATCGTCGGCTCGAGTGACCCGAGCCCCTGTTCGGCTGTGCCGATGCTCTTCTCGTCGTCGCTCTGGAACAGAGCCGCCGGACCCACCAGGGCGAACGAGCCGGGCTTGACCAGGGAGGCGTCACCGACCGCGCGTCCCTTGAACCGCGTGCCGCCAAGGGCGTCGTCGAGCCGGTCGAGTGACATCTGGAGCAGGCCAAGCTGAGCGTCGAACACCTGCCGCTCGGTTAGGTTGGTGTTGCCGGGGGCCTGCGTGGCAGCCTCCAGCGGCTGGCGGTACCGCTGCAGCTCCACGATGTGCAGCCGCGACTCGAAGTTGCGAATGTACTCGGCCAGCAGGTTCGACAGGTACGAGGCCTCTTCCTTGTGAGCGTCGATAATCTTGCGCAGGTTTGTCAGGTCCAGCGTACGGGTGTCCAGGAGCCGCGTGACGTTCTGGTACTCCTGCCGGGCGCTGATCAGCTCGGCCTCCAGATCGTTGAGCTTTCGGGCCAGCGGCACCTTCTCGGCGGCAATGCGCTCGTTCAGTGCGGCCAGTTCCGCCAGACTCTCATCGAGCTGTCGCCTGGCCGTCGTGGAGGCCTCCTGAAAGGCCACTGTCTTGCTCTGGTCCTGGTTATCGGCTGCCGCGGTCGCGGCCGGTGCCTGCCCGGACGCCTCGCCGGACTCCTGCGACGGCGCGGTCGCCTGATTCTGCCCGAGAGCGGCAGTCCCCGTGGCAGCAAGGGCAAGCGTGAGAACGACAGTGCTGATGCTGAGTTTCATAGTCGATGACCTTCCCGGTTACTTGATCGTGATCGGCAGCTTCACGAAGGAGGCTACCTGTTCGTTTTTCAGGATGGCGATGGCCTGGGCCACCTGCGGCCCGATCTCGTTGGCCGGTGTCCAGATCCAGCCCTCGTCGCCGATCGTGCCGAAGCCCGCCACCGCTGCATTAGCGCTGACGTAGTAGGCCTGACCCACCCCCAGATACATCGTTGTCACGGCCACCTGCGTGCCGTCGGGGAACGTCCGCACCTCCGGCTCCACGGTGATCTGGCGGTTGAACTTGTTGGCCTCGTTCAGAACACCGACGACGTTCTGGAAGCGGACCGACAGCGACATCTTGTCGGCCTTTTCCTGGTCTTCCGGCAACCGCGCGGTCAACTCCGACACGTGGTCGCGGAACTTGTCCGGCAGTCGCGGCAGCAAGGCCTTCATCCTCGCCTCAAGCCCGGTCACCGCCTCGGCCAGCGCGGCCGCGGTGGTCTTGAGCTGATCGTTCTCGGCCACCAGGGCCTCGCGGCTTTTGTCGGCCTCCGTGATGTTCTTCTGGGCCTCGGCGATCTTGTCGCGGATGCCTTTGATCCCCTGCTCCAGCAGGCCGATCTGGTCGTTGAGCGTCTCGCAGCCGACAGCCCACTCGCGCTGCGTCTCGGCGATCACGCGACGCGTCTCAACCCACTTCTCGAGCACCGTGCGTGTTTCGTCCACGTCCGCGCCCGCGCCGGCCGGCGTTGCTGCGGTCGCCAGACCCAGTCCCACCAGACCCAGCACCAGTATCCCCGCGGCCGCAACGCCGTGGCCTAGAACCATGGCGGATCGACCGGCCCGCCGGCAGTCTGATTGTCGTTTCATGTCCCTTGCTCCACTGGCTTGGTGGTTTGCCGGTTCGCCGTGCGGCCCTGCCGCTCAGAAGGTGAACTCGGCGTACAGTCCGATCGAAAGATCAACCCCCTCCTGATAGTTGGTGCGCGTCTTCTGGCCCACCACATAGTCGCTGCGGTATTCCGTCCGGATGTGGGGATTGGTCAGGTTCTTGGCTTGGAACTTCAGCTTCAGGTACTTGCCCAGGCCCTGAGTCACGCTGACGTTGAGCGTGTCGTGCTCCATGGCGTAGACGTTCGGCACGAAGTTGCCGCCCGACTGCCCGGCCCCGGCCACCAGCGTGTCGCCCTTGACCGTGTAGAAGGCCGCCAGTTCCGTGCCGGTCTTCTCGATGTTGTAGGTCACGAAGATGTTGTAGAGGTACTTCGGCGCGTTGACCATCTCGCGCGTCGGCATCGGCACGTCCAGGTCCTCGAACTGCTCCGCCTCGTCCTCCGGCAGCGTCACCTCGGAGTTGATCAGCGTCGTATTGCCGCCGATCGACAATCCCCTAAGCGGCGACCAAAGATGCCCCAAGTCCTGGCGAACCTCGAACTCCCAGCCGTGCAGCGTGCCGTCCGGGTAGTTGACCGGCATCGTGTAAGTGAATCCCGCATTCCGCTGCACATACTCGATCGGGTCCTTGATGTCCTTCTTGAAGTACGAGGCCGAGATCAGGCCGCCCTTGTACGGCGTGTAGTCCAGCCGCAGGTCCCAGTTCCGCAGGTGGCTCATCTGGAGGCCGGGGTTGCCGATGAAGATGTCGGCCCCGAGGAACTCCATCTGTTGGATGGGCGTCAGTTCCTTGAAGGTCTGCCGGGCCACGGTGTGGGCGAACGTCCCGCGAAGCGAGATCTGCTCGATCGGCTTCAGTTCGCCGCCGATCGACCCTAACATATCGCGCCGCTTGAAGTTCACGTCGGCCTCGTCGCCCTCGAGCTTGACGATGCCCACGCCGTCCAGCGGCACCCAGGTCACGTCCTCTTCGGCCTCGTTCTTGATGCTCAAGGCCGTCTTCTCGAAACGCGACCCCCAGATGACCTTGAATTGCTTGCAGATCGGAAAGTCCGTCATCCAGTACCAGGCGGTGATCTTCTGGTGGCCGCGATAGTCCACGTCGATCTCGGCGCCCGTCATCGGGTGCTCTTCCCACGGGAAATGCGCGCTCCAGAACTCCTCCCACGGGCCCTCGTACTGCGCCGCATTGTCGTTAAAGTTGCTGAACGACTCCTGGTCGTAGGTCCGCTCCACCACGTCGTTGAACCGGCCGACCTTCACGTAGCCCTCCGTCTCGGTCCACTGCCGGAACGGAAACTTCAGGTTGAACGAGTACTGGTCGCTCTCCTCCTTGATCTCCTTCCAGACGCGCTGCACGTTGCCCAGGGTGAAGTTGGCGCTGGGCTTATAGGGCCGGTGGACCTCCTCGGTCTCGAACGGCATGACCCACGGCGGAAAGCCCGGCTTGTAGACCTTCGGCCACCACATCGACCCGAACTGCCGCTTGTCCGGCTCGTACAGCCGGGCCGTGCTGTGGGCAAATGTCCAGTCGGCCTCCGGGGGCAGAATCATAAGCACGCGGTCGAATCCCGTCTCGCCTATCGGAGCCTTGTGCGTGCCGCGTATCTGGAACGTCTCCGTGATCCGCTCCGAGTACTTCAGCGTCTCGGTCCGCAGGTACGGCGACATGTCTTGCTTCACGTTGCCTTCATGGAACGAGTCGTTGCGGCTGTAGTCCTTGGGGAAGTAGTACTCCTTGCCGCGCGTGTTCTCGGCCAGGATCGCCGTGTCCTCGGCAATGCGCGTGTACATGTAGGTGGCGGCGAGCGACTGCCCGGCGCCTTCGATGCCGGCCGTCAGCAGGCTTCCCCATTGCACCTCCTGCTTGCCCTTGACGATGTCCCACAGCGCCGTCTTGAAGTCCTCGTCGCCCGCGATCTGGTGCTTCTGCGGTGTCAGCGGATCGCCGGGATTCTCCACCCAGAACGAATCGTCGAGGCCCCGGTCGTAGAAGAAGCTGTCACGCTTGTAGAAGAAGTTCATCAGGCCGCCCACCTTCACGTCCTCGATCAGCGACCGCTTGCCGCCGGCCGTCAGCGACCAGTCATAGTCCACCGGCGACTCTTCCCGCGACACGCCGAGCGCCCCCGTGAAGCTGTCGCTGCCCAAGGGGATCCCTCGCGTGTCCTCCCTGCCCAGCATCGTCACGCCGCCGCGCTTGTAGCTCAGGAACTCGTGCATGTGCTTGACCTGGGTGTTGTGGCTGTACTTGCCGCCCAGCTTCAGGACCGTCTCGTTCGGGATGCCCTTCAGGATCACGTTCACCGCGCCACCCGAGGCGTCGCCCTGCTGGTCAGGCGTAAAGGTCTTGCTGACGCGAACGCTCTCGATCACGTCGCTGGGGAACTGGTCAAGCTGCACGGCCCGCTTGTCCACGTCGGCCGTCGGCAGTCGCACGCCGTTCATCTGCGAGTTCACGTAGCGGTCCGGCAGGCCACGAATCACCGCGTACTTGCCCTCCTGCACCGTGGCCCCCGGCACCAGTTTCAGGGCGCTGGCCGCATCGCCGAGTCCAGCCTTGCTCATCAGGTCGCTGCTGATCGAGTCCATCAGCGCCGGGCTCTCCACACGCAAGTCCAGCAACGCCGCTTCCCCGCCCCCGACCTGGAGATCCTGGACGACGAACTCCTCCATCTCCGTGAACTCGCCCGAGAGCCAGCCGTCGACTTCGGTCACTTGCCCGGCCTGCACCACCACGTCGGCCTTCACCTGGCGGGTGTAACCTTCCTTCGAGAACACCAGCGTGTACGTCCCTGGCGGCACCTCGGGGAACACGTAGTTGCCCTGGTCCGTGGCCGTGACCTTCTCGCCGGTTTCGGCGATCGTCACCTGGGCCAGGGCCAGGGGGGCGTCGAAATCCTTGTCGTAGACCATGCCCCGAATGGAGCCGGCCTGCTGACCGGCAGCGGTCGCAACGGCGCTCAGCATCACTCCCACGACGACCCAGCAGGGCGCCAACCGCTTCACCATGGTTGTCCTAGTCCCTCGCTGATCTGACGGATTCGCCTCCACAGGGCCGCGTCGGGCTCAACTCCGTTCAGAGCCATGGAGCAGCAGGTGGCGCACAGGTCTTCCGCGCGCGGCCGAGAGTTCGGGTTCTCCGTTCCCTCCTCGACCGCGCGACCATAGACCGCCAGGGCTCGCTCCGTGTTGCCCAACGCCTGGTACGCCTCGGCGATGGGACGAAGGATGCCGGCCCGATCGATGCTGACAATCTGCTCGCGTCGTTCGTCGAAGATCGCCAGGGCCGCGTCCGCCTCGGTCCGGGCCTGGGCCGTCTCGCCCGCCCGCCCGCGCATCGCCGCAAGGCGACCCATCATCGGTATCCCGTAACGCAGCGGCCAACTCGAACCGTCGGCCGCCGCCTGGGCCTCGTTCACCAGTGCCAGGGCCTTGACCCGATCGTCGTGGGCCAGTGCGTGCTCGGCCAGCTTCAGCAACAGGTTCAGCCGCACCTCGAGCGGTAGTTTGGCCGAGGAGGCCTTGATCCGTTCCTCGATCGTCGTCCGCCGGGCCTCATCGCTGTAAACGCGACTGAACAGCTCCGTGTAGGACGTCAGCGTGTTCGTCGTCACGTCGAAGCTGCCCACGGCCAGCAGTTCGTCCATGGCACGCAGGCAGGCGTCGAAATCTTTCTCGTTGCATTTCATGATTCTCGCGGCGGCCAGCTTGCCTTGTTCGTTCTCGACGTCGACGCTCTTCTCAAACCGCGATGCTTCCGCCTCGTCCCCGAGCAGAAGGTGGGCCTGGGCGATCTTGATCCGGATGCGGTCGCGCCGCCAATCCTCGGTGATCTTGCAGACTTCGGTGGCCGCGTGCACACACTGGCGGGCCTGGGCGTCGCAGCCCCGGAGGGCGAAGTACGACGCCAGATCGGCGTACGCGGCGCCGCGACGCCAGTTGTCGATTCTGCCGATGTAGCCGCGAGCCCGCTGCCCTTGGTCGAGCTCCAGGCACGTCACGACAACGCCTTCCTGCGCCCGGCAACGGTCCTTGATGTGCGGGTCCGTCGGAATGGCCGTCGCCGTGCGAAAAGCCAGGGCCAGCAACTCCGCCCGAAAAGTGGCAAGGGGCTTGTCCGCACAGGTCGCACTGTTGTGTGCGGCCTGTGCAGACGAGTCCCGCCCGGCCTGACCGGTGCAGCCGGCGGCACACAACGCAGTGGTAACAAGCAACAGCGGAAGTCCAAACTTCTCTAACCTGGCAGTCATCAGGGGCCTCTCTTCAGAAGACGATCTGATGGCAGGATGCAGGGGTCCACACCTGCCACCAGATCGCTGTTCCCAACCGTGACTTCTCCGTCTCCGTCGTCTGCTGCGGGACCTTACTGGTTGATCACGCGGTAGAACTTGCCCGCCTCAACCGGCGTCAGGTCCGTCACCGACATCGTGCCGCCCGTGCCCACCAGGCAGCCGATCGGCGTCCAGTTCTGCAGGTCCGTCGATTCCTCGATCGTGTAGACCGTGCCACTGACGGTCGGGAAGAAGATCGAGTAGGTCACCGCCGGCGCGGCCGGCGGATCCTCGGTGTTCATCGTTGTCACCGTCATGCCGTAGGCATCCGTCGCCGTCCAGCCTTCGAGCCAGTTGTTCGTGGCGCTGAAGGCGCCGCGGAACGGAGCCGGCGTGAAGAAGCCGTCGGCCGGCGCCGTCTTGACGCTCGTCACCGCGTCGTTGGCCGCACACGGATTCAGGCTCGTCACGCGGATCATCGTCTTGCCGCCGCGAGTGACCGGGGCGGCGCGGTTGATGTACTGGATGGGCTGGGTGCTCGCCGTCACGTTGTTCTTGCCGGCCTGGTGCACGCCGCGGCTCGTCGACTCCGTGTAGGCCGAGGCGTAGAGGTTCTGGTAGAACACGCTGTCGGTGATCTCCGCCAGGTAACCGTCCACCTGGGCCTGGTAGTGCGGCGGGTTGGCGCTGGAGGCCGTCGTCCACGTGGAGGCCCACGAAAGCGTGCCGTTGTACCCGTAGCCGTTGGCCCCGTCGCCGTCGCTGTTGTCGTTCTTCACGAGGGCCTCGCCGAGGTTCATGAAGACGCAGTTGCGGTACTGGACCCGGGCGTTGTCACGCCAGGCCGTCCCGTGGTCTCCATCCACCGGCTGGCCGATGACCGTCGCGTTGTAGATCGCCGTCGTGGTGACCGGCACCGCGTCGCTGTCCTCGGCGCCGTCGGCCTCGAAGCAGTTGTCGCCCACGCCCGAACCCTGCGCGGCGTCGGTGCTGTAGCCCTGGACGATCAGGAGGAACTGGGCCTTGCCGCGCCAGCCCTCGTCCACGTCGAAGCTGTCGTCGCCGACGTTCCAGATGCTGACGTACTTCAGGTTGACCGTGCCGCCCCAGATCTCCACGCCGTCGTCGACGTTGTTAATGACCTCGACGTGGTGGATGTCGGTCTCGCGGCCGATGCCGCCCAGCGACAGACCGTTCAACTCGTTGGCCAGCCCGATCACCTTGCCGCCGTAACGAAGTGACAGGTAACTGATCGAGCCGCTGTCGTCATCGTCGTTGCCGCCGCCGTAGAGCACCTTGGTGTCGCTCGAGCCGGAGGCCGTCAGACCTTCCATCTGCTTCTGGTTCAGGGCGTCAAACGTCTTGCTGTTGGCCCGGCCCAGCACAATGACGGGGCTGCCGCCGTAGTGCGACGCGGAAATGTAGGCGTCGCCCATGATCGTCAGGTTGCCCCACTCGTTGCAGCCCTCGTGCCAGCTCGTCATGGTGTCGTTCGACGAGGTCATGATCACCGGGGCGTCCTTGGTGCCCTTGACGTAGATCTTCGCGCCGCGGCAGACGGCCAGGCTGCCCTGGTCGGCCACGAGGCTCTTGACGACCGTGCCGGCCTGGATCGTCAACGTCGCGCCCGGCAGGACGTAAATCTGCTTCTTCAACTGGTAGGTGTTGTTCGAGGTCCAGGTCACCGACCCGGAGATGTCGCTGCTGACCGCGACCGTGGCTGCCTGCGCGACGCCGCCCAGGACCAAGGCCAGAAGGGCACTCAAAACTGCCGCAATCTTCGTAGTTCTCATGGTTTTAACTCCATTTCGTGTCGTGTTTCAGTTCAGAGAAAACAAGCCTGTGCGGCTTACGCGTTGCCGCCATTGCGGCGCTTGGCAAACAGTCCGATCAGACCCAGACCCAGCAGACCCATGGTCGCCGGCTCCGGAATGGCCGTCGTCCCCATCGTGGCGTTGCCGCCGACGTTGCCGGTCAGCGTGCCGCCGTCGTTCGGGGCCACACCCGCGTTGGCGGCGCCGTAGGCCACGCCGGCGCCGGGGCCGGTGGCGGCATCGTTGTAAGGCAGGTCAAACCACAATACCCAACAGGTGTCCACCAGAGGCGTGTAACCCGGGATGTCCGACGTGTTCACCTGGGCGAACGGATAGGCCTTGCCGGCGCTGGTCGTGCCGACCGCGTGCAATCCGATACCGCCGACGTAGAGCAGATAATCGTCCGAGTCCCACAGCCAGCTCGACGAGGTGTCGCCACTCGGCTGCGCGTCATACGGCGTGCCATTCATGCCGTCGCCGTCAATATCCAGAAGCATGACCACCGTGCCGTCGGCGATCTTCACGCCGGACTCGTCCATGCCGTAACGCAGTGCCGGAGAGAAAGTGACGGACGCCTGGGCGGACACGGCCATGAGGGCCACAACAAGGGTAATCGTCAGAGTTTTCTTCATTGCAGGGTTCCTTTTCTTCTGTCTTTGTTTTTGGCTTTCCGTGGATTGCCTTACGGAAGAGCGTAAGGCATGGGAATGGTCACCTTCGTGCCCGTGTCGCCGCTGGGCAGGCGAAGCGTGATGGTCTCACCGGGATTGATGAGCTGGTCGCCGTCGACCATGTAACCGCCCCAAAGGGAATCTTCCTCTTCGTCGTAGTAAGCCGTCCGCCATGCCGACTTGTCGAAACCGGCCGTGCCGTTCTCATAGAACAGCACCGCGCGGTCCTCGCCGCCTAGGCCGGCGTCCTTCAGCTTGATCGCCACCGGATAACCGGAGCCGATGTTCAGGTCGCCGTCGTCGGCCACCAGCAGGCTGACCGAGTAGTCCGGCACGTTGCCGGGCATGATCACGGCCAACTCGTCGTCCGAGTCGTTGCGGATGATGAACGTCGTCTCAGGGGCGATGATCGTGTCGTTGTCGACGCCGAAGCCTTCCCACACCTGGCCGTCGTCGGCCACGTCGTCATCGTTCCAGTAGGCCACGCGGGCCGCCGACGGGTTCTGCTGCATGTTCAGCCGGTTGTTGACGAACAGCAGGATGGTCGTGTCAGCGTTGAACGAAACGCCCTTCAGGCCGGCCGGGAGGAGGCTGCCCAAGGTGTGGTGCTTGTAGATGCGAAACGTGTCGGTCGCGCTGACGTGGCTGAGCACGTCCGTGTCGCTCAGGACGAGGTCGCCCGTGCCGTTGCCGACGATCGTGCTCCAGAGGCCCTCACCGTCGCCGGTGATGAACCGCACGTAGTAGGCGCCGGCCCACTCGTCCTCGGCGAACGGGTCGCCGTCGACGGTCAACGTGCTGTTCGGAGCGTCGACGGAAGCTGCGGTGAACGTCCCGTGTTCCACCTGGTTCAGCGGAATGCTGAGCCGCACGTCCGCGTTGGCGGGCACCGTCGCCTTCAGGTAGCCCACCACTGCGGCGCCGGCCGACTGGGCGACCAGCGCCAACAGCGATGCTGCAATGATCGCACTTGCCTTGATTTTCATGGTCTCTTTCCTCACTGGGGTTCATGGACTTCCACTGGTCGCGATCCGGAACCCCGTGCGCTCTGTCTTCCCCTCGAGGGCAGAGCCTGAGTTGCCGAATCGCCTATTGTCGGATGGGACCCTCCTCACTCCGTGTGAAGTATGTCCCAAGAATGTGCACGTCCAGTTAGCGTTGCATCTGCTTTCCACTAACTCCGTCTCACCCGGCCTCCTTTCTCTCCCGTTTACCCGGTGACCTCCTTGAGAACCGGTCGTGTCGCTTGTCCGCCCGGCACGCAAGTATGCCCGCGCAGAATTAGCAGGCGGTGTCGACGGCGCTCGGCTTGGACGAGTTCGGCGTTAGTCTCCGGGTCAACGAGGGACGTGAGGGCGGGGAATCCGGGGACGGCGTTTCTGTGCGGACCTTAGTGAGGAAACAACGCAGGCCTCACGAAAAGGTAACGCACGAAGCCGACAATGATGGTAAACGGCGCCGTACGAGAGAGATGACTATGCTGGTGCTTTTCAGTGACATCCACCTTACCGATGGAACTTCCGGCGAGACGATCAACCAGGAAGCCTTTGACCTGTTCGCCGACCAGGTGGCCGAACTTGCCCGCAAGCGCCGGGCCGACGAGGTGCGCCTGGTGCTGCTGGGCGACGGGCTCGACCTGCTCCGCAGCAGCCTCTGGAACCGCGCCGCTGACGGCGTCCGGCCCTGGAGCCCGCCCAGCGCCAGGCAGCAGGCCATCGTCGCTGAGATCACGGCCGCCATCCTCCGGGCCAACCGCCAGGCCTTCGACCACCTGTGCGACATCCCGCGTCGCGTCAGTTCGCGATGCCGCCTGTCGCGGTCCGACGTTTCGCTCGACTACGTCGTGGGCAACCACGACTGGCTCATCAACCGTTACGCGTCAACGCGACGGCTCGTCGCCGGCCGCCTCGACCTGCACAGCCGCTACGTCCGCCACGGATTCCCCGAAGTGTTCCATTCGCCGCGCGGCCAATACGACCTGCTCGCCCGCCACGGCGACATCTTCGACGGGCTGAACCGCGACCGCGCCGCCGGACTCGACGCTTCGAGTGTCGGCGACGCCATCGTCGTCGAGTTGCTGAACCGCTTCCCGATCGAGATGGCCCGCGAGTTGGCCGACCATCCCTCGGCCGACCGGATCGTCCGCCACCTGAAGGAGATCGACAACGTGCGGCCCTACAGCCAGGCGGCGGCTTGGATCGGCGGCGTGATGCGCGACCTCGGTCGCACCGACCGGCGGTTCCGCCTGGCGGCCCGGGCGGCGATGGCCCGCTGCGCCGAGCACTTCCTGAGGGACCCGGCCCTGCGGCAACTGGCCGACCACCTGTCGTGGCCGCGGAGGCAGTACCTGAGGTTCCTCGTCCGCCGCCTGTGGCGCAACGACATGAAGGTGGTGGACGCTTGGACCCAGCGAGGCCAGCGGCTGTGGGCCATGTGGCAACTGGCCCGCAACCGCACCGCCTCCGAGAACGCCGGCTACGCCGAATGCGCCGCCGCGGAACGGACTCCCGACGGACGGCGGCCGCGACTGGTCGTCTACGGCCACACCCACGAGGTCGCCAGCGCACCGATCGGCTCGTTCGATCACGCCGACGCCGACGAACGGTTCTACCTGAACACCGGCACGTGGCGGACCGTCTGGGAGAAGTCGCTCGCCTCAGGCGACAACAGCCGCTTCTCGGCCTGGAAGGTCATGAGCTACGTCGTCGTCTACAATCCTCGCGAGGGCTACGGCCGCCACGAGTTCGAGCTCTGGCACGGCAGCCTGAGAGATCGCACCGGCCTGGTCCAGGCATCCCGCGCCGTCCCGTCGCGGTCCAGTGTTCCCGCGGAGAACCTGTTCGACGAGCCCGAACCTGTTGCGAGCGCGAGGTGACGGCAGGTGGCTCTCGTTGCTCAACTCGCGCGCCATCGGAGAGGCACAGGCCTTCCGTTTGGGACGTTCCCAGCCGACCGGGCCCATCTGGACTCTGGCCGCCGAGCCCGTGACCTGCTAGAGTAACGGGGTGCACGCTGCAATGTGGAGGTTCGCATGCGAACGTACGTCGCCGAGGCGATGGGCACCTTTGCCCTGGTCTTCGCCGGGTGCGGTGCGGTTGTTGTCAACGACGCCACGGGCGCTTTGGGGCACGTCGGCGTGTCGCTCGTATTCGGCCTTGTGGTCATGGCGATGATCTACTCGGTCGGGAATGTCAGCGGGGCGCACCTGAATCCGGCGGTGACGCTGGGCTTCTGGGCCGCCCGACGATTGCGGATCGGCCTGGTGCCGCGCTATGTTCTGGCCCAGTGCCTTGGTGCCGTGGCCGGAGCCGCTTTGCTGCGGGTGCTGTTCCCTGACAGTGCCACGCTCGGCACCACCGTGCCGGCCGGTGTGCCCTGGCAGTCCTTTCTGCTGGAGGTCGTGCTGACCTTTCTGCTGATGGTCGTGATCCTGAACGTCTCTACCGGCGCCATGGAGAAGGGAATCATGGCCGGTGTCGCGGTCGGAGGCACCATCGCTCTGGAGGCCCTCTTCGGCGGTCCTGTAAGTGGGGCGTCGATGAACCCGGCACGAAGCCTCGGCCCCGCCCTGATGGCCTGGCGGCTGGACCACCTGTGGATCTATCTGGCGGCACCGGTCCTCGGGGCGCTGGCGGCCTCCAGAACGTGCTCCTACATTCAAGGCCCCGACTGCTGTCGGGCGCCGACGAACGATCCCGGATGACCGCTCGGCAACGCACGCCTGTCTGATCACAGGACAAAGCTGCTTGCGTACCGTCCCGCCTCTGCGTATAGTCATCTCCGGGCGATACTGGCCGCTCTTCGCGCGATCACACAATCTCGATTGAGCGCGGGTGAGGACACTGCTGTTGCGGTGCGCTCCTCAGACGTACACGTGGTCAGCCCGAGGCGCAAGCTTGTCCCCTCGGCAAGTATGTCGAGACCGTTTGCGGGGTCGGTTATCAATTCAAGGATTTTCACCCATGACAAAGCGGCGACTCGTCTGGAAGCTCTACTGGACGTACTTGATCGTCATCCTTCTGTGCTCGCTGGCCATCGGCGGCAATGCCGTGTTCCGCGTCGAACCCTTCTATAAGCCTGCCAAGGCAAGCGAACTGACGCGTATTGCGCGGCTGATCGAGCAGCCTGTCCGCGCTGCACTGATGACGGTTGATGTCGCCGACATCACGCACCCCACCGACGAGGAGACGCGACGCATCGTCGAAGTGGTCGAGCCGCTGGTCGACCGTCTGGGGGAGAAGGCCGAGGCCCGCATCACCGTCATCCTCTGCGACGGCCGCGTCGTCGGCGATTCCGAGAAGAATCCCCTGGACATGGAATTGCACAAGGATCGCCCCGAGATTCAGGCGGCCTACGGTGGCCAGGTCGGCCAGCAGACACGGCTCAGTCCCACGCTGCGCATCGACATGCTCTACGTGGCTACCCCCCTGAAGCAGGACGGGGACATCGTGGCCGTCATCCGGACCTCGCTACCGCTGACGGAGCTGGCTGATACGATGGCTTCGCTGACTCACGGTATCATTATCGGCGTGGCGACCGTGGCGGCCATGACGGCCCTGCTGGCCCTGGTCATCAGCTACCGCATCAGCAGGCCGCTGGGAGAGATGCGCCAGAGCGCCGAGTTCTTCGCCCAGGGCAACTTTTCGCACAAGCTGTCAACGGACCAGGATACCGACGAGGTCAGCGGTCTGGCCGAGGCCCTCAACACGATGGCCGATCAGCTCGACCGCCGTATTCGCACCGTCACGCGGCAGCAGCGGGAACTGGCCGCCGTCCTGTCGAGCATGACCGAGGGCGTCCTGGCCGTCGACGGCGACCAACGGATCATCAGCATCAACGAGGCGGCGGCCGCCATGTTCTCGATCGTCGACGCCTCGTCGGTACAGGGGCGCAAGCTGTCGGAGACGATCGGCGACCCCGAGCTGCGGGACTTCGCCCACCGGATCTGGGTCTGGCGGGAGTCCGGTGAGACGGAGTTGGCCGTCGGCTCTGGCACCGGCCTGAAACGGCTGGAAGTCCACGGCAGCGTGCTCCGCGACGCCGACGATCAGGAGATCGGCGTGCTGCTCATGCTCCGCGACGTGACGCACCTGCGGCACCTCGAAGGCGTGCGACGCGACTTCGTGGCCAACGTCTCCCACGAGTTGAAGACGCCGATCACGTCGATCCAGGGCTTCGTAGAGACACTTCGTGAGGGAGCCATCGCCGACCGCGAGAACGCCGACCGCTTCCTGGGCATCATTGCTCGCCAGGCCGATCGCCTCAGTGCCATCATCGACGACCTGCTGAGCCTGTCGAGGCTTCAGCAGGAAGGCGAGAAGGGCGAGGTCGAGGTCGGCGCAGTCGATTTTCGCGACGTCATCCAGGCGGCTGTCACCCTCTGCCAGGCCAAAGCCGCCGAGCGGCAGATCACGGTGACCGTCGAGTGCCCGTCGCCACTCAGGGCGCGGGTCAACTCGCAGCTCATCGAACAGGCCCTGTCAAACCTGCTGGACAACGCCGTCAAATACAGCGAGCCGGGACAAAGCGTTGCCGTCCGGGCCGCCCCGAGTGGCGACGACCTGATCATCGACGTCGTCGACCACGGTTGCGGCATCCCTCACGAGCACCAGGGGCGGATCTTCGAACGCTTCTACCGCGTTGACAAGGCCCGCAGCCGAAGCCTTGGCGGCACCGGTCTGGGGCTGGCCATCGTCAAGCACATTGCCCAGGCCCACGGCGGCCGCGTCTCCCTCGTCAGTACCCCGGGGCAGGGGAGTACCTTTACCATCCACCTGCCCGGCGCCTGTGCGACAGAGTAGTTGAATTCAGCGTCTTTGCCGGCACTGCGGTCTGCGGTGTATATAAGCCATTTGGGCACGGGGCGTGCCGGCCGCTTCGCCACAAATTGACGCAATTTGAGCGAAAACCAAACGGGAACCACATCGCCGGTTAATTCTTAACACAAACCTAACGCGTCCGGCGGCCGCTCAAGGTATCATTCCCAGCTGCTCGAAGGAATCACGAACGTGGACACGGAGCAAGAAGGAGGCGCGGGTATGGAACGAGCCAAGACGGTGCTTTGCAGGGTCGCCACGGCGGCCGCCCTGATGGCCGCCATAGTGGTTTTTGCAGGGGTGGCCGGTTGCGGCAAATCCCAGGGCGAGAAGGAACTGGGTGCGACCGCCGGCAGCGGCGGATCGCAGGCCAAGGAGAAAGCCTCGACGGTCATCCAGAACTGCGGGTCGGACACGATGGTGAACCTGGCCCAGATGTGGGCCGAGGAGTACCGCAAGGTCGAACCCACGGTGTCGGTCGAGGTCTCGGGCGGCGGCTCGGGCGTGGGCATCAGCAACCTGATGAAGGGCCTGGTGACCATCGCTAATGCCAGCCGGGACATGACCGAGTCGGAAAGGGAGCAGACCCGGAAGAACACCGGCAAGGACCCGGTGGAAGTTGTCGTGGGCTACGACGCCATTGCCATTTACGCCCATAAGGACAATCCAGTTCAGGAACTCACCATGGCCGACCTTGCCGGAATCTACGGCGAGGATGGCCACCTGACCAAGTGGTCGCAGTTGGGGATCACGGTGTCGCCGGACGAGATCGTCGTGGTGAGCCGGCAGAACAGCTCGGGAACGTACGCTTTCTTCCGGGAGCACGTGCTGAACAAGAAACGGTTTCGATCGGGCATGCCGAGCATGGCCGGGTCAAAGGATGTGGTGGACCTGGTGGGCAAGACCCTTGGGGCCATCGGCTACAGTGGCATGGGCTACAAGACCGACGACGTGAAGTTCGTGAATCTGTCGGCCAAGAAAGGGGAGCCTGCCTATGCTCCGACGCTGGAGAACGTCAGGGACAAGCACTATGCCCTGGCCCGGACGTTGAACATCTACACATTGGGCCAGGCCCAGGGCGAAGTCAAGAAGTACATCGACTGGATCCTCTCGCCGGCCGGTCAGGACATCGTCAGGAAGGCCGGCTACATTGCGGTGGACGATTTGAAGAGCGTCCAGTAATGATGCTTACGTTCCCGGAGCCAGGACGTGCCGCCAGACAATGATCCCGCACTGCAGCCGCAGCGATCAACAGGGACCCAAGGCGCTGCGCGGACCGAAGGCCGCCAGCATCGCTCGGCCGCCCGGCGGCTGTGGCAGTCGCTGAGCGAGCGAACCATCGTCGCCCTGATCACCCTCTGTGGCATCAGTGCCATTCTTTTCGTCTTCGGCATCTTCTTCTTTGTCTTTCGTGAAGGCTATCCGTTCCTTCTCGACGGCTTCGACGCCCACGAGTTCTTCCTGACCAAGATCTGGGACCCCACGGCCGAGACCGACAAGCGGTTCGGTATCCTGGCCATGATCATCGGCACGGGGTGCGTGACGCTGTTGGCCATGGTCTTTGCGGTGCCGTTCGGGTTGGGCACGGCCGTGTTCATCTCGGAGGTCTGCGGCAGGAAGACGCGCGAGGCGCTGAAGATCATGATCGAGATGTTGGCGGCCATCCCGTCGATCGTCTGGGGATTCATCGCCATGATGGTCGTCGGCCCGATCATTCAGTGGGCCACCGGGGCACCCATCGGGCTCAACGTGCTCAATGGCGGGCTCGTGGTGGGTCTGATGAGTGTGCCCGTGGTGGTCTCGATTGCCGAAGATGCCATCCGGGCGGTGCCCGATACGTTTCGCGAGGCGGCGGAGGCCCTGGGGGCCACGCGCTGGCAGATTGTGTATCGCGTCATCTTCCCGGCGGGAAAGAACGGCCTGTTGGCGGCCGTGCTGCTGGGCGTCGGCCGGGCCATCGGCGAGACCATGGCCGTGCTGATGGCCACGGGCAACTCGATCAACGTTCCGTTTGACGGCAAGGCGCCGTTCTTCCATCCGCTCGAGGCCATTCAGACGCTGACCTCGACGATCACCGCCGAACTGGGCGAGGCCCCGCGCATCGAGCCGCTGGCCAATGGCACGTACCCCGCGGAAGCCCACCACTACCAGGCACTGTTCGTCATCGGCGTGGTGCTGTTCGCCATCACTTTCCTGATCAACCTGACGGCGGACCTGATCGTCAAGGGCATCCGGAACAAGAAATGAGCCGATCACCGCACATCCTCGAATCGACAATGCCAGAGCCCCAAGGGCCGTGGGACGGGCTGGACGAGGCGGCCGCGGCGGAGGTCGCGCGGCTCTTCACGGCCACGCGCCACACGCGACGCAAACTCCGCAACCAGAGAATCGCCGACCTCGTCTTCGGAGCCATGGCCGTTATCATCCTGATTCCGCTGGTGCTCATTCTGGGCTACCTGCTGGTGCGGGCACTGCCGGTGCTGTCATGGGACTTCATCGTCCAGTCGCCGACCAACGGGATGCGTGAGGGGGGCATCTGGCCGGCCCTTGTCGGCACGGTCTACCTGGTGGTGTTCTCGCTGCTCGCGGCGGCGCCAGTCGGCGTGCTGGCGGGCATCTACCTGAACGAGTTCGCGCGGGAGAACTGGTTCACGCGGATTGTCAACCTGGCCGTGGTGAATCTGGCGGGTGTGCCGAGTATCGTTCACGCCCTGTTCGGGGTAGGGGCGTTTGTCCTCTTCGCCGGTCTGGGCAAGAGCGTCCTGGCCGCCTCGCTGACCCTGGCCATCATGACCCTTCCGGTGATCATCGTGGCCACAAAAGAAGCTTTGTCTTCCGTGCCCAAGGCCTTCCGCGAGGCCTGCTGGAACCTGGGAGCCAGCCGCTGGCAGGTCATTCGTTCGATCGTCTTGCCGAATTCCATCAGCGGCATCCTTACGGGGGTGATCCTGGCGGTCTGTCGCGCGGCCGGGGAGACGGCGCCGGTCATGTTGACCGGGGCGGTCTTCTATAAGGAAGTCGCTGGCGGCGACCTGTTCCCGTATCGCCTGGATGAACAGTGCATGGCCTTGTCGTACCACGTGTTCACGCTGTCAACGCAGGTGCCCGGCGTGCCGGAGGCGCAGCTCTACGGGACGGCCGTGGTGCTGCTGGGCTTCGTTCTGGTCTTCAACAGCGCCGCCATCGTCCTGCGCGTGCGGTTGCGGTCTCGCAAGAAGTGGTAGAGTCATGAACGGCGACAACCACAAGATCGTCATTCGCGATCTCTCCGTGCGATACGGTCGCAAGGAAGTGCTGTCCGAGGTCTCGTTCAGCGTGCCGGCTAACGGCATCTTCGCGATCATCGGGCCGGCCAACTCGGGCAAGACGACGCTGCTCAAGTGCGTCAACCGCACCATCGAGTTGACGCCGGGGGCTTCGACACAGGGCACGGTGCTGATTGACGGCCAGGACGTCCTGGGTATCCGCGACGTGTACGAGTTGCGCCGGCGAATCGGCATGGTCTTCCCGCTGCCGGTGGGATTGCCTCTTTCGATCTATGACAACGTGGCCTACGCCCCGAGGATGGGCGGTCAGCGGAACCGGACCGAGCTCGACCAGATCGTCGAGCGGTGTCTGCGGCAAGCCGCACTGTGGGACGAAGTCAAGGATCGCCTGAAGTCCCTGGGCACCATGCTTTCCGGAGGGCAACAGCAACGGCTGACCATCGCCCGAGCCTTGTCGCACGATCCGGAAATCCTCTGCCTGGACGAGTTCTCCATCGCCATTGACCCGGTGACCACCATGCGGATCGAGGACGTGCTGCTGCAGCTTAAGGAGAACATGACCATTGTGCTGGTCACCAACCTCGTGCAACAGGCGCGGCGTCTGGGCGATCGGACCTGCTTCATCAATGAAGGGCAAGTCGTCCAGGAGGGCGATACCGAGATGATGTTCTCGGAAGATCCGGGCAACCAGTTGACCTACGACTACGTTCACGGAGTCTTCGGATAAGCCAACATGGTCGACATGACGCATACGGCTCAATGCAGCATTTTCACCAGGAACCTGAATCTCTGGTACGGAGACTTTCAGGCCTTGATCGATGTGTCGGTGTGCGTCCTGCAGCGGCGGATCACCGCCCTGATCGGCCCCTCGGGGTGCGGCAAGACCACCCTGCTGCGATGCTTCAACCGTATGAACGAGCGGTTCCCGAACGTGCGAATCACCGGCAGCATCCAGATTCGCGGCAAGAACATCTTCGACCCCGACGTGTCGCTCATCGAACTGCGCAAGGACGTGGGCATGGTCTTCCAGCGGCCGAACCCGTTGCCGCTGTCGATCTACCACAATGTCGCGTTCGGCCTCCAGATCCACGCCGGCGACCGGAAGCTGTCGAAGGCCGACGAGGAAGCGGCCGTCGAGAAGGCCCTCCGCGAAGTCTTCCTCTGGGATGCCGTGAAGAATCGCCTGCGCAGTCGGGCCACTGAACTGCAGTTGGAACAGCAGCAGAAACTGTGCATCGCGAGGCTGTTGCCCCTGAAGCCGGACATTCTGCTGATGGACGAACCCTGCTCGGCTCTGGACGCCGAGGCCACCGAGGGCATCGAGGAACTGCTCAGGGACCTGCGCGAGAGATACACCATCGTTATCGTCACGCACAACATGGCCCAGGCCCGGCGCGTGAGCGACGATTGCGTCTTCATGCTCAGCGGCCGCATGGTGGAATACAACCTGACGGCCGAGCTTTTCATCAATCCCAAGGACAAGAGAACCGAGGAGTACATCGAAGGGCGGTACGGATAGTCGCGGAGGCTGCGGCTCACCCGGTTGCCGTCGTGTCGTGTTTGGAGAACGACCCATGCCCAAGCGTTTTGACGATGACCTGACCAAGTTGAAGCAGCAGCTTCTGGCCATGGCGGCACTGGCCGAAGGCATGACGCGCAAGACGATCACCGTCCTTGTGGACCGCAATTCGGCCCTGATCGAGGAGATCGAGCAGGACGAGAAGCACATGGACGCCTATCAGAGCCAGGTCGACAGCGAGACGGTGCGGCTCATCGGCGTGCACACGCCCGTGGCCGGCGACCTGCGGGTGCTGCTGATGATCACTCGCATCAACGCCGAACTGGAGCGAGTGGGCGACCAGGCCATCTCCGTCTGCCATGCGTGCCAGAACCTCAAGTTGCTGGAGGAGCCGCCGCTGAAACCGCTGGTGGACCTGCCGCGGATGGCGTCCGTCGCCGAGGGGATGCTTCACCGTGCCATGGCAGCCTTCACCACCGGATCAGCGGACGAGTGCCTGGCCGTGATCCGCGAGGACGACCAGGTCGACTTGCTGAACGACCAGATCTTCCGCGAACTGCTGACCTACATGGCCAACGACGTCCGGACGACGACCCGGGCCCTGGGCCTGGTGCTTGCCGCAAGGGGATTCGAACGCATCGCCGATCACGCCGTGAACATCGCCGAGGACGTTGTCTACATCGTCCGCGGCGAAGATGTTCGCCACCTCAAGTGAATTCGATTGACGGTGGCGCTGCGGCAGCCTCGCGGGCCAGCGAGAACGCCGAGGCCGGAGACGACTTGTGGACGGTCCTCCGGAATTCAACCTCTGTGCTACCATTTCTGCCCTGTCTGCGCGGATACATGGCCGGGGAGTTGAGGCGGCGATAGGCTAATCCTCATGTATAAGCCTTGACCATGGCCAAGATGCCGGCTCGGACTGCTCGCGGCAGCTTGGGCCACGCGTAGAGAACCATCTGCAGTTCGGTCCCGGCTCCCGGCAGCTTGTACTGTGGCTTGCCCAGGAGCTTGTCCTGGGTGCATTCATCGCCAGTGCCCGCCTGTTCATCGTGTGACACCGAGGACGGTTCTCCGGCGTCTTGCGAGTCGACGGCAGAGCTTTGTCCCGTCGAAACTTGTGACACTTCGCGACCGTCACCGACATCGCGGTGCGTCTCGGATGCAGGCACCGACTCGGCACCCTCTTCGGGGCCTGTTCCCGTATTCAAAATCCCGTGAGGTTCACCCCTCGTGAGGGTTCGACCCCCTCCTCCGGCACCATCTTCTTCCTGGCTAGAGCACTTCACGATTGAGTGTAGCCACAAGACATAAACCAGCCCAACGCATCGGAGGCCGTAACGGTTTCCAAGGCGGCGG
>JAFGPY010000453.1 GCA_016935955.1 Planctomycetota bacterium
CCGCCGCCTTGGAAACCGTTACGGCCTCCGATGCGTTGGGCTGGTTTATGTCTTGTGGCTACACTCAATCGTGAAGTGCTCTAGATGACCTCCTGCCGCCGAGTTACGCGGACCATTGCCCTTGCTGCTGTCGCATTGCTTTGACCGTGCTATGGTTACAGCACCCTCGCAGCCACGTTGCATTCTCGCCATGCCCGCGCGGGCCACAGCCGCACGATTAGGGGCTGTGCGTGCGGCCAATGTGGAGGCGACAAGGGCAAAGGACGAAGGCGTGATTGACAAACCCGCGGTAGCGGCTATAATGTGCCTGAATTTCGGGGTGTGGCTCAGTTTGGCTAGAGCGCCGCGTTCGGGACGCGGAGGTCGCTGGTTCAAATCCAGTCACCCCGACCATCTACAAAAGAAGGCCGTTCGGCAAGAATGTCGAACGGCTTTCTCTTTTGGACACAAAGACTTACGTCGCTCACAGCGCGGTTCAAACTCACCGCTTCGATGATCTCGCGACGACGGGCATTGTTTGAACCGCGCCACTCCTCGGCCGCCTTCTGGCTGAAGTCGAACGTCTCCAGCACCCGCTGCCCCTGGGCCGGGTCGAACGTGCCTGCCACTTCTCCCGATTCGCGCACTTCCGTTTCCAGGCACTTCAGTTCCGCCGACTTCGTCTGGAAGACGGACTCGTCGATGATACCGTTCAGGTAGCCGTTCAATAGCCGGTCTTGCTGGCCCTTGAGATCGGCGCGCCGCTTGTCGACCGCCTGCATCTGGCGGCGGTGATAGTCGGTCACGTCGGCGAAGGCCTTGACCAGGGCCTCGCGGAACCAGTCGCGGAGCTCCTCGGTCGGCAGCCGCAGCTGGTCGAGTTCGGCCAGGACGTCCTGCTCCAGTTTCTCGGCCCGCCAGCGAACCGGCGGATGGTCCGGGCCGCGATGGTTGTTGGCACAGCGATAGTACAGGTGCTCGCGCACCGCACCGCCGCGGAGCCGCCGCCGGATGCGCTCGCCGGTCAGGGACTGGCCGCAGTACGCGCAGCGGAAGAGGCCGCCCGCATAGGAGTGGTTGGCCTGACGATAGCGGCGGTTCTTGCCCGCGAGGATCATCTGGCACTGGTCGAAGGTCTCACGGGAGACCAGGCGCTGGTGCTTGCCGGGGTAGCTCTGGCCGCGCCAGACGATCTCGCCGATGTAGAAGCGGTTGTTGAGCATACGCGACAGGACGGAGCGATAGAACCGCGGCACGGCCGGTTGATAGACATGGCCCTCGGCGGCCAGTTGGGCAGCCAGGGCCTTGAACGTCGTGTCGCCCTTGGCGTAGAGTTCGAAGATGCGGGCCACGGCCCGCGCCTGAACGGGATCGGGCTGAATGGGCTGCTCGCGGTCGCCGGTCACGTTGCGGTAGCCGAAGGGGGCCGCCGCCGGGAGCCAGCCCTGCTTCACCTTTTCGTCCATGCCCTTGATGACTTCGCCCTGCAAATTGTCGGAGTAATATTGGGCGACGGCGGCCATGACGTTGAACGACAGCGCCCCGGCCGCGCCAGGCCCGAACTGGTTGTCGACGAAGGCCAGCTTGACGCCGCAAGCGTCCTCGAGTTCCTGTAGCCGGACCGCGTCCCGCATGTTGCGGCAGACGCGATCCAGCTTGTGGCTCAGGATGGCCTTGATGCCCTCACGCCGGGCATTCCTGCGGATCCACTCGAACATCTCGTTGAAGGCCTGCCGCTCCGCCCCGCGCTTGGCCGACTCGGCCACGGCGAACTCGCGGACCACCTTCCAGCCCTCGCGGGCGGCTCGATCGCGGGTGATCCGCAACTGGGCATCGATACTGTAACCTTCCCTCTGCTCGCGTGACGAGACGCGGGCCCAGATGATGACGTTCATAGGTTCGGTTTCCTCCACTTCGGTCCCAGGAGCACTTCCGCCAGCCGTTTGACGTTCACCAGAATCTCCACGGCCTCGCCCTCGGAGATCGCCCGCCCATATTCTTTCGACCAGACGCGGCGGGTCTTCAGGAGCAACTCATCGTCGATCCAGGCGATGTCCAGCGGCCTGTCCGGGACCACCCCGGACGACGAACATGGGGCCTCAATTTGAGGCCCAAGTCCAGTCAAATCCGCCCTGTGCCCGAGGCGTCCCAGGCCCGGCCGAACGTCGTCGATCCCGATCACCTTCGGCTCGCGTTCCAGCAGGGCCACGCCATCGCCGCCCTGACTCATTGTGTTGAATGCCACCAAGCGCATTACCCCTTTCCGTGTGGCTCTCGATTGCGATCTCCACCAACGGCGGGGGCCCGCGACCGATTCTCCGGCCACGGACCCCCGCACGCCCCGTCACTGCACGTTCGCCAACGTCATGTTCGCGGCTGCAACAAACAAAGACCGGAGGCCCGGCTATTCCTGCGGCCCACGGACGAACGCATTGCCCGGAAGGAACCGCGGGCTGCCCTCCGCAGGTCGGCTACTGCGGGCTGTGCGGCGACTAGCAAAGCCACGCCGTCAGGAACTCCCTCTGCCGCCGTGCGAGCACCGCGACGTCGGACTGGGCCTCCCGGCGACGCGACTGAGCCCAGTCCCGGAGGCCATCGACCGCGGCGATCTTCGCCTCTGCCTCCCTGACCGGCTCGTCCTGCTGGACCTGTTCCTCGACGTAGCGCTCGGCCTGGCGAGGAGACTCCTTTTCCAGGGCTCGGCGCTCCCTGGCCAGGGACTTCTCGACCTTCGCCCGGGCCTGGTCCCGCTGCTCGCACAGAACGTCGTGCTGCGCGTTCAGGTCTTTCTCGTAACTGAGCATGACTTCGCCCCGCTCCACGAGCAGCCGGCGGAGGCCCAGCAGCAGGTCCCAGCCCTCGTACAACAGGCGGAGCCGCTCCGCTTCGATCCGCGAGCTGTCGCAGTCCAGCCAGTTCCGGTCATCGACCAGCCGCCGGCGGTCGTCGGCCAAGCGGGTCTTCCTCTCCTGCCACCGCGCCACGTTGGCGTTGTGGTTCTGGACCGACAGGAGCACCTGCTCGCTGCCGGTGCCGGCCGTGACGTCCAGGGCTTCCAGGTGCATCCGGGCCACGACTTCCGCGTCCTTCTGATTCTGTTCGAGCCACTTCATAGCGACTACCTCTTCTGGCCAGGGAATGGGCATGGGGCTTCGTCGCGGCCAGGGCCGACGGAGTCCCGTGTCCGGTCGCTTGACCGGACGGCTTGATCTTCTGCCTCTGGTGCTTGTGGGTTAGCTGGCTGGTGTGCCGGGTGCAGGATCGGCTGTTGCCGACCGGTTCCGCTCGACCTCAGCGATGCCGTCCAGCAGGGCTTGGTAGCTGAAGCCCCACCGTTCGGCCAGGCGGAAGGCCTCGTGCTCGGCCTCGGGGATGCCGCACTCCTGGCAGGTGTCCATGCGCATGTGGTCCTCGTAGTGGTCGGCGAACAGGATGCCGTGGGCCAGTTCGTGGGCGATCACAGCTTCGACGGCGGACGGAGGCAGTTCGTCCATGCGGTCGGCCCGGAAGACGAAGAGCGCCCCGCTCGACCCGGCGTAGGCGACATTGTCACCGAACTTACCGAGGCGGAAGCCGTTCTGGACGTCAAGCAACTCGATCCGCGGCCAGAGCGGCGCGGCCCCCTGGGCCTTGGGCTTCGGCCGCGTCTGTCGCCAGTGCCGCTGAAAACGCCGCCGGATCTCCGACGGCAGCTCGAACCAGACCTGGCGGAAGGACTGGGCGAAGCGTTCGGCGTCCCCCGCTACGCGCAGGAGGTTCAGGTTCTGACAGGGCAGGATGGGCATGATCTCTCCCTTCGGGCGGTCGGGCTCGCCCTCCCGCGGTGCCGGGTGGCCCGTCATCACCCAGCCGGTCTCGTCATTGATCTGGGGCGGCGCGGGTATCGCCCCCTGGGTACTGCTCTGCTCAAGCGGGATTGGAGTCACTTACTGGTCTCCTTATGGCTGATGGACTGATAACGACGGCCGGCGCAGCCCTCACCGACGCCGGGCCTTCCGAAAAAACCGGACAGGCGCAAAAAACTGTACCAGACTCCTCAACTGCTCCCCGTGGCCTCAGGAAGCCTCAGGCCGGGAAGGAACCATTGCCGCGGCCCACGTTGGCCCACGCCGCGTCGGGAATGATAGGTGGCACACCGCCCAGCCTTGCCACACCCTGGCGAACGTGGGGCCAACGTGGAGCGATGGAGGCGTCAGTTGCCTTTACTTGCTTCCAGCGTCTTCTTCAGCGCCGCCATCATCTGCTGTTCGATGAGGGTCTCAATGGTTGGAAGCAGCTTCTTGTACTGCCCAAAGCAGTCGTCACACAGGCCGTAGAGGATGGCCCGGATCTTCCCCTCGGGTGGAGCGATGGGGCTTGTCGGGCTGGGGAAGTAGAGGCCGGTGGTGATAGCCGCCTGGCCACAGAGCAGGCAGGGGAATTGGCACTGAGCCTCAAACTCCTTGCGGGCGACGGGAAGGCTCTTCACTTCGGTCATGGCGATTCCTTTCAGAACGGGGGTCAAAAAGCGGCGGAAGCGGGGCTGTTGCCTGCCCCACCCCCGCCACGAAAACTTGGAAAAACGGGCCGAGTGTTTCACTTGTCTCTTAAATATTAAGAGGGAAGTGAAACACTTTTGCCGCAAATGGCCGTTTTCTGCCGCAAGTCATTGCGTGATAAGCTGTTGCGACTTTGGAAAGATCGCCGCTACGGCGGTGGTGCACGTGTTCGCACGAGAGCTAACTTGCGGTACCGAAAGCCGTTACATTCGCGGAGGCCCAGCTGCCGGCAGACGGCGCGGTTGGTTGGCTCCAGGCCGGCCGCCTCCAACTTCGCCGCGGCCTCGGCGTAACGGAGCACACCCTCCTCGAAGTCGGTCCGCCGGCCGCTCGTGGCCAGCCTCGGGAACAGTTCGCCGGCGTAGATGGCGGTCACGTCCAGCTCCGGCGGCAGCGGCTCGTTGCTGACGACATAGATAGTGGCGGGGTTCGTCAGCGGCCGCAGCCGCCCTATGGCCTGCATCAACTCGCCGGTCACGAGGTGCCGCCAGACAGCCTGCCAGCGCGGGTCGTCGTACTGCTGGCGACGGACGGTCCAGAGGTCCGGGCCGATGGCCACGGGGTCGAGGTGCCACTGAAGCGGCGGCGCCCGCAGGTTCTCGTCGAGCGCCTCGGTGCCGTAGGCCGCCACCGCCAGGAGCTGGAGGCTGGCCTCGTTGGGCATGGGCCTGCCGATCACCAGCCCCACCCGGTGCTCAGCGAAGGCATTCAGGCCCCGCAGCGCGCCGTAGTGCACCACTGTCGCCTGACCATGTTCGCATTCCAGCAGCTTCTCCAGTGCCTCCGTGTCATTCTTGAACGAGACGCACAGCAGCGGCTCGCCCCGGTGACGGTGGGCCACCTCGGTCACCAGCCGCCGCAGGTAGCTGTCGGCGGCGGCCAAGTCTTTGCGGTTGCCGCTCCGCGTGGCGATGCGGTCCATCACCTGGTACACGGTCGCCTGCTGCTCGACCGGCGGCAGGGCGGCCACAGTCACCGGCCGGCCCAGGATACCCTCAAGGACCGCCGGCTCGGCCGTGGCGTCGAGCACCAGCACCTCCCGGTCGGGCGGCAGGAACGCCTGGCGCGGCCAGCGGCAGGCTCCCGGCGATACCAGCACGGGCCCCTGTCGCGAGAGCAACTCGGCCAGGTCAGCGAAGAAGTTCGGCAGTACGGTCCGATTGCGGGCTGCCTCATAGGCGACCCGCAGCAGTTGCTCCATCAGGCTATCTTCCGCCAAGGGTCCGCGATCGGCATCGGATGCGCTCCCGGCCATGATCTCCCCGGCCGGCCGCCACACGCCATCCTGAACACCCGCGCAAGCGGCTAGCACGTCCATGGCGGCGCGGCGCAGGAGGTCGGCCAGGGCCAGAAGACCATCTTCTCCTCGGACCGACTCCAACGGAGAGCCGGCCAGGTTGCCCAGCAGCCCGCTGAGGTCCGGCGCGTCGGCGATGATGGCCTCCCGCACCGCGGCCAGGTTGTCGACGAACGTGCGGAGCCGATCAACGCGCAGCTCCACCGGCGCGGCCAGGGCGGCCGTGGCGTCCTCGTCCAGGATCACCAGAGGCCGGTTCTCCAGCGCCCTGAGACTCCAGAGGTCGCTCCGCCGCAGGTGCCAACTGGTCACGAGCAGCACCTGGGCCTGCTGGTTGGCCCGCGAGCGGAACACCTCGCGATACGGGCAGCGGCGCGCCCGCCCACAGTCCTGGCAGGGTCCGAGGCGAAGCAGATAGCCGAGGGCCCGGAACAGTTGCACCAGTTCGCGCTGGGGGCAGCCGTCCTCCTCAGTCGGGCCCGCCCGCCAGTGGTGCGTGGTGACGCCGCTGGCCTCCAGGTCACGCTGCACCTGCTCAGCCAGTTCGTGCGTCGGCGTGACGTACAGGGCGCGGACGCCGTGGCCGGCCAAGGCGCACTTGACGGTGTAGGACTTGCCCGTTCCCGGCGGCATCCGCTCCAGCTCGGCCGGCGATACGGGCGACGAAGCGGTCGATAAACGTGGCCGTTCTGGCGCGAGCATCATGCAGCGTGATCCTTTCCGGGGCCGTCCAGCCCTCGTCATGGTTCTGGCGAAGAGAATGCAGCGTCTGCAGCAGAGGCTGCCGCACCGTGCGGCAGGCGGGACACTCGGGTTCGAGCCCCGCGGCCCTGGCGGCGGTCCGCGCGGCGGCGCAGCTGAAGCCGTAGCCGCTCCGGCCGTAGACGGCGGCGACCACCGAGTCGGCCTTCGTCCGGCAGCCGTCGAGAGTGAACTCGGGCCGGTTCCGCGCTGCCCAGGCGGCCAGGAGCTTTGCTGCCCACGTCTGGGGACGCTTTGCTGCCAGGGCCCAGCAGGCCAGTTGAAGCTCGGCGCGATTGCGGTTGCCGGGAGCGACCGTGGCGGCGGCCAGCCGGCGGATGCAGTCCGGCATCTCGTCGTCGATCAACTCGTCGACCACAAAGCCGTCGGGCCGCACCTTGCGACCAGTCAGCTCCGCCGTCCGGCGAGTGAACTCGCGCACCTGCCGCAGGCGGCCGATCTCGGCGGCCCACCACGCGGCAGCCGTCGGCGATAACGCGGGCGGCGGATGATCATCGGGCCACAGTGGCGCCCGGGGTTCGGCGGCCAGGGCCTTGATCTCGTCGCCGGTGAGCCGCAGAAGTTCCTCATGATGCAGCTCGATCTTGTAGAGGCCCGACCTGGGGTTGACCTGGTTCGGCGCCCGCAGCATCCGCGGCAGCGAATAGACGGTACTGTCCACGGGCAGTTCGGGGCAGCCCTCGGTCTCCAGGCGCTGGACCAGGTTCGCCACGATCCGCTTCATGTCGGCGGTCAGGCCGGCACTTGGCTCGATGCCCAGGGCCGCGGGGTGGACGAGAATGTGGAGACCCTTGCTGCCCGAGAACCAGACCCGTACGGCCGGCTCGGCGAGCCCCAGCCCGTGAACGAGGAACTCCAGGAGATAGCGCCCCGCCAGGAGGGCCTTGTCGAGGTCGCCCGCGCAGTCGATATCGAAGAAGAGCGGCGCCAGATGCGGCAGCGCGCCGTCGCCGACATAGTGCTCGCGGGCCTGCCGCCAGCGCCTCGGCCGCCGGCCCTCCGGCGGCGGCATGAAGGTCTGGGCGCTGACGAACAACACCTGGTTCCTCCGCGCCGCCTCGCGCTCCAGGCCGGCCAGCTCATCAAAGGTGGAAGGCCCGAAGAGCCAACTGCCCCAGCGCCCGCGGCCGTCCATCAGGCCATAGCAGCGGTACCCTGGCAGCTCGAAAACTCGGACATGTCCGAGTTCCGCGGGTGCGTCGGTCACGGTCTGAGTCATAATCACCTCCGTGGTTGCCAAAGAGCGGGGCTCCGTCAGGCCGCCGGCGGCGGTCCTGACGGGGAGTCCCAGTAACTTGTCGCGGGGCTTCGCTGTCCCCCCGTATGTCGTGTGCATCGTCCCCGGGAATCTCTCGGGGACGCAGTTGGCACAAGGACTTACGTTCAGAAACAGTCCGGGGACAAACAGAGGGACGGCACTAGGGACGGCGTGGCTGACAGGATGAAAGGCACCCCAGCCAGAGGACGGTGCCAGCCCGGCGCGGGGCGTGCCGGCATTCGCTCAGGCCCCGTAACCAGGGGCGCAATCAATGATTGATGGCGTTTTCAGCCGATTGGCGGGGAGAAGGAAAGGCAGTCCATCCATTTACGGCTTGTTGATGGCCCTGTGGATGACGGGCTCAGCCCCAGATGATCGCGTCTTCGGCGTCAGTCATGGTAGCTTCGGGGTCCACGCCCGGGCTCAAGCGGGTCGGAGTGTCCCAATCCTCCGGCGCTTCCAGGTACGGGCTGTGGCGGCTGTAGCGCCTCGCGCTGGGCATCACCCGTTTGTGCTTGCGGTAGTAGGTGATTTCGGCCATGAGCATCGTCTTGGACTCCGGTAGCAGCACGAGTTGGCAGCCCGAAGCCCGTGCGGCTTCCTTCTTGGGCGGGTCCAGGCGACGGCGGGCGATCTCCAGGGCGATGCTGGATTCCCCCGGCTCGCCGCCCCGGTCGCCTTCGCCCTCGCCGTCGAGTTCCCGGGTGTCGTAGGGACAACCTTCTTCGGCCTCCGTCAGGGGGGCGACGTCAGTGCTCAGCGCGGCCCCGCCGAACCGATTCGTCGGAGCACGGTTCTTTTTCCGACGGTGAACGACCGCGACGGGCAGGTCGGCGTAGGGAACTGCGCTGCGCCACCACAGGCGGCCCAGTTCGGCCAGAAGGTCGCGGCGCTCGCGACGAAGGAGCCACTTGCCGAAGACGCGCTCCTCCTGCTCGATCCGGCAATCGCAGCAGCAGGGCTCGGGTTGGACTGAAGGTGGGGCGAGCCGCTCGCAGGTCGGACATAGCCGCATCGCCGTAGCGGGCCCGCCGGGCGGGAAGACATCCGCCAGGTACCGCCAGTGATCCATCCCATCGGCGGGCTGGACCATCGCTTCGACCCACGGCTCCGAACAGACCACTTCTTCGCGCAGATGTCGTCTGCGACGCAGGGCCGTCTCGAAATCCATCACCCTGGTCGTCATTCCCTGTTCATCGCCTGCCGGCGCATATTGGCAATATCGTCAGCGAAGGACGCATCGTCCTCAGCCACCGGCTTCCAGCCCTTTGGCGGGCAGCTCTGAATGACCGGCTGAATCTGCTCCTTGTACGTCGGGGTGTTGCACACGGCTTGCCCGTAGCAACCGTCGCCAAGCGCCCGCGCGATGGCCGTGGGACCGAAGAACCTCTTGAACGCCTTGTGCCCCTCCTTGTCCCCTTGCAGACACCGCGGAACAAGTGCGTCGTACTTCGCCTTGCGCTCGCTCAGATAGCGGGCGACCTCCGGCTGTGTGCGCGGAACCGGCCAGTCGCCGCGGCGCCGCTTGCCGGTGGTCCTGTTGGCCGGCGCCGATACCGACGCGAGAACGTCCAGGTGCTCGGCCAGGTCTTTCGCCACCCGCTGCACCTGGGCGCGGGCCTTCAACTTGCCGCCCTGCTCCTCCCAGAAAGCCTTGTCGATGGCCTCGGCGAACTGCTCGACCGTTTCCAGCGGGTTCCCGTCGGCCCAGAGCGTCCACGTCCGCTGGATGCCGCGGCATCTGGCCCACAGTTCCGCCTCGGCGGCAGGGTCCTCCCCAAATTGCTGCCGGTACTGGGCCACCAGGCCGTCGACGTGGACCTGCCGTTGGTCGTCCAGGGCCTCCAGACGCTCCTGGTATCCCTGTCCCAGCGCGAACAACTCCTCGAACCGCTGACCGAGGTCTTTCGCCAGGTCAATCCGGCCTGCGGCCGCGAGCAGGGACAGCGTTGTCTTCAGCGTGTCCTCGGTGCTCCGTCGCAGTACGCCGCCCCAGTCGTTGGAACCGCCCTCTTCGTGTCGCTGGTCGTAGTACTCCGCCTCCAGGCCGAGCGAGTCGGCCCATTGCCTGATGAGTCCCAAAAGGTTCCCGTACAGGTCGGCCAGGTTGGCCGCGTCTGACGGCGGTTTCTTCTTCGGAGAATCGTTCACGCCTGGTCCTTCCCTGTGCCCCGGCCGCAATGCGGACGGAGTCCATCCCCCCATCCATCGTCCCCCCGGCTGCACCGGCCGCAGCGGGCGTCGGATTCTACCCCCATCCCCCAGCCCCGTCGAGGCCGAAGCAGAATTATGTTTGACGGTTGGAGATCGCCCCAGCCCTGGTACTGGCCAAGGCACCGGAAAACGAGGTGCCGTGATAACCGAACTACCGTGCGATGGCGACGAACTGGCCTCGGCCGATCTTGCGGAACCGTGCCTGCTCGCCCTTTCTGGCGATTTCGCGAATGATGGCGCTGGCGAGCGTGGCGGCGGGGGTCTTGCCCTCGCTATTCCAGCGGCCGGTGGCGAGTACCTTCTCGACCATCTGCTGGCAGTTGAGGGGCTCGCCGGCCTCGGCCAGCACCTTGGCGGCCAGGTTGAGGAGGCTCGGGCGCTCCTTCGTGGCCACCGTCCCACCACGTTCGCCCGTGTCGGCACCGGCGGGCCGGGGCGATGCTGCCCCCAGAACTGTGAACGCTCTTGGACGATCTTCAAGAGCAGATCAGCTAGGAACTCGGCAGTCTAATCCAGGAAGAATTGTCGCGTTCATACGCCGCAATCTGGCCAGCAGGAGAAGATTTGTCGACGCCGCAAGTCGTCGATATTTCGTACCGACGGAATGTCGTCGCCGGAGACGCGCCCGGCACGATCTCTGTAACACACTGTCAATCAAGAAGTAATAGCGACAAAGGCTTTGTGGCACGCGAGTTGCTATTACACCTGACAGAGATTTGGAGGCTCAAAGAGATGCGAAGACTGGACCGGACTATGACCCACAGACAATGGGAGCGGAGATTAGGCAACCAGATGCGCTTCGCCAGGGCCAGACGCTCAGTGAGCGAGAGACGAAGGATGTCGGCAAGGCACGGCGGCGGCCGACGACGATCTGGCGGGGCCGATTGGTGGCTGAGTCACGCGGGGGCCGGAACGCCATCTTGTGAAGAAAGGAGGCAGAGGCGTTGCTCATCCCGCGTTGGGCAGTGCGAACGGGCGGGTGCCCCGTTCACTTAAGAGCGGTCAGGCCCGGTGACAGATTCCCCCCCTGCACCGGGCCGCCGCCTCTTCTTCTATTAGC
>JAFGPY010000454.1 GCA_016935955.1 Planctomycetota bacterium
CGCAGGCGGAAGATCTCCGACACCGGGTCGGCCATCAGGGCCCGCACGGCGGTGTCGGCTCCGGCGGCCGTCATGGTCGACTTCAGGAAATAGACGCGCGACGAGGCCACGTCCTGGATGCCCTTCAGGTGCAGGTCGCCCGCCTGCGACAGGGCCGCCCGGCCGACGGCGTCCTGCAACGGCGGCCGGGGGAAGACTTCAATCTCGTAGACCAACGGCGAGTTCTCCCAACTGGAATCGGTCTGCCGGGTTGCTGCCCGGGGTCCTCGGAAACGGGAATTATCATGGGAATCCGCTTCGGCTTCAAGGGCAAAGACCGGCGACTTGGGCGAAACAGCGTCGCAGACTGTTCGCTGGCTCGTACCGGCTTCCTCGGCAGCACGCCCACAAGCGCGGAGCCCATGTGGCCCGCCCGCCCTTGGGCGTGAAGACAGGCCGTGCGTCGAGGTCCTCGGCAGGCCCTCCCGGCCGGGGGCGGCCGGGCTACATCAGCTTGCCGACTCAACGCGACTTCAGCATCCGGTCGCGGCGCCGCTTGGCCTGTTCGAGGAGACTCTGCACGGTCTCGGCGTCGCCGTCGGCCAGGGCCTGTTTCATGGCGGCCACGGCGGCCTCGAAGGCCTCGATCGACGCCAGCAGCTCGTCGCGATTGGTCATGAAGATGTCGCGCCACATCGCCGCGTCGCCGCTGGCGATTCGCGTCGTGTCCAGGAAACCCGTGGCGGCCAGCGATTCGGCCTCCGGGCTCAGGGAATCGACCAGGGCCGCAGCGACCAGGTGCGGCAAATGGCTCGTGCGGGCCAGCAACCGGTCGTGCGTCTCGGCGTCCATCTGCCGCGTCCGCGAGCCGAGGGCCCTCCAGAACTGCTCCACGGCGGCAACCGACGCCGCGTCGCTGCGGGGCGTGGGGACCACCAAGACCAGGGCATCCTCGTAGAGATCGACGCTTGCGGCGTCGATGCCACGGTCCTCGCTGCCAGCCAGCGGGTGGGAGCCGACGAAGCGGCAACCGGCGGGAACGTGCGGCACGACAGCCTCCAGCACCGCCCGCTTGGTGGAGCCGACGTCGGTGATCAGGCAACCGTCGGCCAGCGATCCGGCGGCCTCCTGCATAAGCCGCCCGAACAGGCCCACGGGCGTGGCCAGGACGACCAGGTCCGAGCCGCGGACGCCCTCGGCCGGCGACACGGTGTAACGGTCGATCGCGCCGCATGCAACGGCCTGCTTCAACGTGCTGTCGCGATGCCCGATGCCGACGACTGTCCCGGCCAGGCCCAGCCGTTTGGCGGCCATGCCCAAGCTGCCGCCCAGGAGACCCACGCCGATAATCGAAATCTGCTTGAACAACATTCCAGGAGACCCCGCTTGGATGCTTTGCGGCCGCATTCGGTCCGACTGCCCGGTCCGCAGCGGCCAACCGGCGGGGAGTTTAGAGGACGCCTCGAAGGCGGTCAATCATTTTCCCGTCCCGGACATTCTCGCGGCCGCCCCCCCTCGGTCAGGGCCCGCCCTTACTGCCGGCCGAGCGGATCAGCGAGACGATCGGCAGATAAATGAACAGGACGGTGCACGCGCCGTAGAACACCATGAAGATCGCCAACAGAATGCTTGCAGCAAGGCCCGAGCGCCAGTCGAGACACCAGATCCACGCGATTAGGGCGATCAGCAGCAACACGATCAGCACAACCACGAACACCCCGTACGCCACGGTGAAATTGGAGAGGCTGATGATGAGTTCTGTTGACTTGGGCAGCGACGTGTCGAAATCTTCGAAGATCTTCCTGTACTTCGGCACCAGGAATGCATTGACGCCCACCATGGCAAACGTCAGCAAGAAGGCCGCACCGGCCGCCAGGGTCGCGATAATCGGCCCTGCGATGCGGCGCGATCCCGCGATGCGGGGCGTGTCGGCCTGCACGTTGTTCGTCATGCGTGATTCCCCCCTTGGAAGCTGTTTCACAACAGGGTGCCATCTTTGGAGGCCCGACGAAGTCGGGACCAAAGTGTGCGTATCAGAGGGCACACCTTGGCGTCCCCTGCGGGGCCGCTCCATAGATGGCACCCACGAGTCAGGGGTTATGAAACAGCTTCTTAGCCGCCCTCCCCGATCTCGTCGAGCGTGCGGCGGATCGCCTCCACGCACTTGCGGGTCGAGGGCACGGGATTTTCAACGTCGCCCTCGTACTCCAGCGTGAAGTAGCCGTCGAAGTCGATCTCGAGGAGCGTCCCGAGTAGCGCCTTCAGGTCCAGGTTGCCCTGGCCCACGATGACGTCCTCGGGCTTGCCGGCGCGGTCGAAGACAAAGTCCTTGATGTGCACGCCGTAGAGCCGATCGCCGAACTGCCGCGCCGCCGCCACGGGATCGAATCCGCTGTCGATGGCCCAGGCCGTATCCAGGCAGACGCCGACGTGCCGCGACGTCCGGGCCAGGGCCGCCTCGAGTTCCCAGCGGGCCCCGTAGCGGTCGTGGCGGCCGTGATTGTGCAGGGCGGCGCGCTTGCCGTACCTTGCGGCCAGGCGGTCGGCCACCTCGAGCCCGCCGTCGCCGCGCATGGCCGTGATCGCCGGGAAGTCGGCCATGTCGGCGAACTCGAAGGCCTTGGCCCCGGCCGCTTCGTCCTCGCTGAAGCCGAACGCCCCGTAGGCCACGATGCCGATGCCGGCGTCGCGATAGAGCTGCGCCACCCGCTCGCACGACCGGGGGTCGTTGACGTCCACGTGCTTGCCGCAGAGTTCCACGTGACTGACGCCGCACTCGCGCAGGGCGTCAATCACCTGTTTGTTCTCCTTGAATGTCCGAAAGCACCAACTCTGCACCGCCAGCCGCTCGCCCAAGGCCTTCACGTTACTCACCATCGTCACCGTCTCCACATCAACCTACCTGACACGACACGTTCGGCATGGCTGCGGAGCAGCCAGGGCACCCTGACCCTGCAGTACACGCACCGGACTGTCTACTTGCGGCCCTTGCCGCGCTTCTTGCCGAAATGGTCCCACGGCGCCTTGTCCATGGCCTGCCACATCTGCCGCTGGTACTTGTCGTAGGCCACGGGCAACCCGCGAGCCGTCTCCATGATGACCTCGGTGTAGATCTCGGCCAGCCGCGGCGCGTCGTCGAGCGTCAGGCCCGGGTAGCGGCCGACGTGGTTGTTGGGCTCGACGAAGTAGTACGGCAGGTTGACGCCGTGCTTGCGCAGATCCCAGGCGCTGGGGAACGGATACCTCGGGCCTTCGAGTTTCTCCCGGGCCGTGGCGCTGGGATCGAACTCGCCGTGCCGTCCGCACATGTACATCGAGGCCAGCAGCATGGCCGCCTCGCCGTGCGGCTGTCCGTACTCTTGCTCGACGCGGCGGCAGAACTTGTCGTAGTCCGGAGCGTAAAGAATCGGAATGTCGCCGGTCTCCTCGAAGATGCTCCGCAGGGCCATCTGGATCATCGCGTTGTTCGGCCCGTGCAGGCTCACCAGCACCACCTTCTTGAAGCCATTGTCGAGAATGGCCTGCACGACGCTGATCACGTAGTCGAGCGTGTCGCGCGGCGAGATGCTCACCGTCCCGGCCCACGGCGTGCTGGCCCCGGGATAGCAATAGTGAATCGGCGGATAGATGACGGCCTTCCACTCCTCGGCGATCACGCGGCAACAGGCCTCGACCAGGAACGTGTCGGTCGACATGCCCATGTGCACGCTGTGCATCTCGAAGCATCCGAGCGGCAACAGCACGATGCCGTCGCGGCGCCGGTGCGCGTCCAGCTCGATCGTGTTCATCACGTCGGCGAAGATCCGCCCCGCCCCCGTCTTTGCCGCCGGTTTCTTTCCCGAACTCTTCTTTGTCCTGGCCACCGCTCGCACTCCTTCCGATCAATAAGGACCCGTCGTTTGCCCATGACGCCAATGCCGGCGACCGCCCCAGCCGGCGGACGGTCGTCCAGACCATGATAGCAACGCACGGTAGAAATACAGGCAAAAACGGCGGGACCACCTACCGGTCCGTTGAAGAAATGTAGCCCGGCCGCCCTCGGCCGGAAGCGAACCCCAATGTAGCCCGGCCGCCCTCGGCCGGGGAACTCGGACTTAACCGGTCGTTTGCAGCCTGGCGCCACGCCCGAGGGCGGGCGTACCACATAGGCTTTGACACCTTCAACGGGTTGCTACAGCACCTCGGCCGCCAACAGGTTGATGTCGTCGTCCACCTGCAGCGATCCGTCGCCGCTGTGAAGGTGATTGAGCACGGCGGCAAGCTGGTCCGCCAGCGGCTTCTTGCGATGCTGGTCCAGCAGCAGGCAGAGCCCCGCGGTGCCCAGCAGCGTGCCGTCGACGGCCCGGGCCTCGATCAGCCCGTCCGTGAACAGGACCACGCGGTCGCCCGGCTCCAGGGTGATGCTCGCGGACAGGTAGGCGCAGTCGTCGAACACCCCGAGCGGCAGGCCCACCTTCATGCCGCCCATCTGCGACGGAATCTCCGGCAGGTCCAGTTGCCGCGTCGGTTGGCCCTTGCGAATGAGCATCGGGCGCGGGTGGCCGGCCATGGCGTACTCCAGCCGCCGGCTGCGACGATCGTACAGCCCATAGACGGCCGTGGCGAACTGCAGGTCGATCAGCGGGCAGAGGTAATTGTTCAGCAGGCTCAGCGTCTCGGTGACGCGGATGCCTGCGCGGGCCCAGATCACGAGCTGGCTCTTGATGAGCATCGTGTTCAGCGCCGCCCCGACGCCGTGCCCCGCCACGTCGGCCATGAACAGGCCGGTCAGGTGTTCGTCCAGCGGCAACACGTCGAAGAAGTCGCCGCCCAGTTGCGTGGCCGGCACGTAGCGGGCCGCAATGGTGAGCCCCTCGACTTGCGGCGGAGGCAGCGGCAGGATGTGCTGCTGGATGCGCCGGGCCTGGGCCAGTTCGCGGCTGAGCAGACGGCTGTAGCGCGCCGACTCGATGGCCAGACTGTGGATGCCCGCCTGCCGACCGAGCCGCGCGCCAAGTTCGCGGGCCACCACGGGACCGGTCAGACAATCGTCGGCCCCGGCCTCCAGCACCTGGGCCCGGGCGTCGCTGTCGCCCTCGCCCAGCAGCACCGTCAGGGCCGGACGCATGCCGCCCAGCGACCCCGTGGCCGACACGAGGTCCACCGCCTCGGCCGCATCGCGGGCCACGATCAGAAGAACGTGCAGGCCGCGGGCCTCGCCCACGTCGTTGATCCGCCGGGCGCTCAACAGGGCCGGCAATACGTCGGTGCATCCCGTGCGACCGTCGGCCTGGCCGCCGATCAGAATCCCGATTCGCTCATCAGCCACGAACTCTCACTCCTCGTCTCCGCGGTCGTCCCTGGCTTCGCGGCCCTCGCTACGGAAGAATTGGTAAACCACTCCGAACAGCGCCGGCACGGCAACCACCACCGGCAACAGGTACTGACTCGATTGGAACCGCTCTCTCAGGATGCCGCCGATGTGCGGCTCCATTTCCAGCAACGCCACCACGCCGAACACCGCCAGGTGCGCCCCAACCACGCTGGTCATGATCACGATCATCGTCCGGAACACCACGGCGGCAAGCACCAGCCCCAGCACCAGCCCCGCGCCCACGCCGATCAGCATGGCGTTCTGTCCGCCCATGGCCCGGGCCACGGCGTAGCCGGCCAGCCCGCCGGCCACCGCGCCCCAGAAGCAGACGAAGTAGCGCACCAGCGGCCAGGCCAGCAAGGCCATCACGGCGGCGCCGATCAGGCCGCCCAGCCAGGCCCATTGCGGCTGGGCGAACTGCGTCGCCGTCAGCCACCAACCCGCCACCGCTCCGAGCACGGCGCTGTAGACCGTGACCACGCCCTTGAAGATGCGGTAGCCGTAGAGCAACGAGACCACGCCCAGCGGCACCAGCAGCACGGCGACGTACCAGTCGATGTGCTCCATGGCCTGCGGCAACGAGGCCAGAAGCTCGCGGAGGCGATCGACCAGGGCCTGAGCCTGGGCCTGCAGGTCGGACATCTGCGGCACGTTCGGCAACTGTACGGGAATCTGTTGCGCCAGCAGGGTCAACCGGTCTCCTTGCGCGATGTGGCCGCACCGCGCGCAGCCGCCTTGTCCACCAGGTGCTGCACGACGACGGCCAGCACCGCCAGCCCCAGCCAGGCGACGATGCCGGCCTTCAGGTATTGCATCGGATAGCCGGCAGGCAATCGGGCAGAGAAAAACTCGCCGCCCAGAAGAA
>JAFGPY010000455.1 GCA_016935955.1 Planctomycetota bacterium
ACGGACCTGAACGGTCGTTTGCCGCCTTCTGTCACGCCCGAGGGCGGGCGTGCTACATAAGCTCTGACTTCTTCAACGGGCTCCTAGGCCCGTTTTCGACGCTGGTTTTCGGCAACATCCGCGCCAGTGAGCCAATATGGCGCAACATTTTGTCGCACAGAGTGTTGCGCCAAAATCGTGGTGGTTTAGGAACGCAGCCCGTTTCGCCAAGTCAACATTCAGTTAGCATCGCAAGCGGACCACAAGCATCGAGTGAACAAGGTTAGATGGATCCTAACGATAGGTGAAACAACGGGTTGCGCCCGTGTCCAGTCCCATTGCCACCCGATTTGACTCGCGTGGCACGAAACTTGCCCTTTCTCACGGTGTAAGCACTGTCGAGAGAGGGGTAGTGAAGAGACAGGGCGCGGGGACGGTCTGTGGTCCCCCGGACCACGCATTGAGGGGTTGTTAATGCGACGGTTGATGTCCCTGGCTCTCTTTCTTGCGCTGTGCGCCATGCCCACTGCGGCCCGTGCGGCCGAAGTCCCGAACGCTTCCGAGAACACTGATACGCGTGCGGTTGTGCCTGCGCGGCCCGATGGCCGCCTGCCGCTCATGCCGTCGTGGCCCGCCTTGCTGGCCCTCGGCTACATCAGCATCAGTCTCAAGGAGCAACTGCGCCGCCGCGGTCACCACGACGCGCCGCCCGGCCAGACCTTCGACGACCTGATCACCCTGCGTCCGGGCGACGCCGCCGACCGTCCCGTCGGCGAACGTCCTCAGCCCAAACGTCGGGCCGGCTGAGCCTTCCGCACCCGATCACCGTGCCGCTACTCCTGCTCGCGGTCAAGGTGTGTCTTCCGCTGCGCTGGTGCCGCCAAGTTGCGCCATGGCGGCGCGGACGGGCGGCCAATCGGCCAGATCCTTCGTCTTGACCGCGCCCCAGGTGGTGCACAGGTGCCCGACGATGCCGCCGGTGTCGTTGCGCCGGGCGCAATCGATCAGGGCCTCGGTCGCCTCCACGTCCTTCCAGCCCGACGGCCAGACCCGGAAACCCTTCTCCTGGATGATGCGGATCGACGGGTAATCGTCACGCTTGTCGTAATGCCAGTCGCAGAGGATGATATCCTTGGGCACGGCGTCAATGGCCGC
The DNA here is from genome assembly GCA_016935955.1 of Planctomycetota bacterium. The sequence goes on from JAFGPY010000455.1 coordinate 1,135, forward strand.
ATGTGTCCCGTTGGCCGACGCCGACCACTTGCCGTAGCCCGTGGCCGCGGCGTCCAGCAGGCGGTCGCCCCACATCATCATCTCGACCTTCCTCTTGCCCACCAGGTGGGCGTGGTAATCGTTGACGGCCCTGGCGAACAATTCCGCCGGGTCGCGGCCCCTGCACCGCGGGCAATGCTCCGAACCGATCAGGAAGACCTCGTCCATGCCCACGTGCAGCGCGTCGGCCTCGAAAGCGTCGATCAGCTCGTCGAACAGGTCGAACACCAGCGCGTTGACCTGCGGGTGCAGCGGACACCAACTGCGGCAATAGATGTCCTTGTTGTCGGGAAACTGCCCAGGCGTCTCGTCGAACTCGGGGTGCTTGGTGAGTAGCGGACCGGTGGACTTCTTCCATGACTGGTGCCCGAGACACTGGAATTGCGGAATGAGCCGGACGCCGTGAGCGCGACACGTTGCGGCCAGGGATCGGGCCTGCTCGCGCGTGATCGGGTCGCCGCGGCGCAGCTCGGGATGCGATTGGTAATCGAAGCCGTAGTTGACCTCGGCCACAATGGCGTTGATGCCGACGGCCGCCAGTCGCGGCACCTCGGCTTCCAGGGCCCGTGCGGCCGCGGCATTGCCCACCATCACGTGCACGCCGCGCCACGGCCGCGCGTAGCGGGCAGTGTTGCCGCCCTGAGCGGCCGGCGCGCACCCGGCCGACCATGCCGCCACCATCCCCAGTGCCGCCAGCAGAATGGCAATCGTCTCCGTGGATCTCATCTCCGCCCGACCTCCTTTCACCCGCATCAGCTCCAAGGGCACTGTGAGATGGCCTCCCGAAGAGTTCAACCCCGCCACGGTTGCACAGGGGCTCACTTTCCGGTGACGAGAGGCACGCATCACGGACGAGCCGCACGGGCACTTGAGATATCCAGCCGGTGCAGATATCATGGCTTCGTGCGGCGGGGGGTCAAGACATCAAGCGGGAGAACGTGACGCGATGGAACACGACGAATGCCATGGCGGCGGGATCAGCGGCCGGACAAGGATCTGTGCGCTACTGGTGATCGTGGCGTTGTGTGCGGCCGGGTGCAACCGGGCGAAGTCGCCTGTCGCCGGCAGCAAGCGAACGTCGTCCGGCTCGCCTATTCCCAGCGGAAGCCTTCAGGAGGCGGTGTTCAACGACGATACGGTTCTACTTCGTCAGCGCATAGATGCCGGGGCGGACCTGAACGGGCTCGCGGCTGTTGGCGAGGCCCCTCTTCACTATGCGGCTCAGATCGGCCGGCTGGAGGCGGCGCGCATTCTGCTCGATGCGGGAGCCGACGTGAACGTGCTGACGAAGGCGGTAGAGTCCGAGAAGCAGTGGGTGGCTGGCGGTGTGACTCCGCTGCACTATGCCGCCGGGAACGGTCGTGACGATGTTGCCGAGTTGCTCATCGCGAGGGGGGCGCGCATCAACGCGCAGGAGGGAGAGCTGGGATCAACACCCCTGCATTGGGCGGCCGCACAGAGGCATTTGGGGGCCATGAGACTGTTGCTGGGCCATGGCGCCGACCCGAATGCGAGAGACGCTGGCGCGCGGGCTCCGCTTCACGAGGCCGCGGCCGCCGGCGACATCGAAGGCGTGCGGCTACTGCTCTCGCACGCGGCGGATCCACTGGCTCGGGAAAACGGCGGCGAGACCGCCGGCGACACGGCCGCGAGATTGGGACACAGCCGCGTGACCGAACTCCTGCGTGACGCCGAAGCGGCGGAACGCAATGCAAATGCGAAGCGAGAGAGCCTGTAAGGTGGCTGCTTGCAGCCACGCGGACGCTCAGCATGGCCGCAAGCGGCCATGGCACCATGGCTCCCCCTGTCGACAGCGCTCGCCGTGGGGCCGCGCAAGGCCCGCCTGACGGTCAAATTGTGCCCAAAACCAGAAAACCCGCCCCAAATTTCTTGACAACAAGGTACCTTGTAGTGCAAGATAGTTGTGCGGGTGGGGCCTTGGGCGTGTGGGTGGGGGACGGTCCGGGCGGGGGACGGTTCGAGTGCGGGTTGCCTGATTGGCGGCTGCCCGTTGCGGTGATCCTGTTGGGGCGGCGAGGGCGCGAGGGTGGCAGGTGGACAGCGGACGGTGACGGCATCGAGGGTTTGACGTGAGCGACTCGAAGTGGATGGGCCAGATCAAGCGCGGCCTTCTGGAACTGTGCATCCTTAACCTGCTGCACCGGGAGGGCATGTACGGCTACCAGATCGTCAAGCGGCTGACGTCGGTGCCCGGGCTGGTCATCACCGAGGGCACCATCTATCCGTTGCTGAGTCGCCTGAAGAGCGAAGGTCACATCGTCAGCCGGCTGGTCGAGTCGTCGCAGGGGCCCGCGCGGCGGGTCTACCAACTCAGTTCCGACGGCCGCGCGTATCTCGAGCGGATCAATGCCGCATGGAGCGAGATCGCCGGCGCGGTGCAGAACGTTATCGAAGGCAAGCACACGGAGCAAGGAGCACCGGATCATGAGACCGAGGAATTCTGAGGCCGAACGGCTGGAGATCGACTACCTGTTCCGGCTCAACGCGGCGCTGGAGGGACACGAGCCCGCGTCGCGTGCCGAGATCGTCGAGTCGCTTCGCGAGCACATCGAGGAAGCCCTGGGCGAGGGCGGCGCGGGAACGGTCGGCCTGGCGGAAATAACCGCCGTGCTGGAGCGGCTCGGTCCGCCCGAGACCGTCGCCCATGCCGAGGATGCCTCGCCCCAGGCGGATGCCTGGTCGCAGAGCGGCAGCGAGCCGGTCGAACCGGCCTGCGCCGCGGCGGGACAGGACGGCGGCGTCCATGCCGGGGCCGACGCACTATCGCCCGAGACGATTCCGGTCGTGGCCGCGATGCTGGAGAAAGTCTGGTGGGCGTACCTGGTCATGGCCATCGGCCTCTACGTCCCGTTTATCGACCTCCAGTTTTGCGACATCATCGGGTTGATCATTTTCATTGTCGCGGCCAACAAGTACAAGGGACCGCAATGGGCGAAGTTGCGCGGCGCGGCTTGGTGGTCTACGGCTACCGTCGTCCTGCTGTTTCTGCTCGTGCCGGCCGAGGTTCTGAATCTGATGCACCCGGGGTTCGGTCTGTTGGTGCTTCCGGTCTCACTGGCGATGGCCGCGAGCCAGATCATCTCCTACTGGCTCACCTTGGAGACTGCGGCCACGGTCATGGACCAGTTGCCGAGGCCCGACCTCGCCGGCCGCATACGCGGCGCCCGCATCGTGTACCTGGTCTGCACTGCGGGGATCGTAGCGGTGAGTATTGTCGTTGGCACCATCGTCGTACTTGCCGTGAAGGTGCAGAATCCTGCCCTTGCGATGTGGTGGCTGGGCTATGCCATGCTGCCGCTGGGATGGCTTGTTTCCTGGCTGTTCTGGTTGCGGCCGATTACGTTGGCGCGGCGGGCGCTGCTGGACGTACAACCCGCCTCGCGTCTCACGGCTGCGTGACCAGCGGCTGGCGCCAGGAGCCTCAGGCGGGGCTGTCGTGGAGCGCTTCGACCAGCACCCGATCAAGCGGAAACAGTCGTGCCCCGCGGGTTTGTCGAGCCCGCGGGGCACTCTGTGTCGTCGGTCAGCCGTTCGGGAACGGCCGTATGCGATCAATGACTCTCAGAACGTCGCTCTACTTCCTGCGGCACCGTGCAACAAGACCCGCCAAGCCCAGGCCCAGCAGGGCCATCGTCGCCGGTTCCGGGATGATGCTAATGGTCAGGTCGAGATCATTATTGAATGACCGGGCCTCACCGGCCGCGCCGGGATTGCCGGCCCAGTTGCCCGAGGCGCCCAGGTCGACATAGCCCTCGAAGATGGGCGTCCCGAAGGACTTGAAGGCGCCGGTGGCGGCGTCATAGGCCAGATCATAGAGGCCGTAGGTCAGCGTCTGGGTGAAGGTGGAGCCGGCGGCCATGTCGGCATTGGCGTCCGTGACAGTGGCCTCGACAAACAGGTTGGCCGAGCCGCCTTCCGTCAGGCCGTTGTGCGTCACATAGGTGAACTCGTCTCCGTCGGCCGCATTGAGCCGCATCAACGACCGCGCACGGACTTCGCCGTTGGCACCTACCCATGCGGCGTCGAAGTCCCAGGAGTTGTCGACGTGGATGTTGGTCTGGTACCCCGCCGTGGAGGCCGTCGGCAGGCCGATCGTCCAGTCCATGCTGTAGGTCGCCGTGCCGTCTCCCTTGACCAAGTCTCGGCTGAGGGTGAAGGTCAGTGCCGAGGCTCCCTCGGTCCAGTTCGAGAGTGTCCACTTGTTCTGGTTGCGCATGTCGCCGTTGTCCATCGGGTCGAACATGCCCGCGCCGAACGAGTAGGCTTGGGCGTAGTTGTAGCTGGCACTGCTGGTGCCCGAGAGGTCGTAGAAGCCCAAGACGCGCCCAGCCCGCAACGACACCGAGCCCGTATCAACCACCATCTGCCAGTATTGGGTCGCCCCATCGGCCGCAGTAACCGTGACCTCGCCCGTAGTCGTGTTGGTGCTGTAGCTCAACTCCGGGGCTGCCGACGCGGTGCTCGCCAGAACCAGCAAGGCCATCACTACATGCATTACCTTCGCCATAACATCGCACTCCTTCGCTTGAATTCCGCGCTCAAACCACCAGTACGGCGGCAATTGACAAAAAAAGGCGCTTCGGCATCTTCAGCCCAAGTCGCCCCGCAACGCGCTTCCCCGTAGTGACTTCCCTCCAATATTCACTATACGCCATGATCGGCTGAAAGTCAAATCGGGCAGCCGTTTTGCCCGGTTCGTTGGCGTCCGCTCACGTCTACCCCCGATTTCTCGTTCAAGAAGCAGCTCTTGGACGCCGGGGCCCGAATGTGTGCTCCACCCCCCCCCTGGCCGAAGACGCTCCCGGCCGCTACTTCCGCGTGACCAGCGGCTGGCGCCTGGTGCCGTGTCTGCCCCTGCAGGCATGCCGGATGTCGTGTGCCTCATGTATGGCTGCGGGGCACCCCCAGGCATTCCCTGTGCAAATACCCCACATGTGCACCCGCCGGGAAAGGACCTTTCGGTCTCAGCGTCAGGGCAGCGTCGCGCCTTCGTGCTCGCGTGCGGCTTGCATGTCGGCGGCCGTAATCTCGCCGGAGCGGTCGATGTCGTAGCGTGCGTGGCCGCCGTCGAGGTCGTGGCCGGCCGCGGTGCGAATGACCGTCAGGTCGCCGTTGTCCACTGTGCCCGACCCGTCGGCGTCGCCGATCAGCCGCGAGAAGACCATCGCCTTGTCGCCCACGATGTCGCCGCCGGAGGAATCCTTGACGGAATCGCTGAGCGTCACGGTGAAGCGGTCGGCGTTCGGCAGCGACTGGCTCAGCGTCACCACCATGACGCGGTTACCGGAAGTCAGCGACACGCTGGCGACAGTCGAGGTCAGGTCGCCTGCCCCTGCGGCCTGGATGGTCACCGCGCCCGTGCCGACGGTTGCCGGGTTGAGCGACTGGGCGAACGTCAAGTGCAGGCGGTTCAGGTCCCCGCTGCGGCTCTCGACGTAGCCGGTCGTCACGGCGGTCGAGGCCTGGCCGGCCGGGCCGTGGTCCATCGGGATGTCCCATTGTGTGATCGTGCTGAGGGGCGGAATGGGGCTGCTCTCGTAGAGCACCGCGCCGCCCGGTTCGTTGCGCAGGGCGGCCGTGCCCTGGGCGCCCAGATTGACGGCCATCGACGTCCCGTGCAGCGAGGCCGACGTGCCGTCGACGACGGCCAGGTACTCCGGCTCGCCGCCGGCATCGAGCTTGTAGACGGTGATCAGGGCGTCGCTGTCGGCCAGGAACTCCGCGTTGTGCACCAGCGGGGCGGCGCCCGTCCGCAGGGCGACCACCAGTTGGCCGCTGATCGGACCGCCGCTGATCTTCGCGATCGACGCGCCGGCAACCGACGTGATCTCGGTGATCGTCGGCTCGGCCGCGCCGACGTCAAGCGGACAGAGGATCGCCAGGTAGTGGGCGGCCGCACCGGTCGTCCGGGCCCGCAGGTACGGCTCCGCCCGACCGTCGCTCGTGTTGACGTCGATGTAGTCGGTCTCGTAGAGCGGATCGGTGTTGAACTCGGCCGGCGTGACCATCTTGGCCAGCAGCCGCTGGCCGCCCGGCTTGGTCCACGTGGCCGTCCGGGCCGTGGCGTCGGAGGCGTACGTGCCGCCGCCGGTGCAGCCTTGCAGCAGCCAGTCGTACTGGTGCGAGCCCGTGCCGGAGGCCAGGGCGTCGGCAATGATGAACAACTTCTTGTCGGCGAACAGGACGCGGCGGGTCTGGTTGACCTGGAGCTGCTTGAAGGCCGACGTGCCGGGCGAGCCGTCCAGGTCGAGCCGCATCTCGGCATAGTCGAGCGCCGGCGTGAGCAGAGCCCGTGTGAACGAGCCGCGGGGCATTTCCTGTGACGGCTCGTTCTGGCCGTCGAGCATGACGACGCTTTTGCGCTGTGTGGAGATGCCCAGGTTGTACGACGCCACGCGGTGGTACCCGGCCTTCTCGATCACCATTCGCTCGCCGTAGGCCGAGAGGTTGAACGCTCCGGCCAGGTAGGTCTGGAACGTGCCGCTTTCGCACCAGTAGCCCGACGGGAAGACGCGCATGCGCATCATCACGGCGTCCGAGTCGCCCAGGTCGCTGGAGAAGACGGCGTAGCTTCGGGCCACGTGGCTGTTGTCGGGGATGGCCGCGGCCGCAACGCTCGAATCCGCGACCGTGTAGCCGCTCAGGGCGTTCGGATGCTGGAGCGACCAGCGGTAGTAAGGCGCATCGTCGAACTCCGGCCGCACCAGCGCCGCCAGGAACGTGTCGGGCGCATTGTAGCCGCCCTCGAAGAAGGCTTGCGGCATCACGGCGCTGTTCTGCGGGTAGCGCTGTCGCAGCCGCATCATCAGGTACTTCTCGAATCGCTCGTAGTGGAAACCGTCGAAGTTGGCGCGGTAGACCAGGAACGGGATGACGTCCTGGTGCATCATCGTCAGGTAACCGTCGCGGGCCTGGCCTACGTGGTTGCCGTCCTCGTCCAGCAGGTCCCACAGGGCGCTGTAGCGGAAACGGGCCGGGTCGGTCGGGTGCTTGACGTAGCCATTGTCGTTCACGGCGATCCACGTCAGCGTGGCGTCGGGCCACGGCGTCCACAGGTGCGTGGCCTCGGTCGCGCCGTCGGCCCCGCTCGTGCCGTAGTAAACGGAATCGTACGTGGGCACGGCCATGGCCAGCGAGGCGATGAACATTTCCAGTTGCACGTCGCGCGGCGAGCCCGAATCGCGGGCCGTCTGCCAGAAAGGCGTCGGGTTGCTGGTCGGGAACTGGACCATCATCACGGCTTCGCCCGCGATGTTGTCGCGAATCTTGATGTGCTCGATCGGCGTCAGGCCGTTTGCGTAACCGTTCTCGGGCGTGAACTGCGCGGCGAGCAGGTCGTAAGCCAGTGCGGCATCGATCGTGATGCGACCGTCGCTGTACATGCACCGCTCCTGGCACGGACCGCCGTTGCGGCCGTCGGACGATTCGCCACCCATCGGGTCGATTGTGTACAGGAAGAGCAACCCGTCGGCCGCGCGGCGCATCAGGGCGGCGTCCTTCTGCAGCACGCCGAGCCGCGCATACTCCTTGATCGTCGCCGCCAGGCTCTTGGTCTGGTAATAGTAGCCGCCGCTGTAGAGACTGGCCCGCAGGTAGCGCAGGCCGGTGCGGAAGTCTACGGGCGGATTCGGCATGGCGATGTACCCCGGCGGAGCGAGCAGGGCGCTGGCCGCAGGCCCCCCGGCCGCCACGATGGCCTGGGCCTCGGCCAGTGCGGCCGGGCTCTTGAAGAGCATCTTCGGGTGCTCTTCGCCGGTTGCCGGCTGCGATGGACGGTAGTGAATCTCGCGCGTCTTTTTCGCGCCATCGTCACCCAGCCAGTAGGTGAACGTGTAAACTGTGTCGGCCTGGCTGAACAGGTCCGACGCCGTCAGCGGGCCGCTGTAAGCCTGCGCGGCGCCGTCGTTGACCTGGTAATGGATCGGTTTGCTGTTGGTGATGTTGGCCAGCGTGATGCGGACGCCCGAGGTCAGGTAAGTCTTCTGGCCGTGGACGTGCGGCACGTAATAGAGTTTCGGCGGCGTGGTGTAGAACTGCTCGCCCTCGGGCGCCTCGAAGGCGATGCAGGGCGTCTGCGGATCGAGCACCACGAGGACAATCTTGCCGTCGTTGGTCTGATCGTCCCGTTCGTGATGGGTGTTCTCGGGATCGACGTCCCAGAAGGTCAGCACGTGCCACTCGTCGCCGCAGGCGTCCGTCATGCCGCGATAGAAGTCGTCGCCCTGGCCGAGGCGTCCCTTGAACGCGGCCAGCGTGAACGGGGCGCTGTACTGGAACTGGATTTCGCTCAGCGGCGGATTGATTGGGTTGCCGTAGGCCGGGGCAGCCTGATAGATGTTGCCGCTGTAGCCGCGGAGGCCGTCGCCGTCGATCTTGTAGACGATGGTTCCCGGGTCCATGCCCGCCGTCCACGGGGTATTGGCCGCAACAAGGTTGTTGGCGTTGTGCGACAGGGCAATAGGTACGGTGGACCTCAGGTAGAGGATCACGTCGTCGTCGGTCTCGCGGTCGTACCATAGCCGCTCGACGGCGTAATCGGTTCCTTCGGCGCCCTGAACGTCGAGCGAGATGCCCGTGAAACCCAGTTCCAGGTCGGCGGCCCGAGTTGCGCCCGAAGCGCCGAGCAGCAGTGTCGCCAGGGCCAATGTCAGGCGGATTCCTGTGTCGCGCATCGATGTCACCTTTCCAGCGGGTTTTCGGGACGGGTCCGGTGGCTCGGCGGAGATGCTCATGCTGTGCAGGGATTATGACCCCATCTGGTGGTTTTCGCAAGTGGGGCTCGGCATCGGTTCGCGGGACCAGGTGCGGGCGCGGATTTCGTCGAAGAACGGCGTCCGCCCGCGCTCGACGCACTCGGCGGCATAGACGTACATGGCGGCCGACCACGTTTGCCAGTCCTGTCCGGCGGGCTCGCCGGTCTGGGCGCGGACCCACTCGTTGAACCCGTAGCGGACGTCGGCCACGCGCGCCGGCTGGACCAGGCGGGTCAGGGCCAACAGTCGCCGCTCGGCCAGCCGCTGCCTGCCGGCGGCCACCAGGGCGGCCACATAGAAGCCGCAGATGAACGGCCAGATGCCGCCGTTGTGGTAGTCGCCGGGCGGGCCGAACCTTTCGTACCGCGGCCGCCAGTCGGGATCGCTGCGCTGGATGTACGGGAAGAGGCACGGCGGCAGGTCCACGGCCAGGTCGCCGCGCTGCCGGAGTTCGCGACACTCGCGCTCGATCCAGGTGACCATGGCGTCGGCCCGCGTGGGCGAGGCCAGGCCCGAGAGGATGGCCAGGCTGTTGCCCAGCAGGTCGAAGCGTTCGCTGCCGTAGACCTTGTAGGCCCACAGGGCGTAGTACGGTTTGCCGCGCAGCACCAGGCCTTCGTGGACGTGGCGGTGCTTGACGTCGCTGGTGATCGTGAAGCGGCTCATCAGGCTGCGCAGCAGGTCGGCTTCCGCGTGGCGGCCGTACAGGCGCAGGTAGCTGTAGACCACCGTGTTGACAAACAGGGCGTAGCAGGGCACCCACTGCTCGTCGCGCCAGTCGCTGGTCGGCAACTGGGCGACGACCGTGCGGTCCTCCGGGCTCTGGTAATCCATCCAGGTCATGGCCCGGGCGATCGGCTCGTCGAGGAACTGCGGTTCGCCCGCCGCCTTGCGATAGATGCCGGCGGCCAGCAGGAACAGCGGCGTCGTGTCGCTGGCGCCGCGATCTTCCTGGTCGTGGATCAGCGACGGCGCGTGACCGCGCGAGGTCAGGTTGGCCGCCAGGGTCTCCAGCACGCGGCGGAGCGACCTGACCAGTCGCGGTTGTCCGGAGACGAGGATGCCCAGGGCAGCGATCATCAGGTCGCGCGTGTAAGGTTCGGGATAGCCCCAGGCGGCCGTCCGCGGCAGGCCGTGGAACGGGCCGTGCATGTTGTTCAGGAGCACCTCGATGGCGGCCTGCCGGGCCTGGTGCACCTGTTCGGCGAGTCTGGCTTTCATGTCAGTCGATCCCCAGTCGCTGTGAGCAGATGTCCAGGAACTTGCGGGCCACGACGCGGTAGTCGTACAGTTCGACGACACGCTTACGACCGGCCTCGCCCATCTTCTTGCGCAGGGCGGCATCGTTCATCAGCTTCATCAGGCTGTCGGCAATGTCGTGGCTGCTGGCCCGGTAGTCGGCGGTTCGCGGGCGTCTGAAGACCACGCGGTGCCCGTCCTGGTAGCCCTGGTCCTCGCCGAGGACGGTCTCGCGGATGCGGACCTCCTGGGCCACGCCCGCCAGGAAGGCCGTCTGCCCGTGAACCAGCGTGTCGAGCATGGCCATGGCCTTGATGCCGATGACCGGCTTGCCGCACGAGCCGGCCTCGACCTGCGGCATGCCAAAGCCCTCGAGCCGCGACGGGGCGGCGTAAATGTCGCAGGCGGCCATCAGGTAGGGCATGAAGTTGCGCGAGATCTTGCCTGTGGTGAAGACCACGTTCTTGTCGATGCCCAGGTGCGTGGCCAGTTGCAGGTCGGCCAGGTTCTGTTGCTCGGTGCGCGGCTGCGGCCAGACCTTGCAGACGTACTTGTAGTCCGGCGCCCGCGTGTCGATCAGGGCCAGGGCCTGCATCACTTCCTGGGCGCCCTTGGAGGCCGCGTCGCCGCCGACCGTCAGGACAAGGATCTGGTCGTCGGCCACGCCGAGCGACTCGCGGACGGAGCGGACCTTCGGATCGCTGCGGTCGCGAGGAATGAAACTGTCGGTGTCGCAGCCGACCGGCAGCACCTCGATCTTGCTCTCGTCGAGCCCGTCGCGGACGTAGACCTGTTTGACCCAGCGGCTCGTGACCAGCATCAGCGGCAGGGCGTTCAGCGCCTCGTGGTAGTTGGCCAGGTAGCCGTCCACGACCAGCCACGGCACCGGCTGCACACCGTAGCGCTGCGGGTGCAGGACCAAGTGCGGCGTGTGGCCCCAGTAGCCGATGCCGACCACGACGTCGGGCTCGAACCAGCGGTAGTACCATTCCTTCTCCTGCGGGGCCTCGAAGTTCACGGGGTGGACGTCCACGCCCAGCTCCTTCAGGCCGCGGTACAGCAGATCGCCCTGCGTGGCCAGTCCGCCGGGCGAGGGTGGGTAGTCGTACAGCACCAGGACCTTCATGGCGTTACTCCTTCTTCCTGCCGGGACTGGCCACACGCCGGAAACACTCGGGCGAAATGCAGGCCGTCTCCTCGAACGATCCGGCCGCGAAACCGTACAACTCGCGGACGATCCGTTTCTTCTCGGCCAACTCCTCGGCCGCAAGCTCCACACGCAGGTCGGCGTCGTCCGCCGGGCGGCACTGGCCCGACGGCGTCTGGCATTCGTAGGCGAATGTCCGCAGTTCGCCGCACCGCAGCGCCCCCTCGGCCACCAGGGCCGCGACGGCCTGGTGAACCTCGATGTGCCTCCGGTGACCGTATTCGCCGTTGGCCCCGTGCGTCAGGACGAGGTCCCAGGGCTGGTCGTCGATGTGGCCAAGGATGCGGCTGCCGATGTCACGCCGCACGTCGATCGGTTGCAGCGGGTCGCTGTCGTCGAGATCGGAAATGTGCGCGGCCGCCCCGTAGCGACGGCACACCGAGCGGAACTTCGGCGCCCGGTCCGGATCGTCGCCGCGGCACAGGCTCAGCACGGTCCACTGACAGTCGGGGTGTTGCAGCATCGCGCCGCCGCACCAGATTGTCTCGTCGTCAGGATGGGCAACGACCACCAGAACCCGCATCGAGGATCCTCCCCGGCCGCAGGGTCGCGCCGCCGAGCAACCCGCCCGGCGTCACGCGGCGCCCGCACCCTTTGGATTCTCGCCTCGTTTACGTTTTGCCGCAAGATGGGGCGTGCGAACACAACACGCCGCCGGACGGCGGGGGAAAACGCCGGTCGCGGAGGCCGGGGGTGCACCTTAAGAACGTGACACGCCTTTGCACCCCTCTCCCTTGACGGGAGAGGGTGGCCCGCCGAGCGGCAGCGAGGCGCGGCCGGGTGAGGGTGACGCCGCG
>JAFGPY010000456.1 GCA_016935955.1 Planctomycetota bacterium
CACATGCCGCTGCTCAGAAACCAGGACCGCAGCAAGATCTCGAAGCGCAAGAACCCGACCAGCCTGAACTGGTACCGCGAGCAGGGATTCCTGCCTGAAGCTTTGCTGAACTTCCTGGGCCTGATGGGCTACTCGATGCCCGACGGCCGCGAGGTTTTCTCGCTGGCCGAGATGATCGAGAGCTTCTCTTGGGAGCGTGTCAAGACGGGCGGCCCGGTGTTCGACCTGGAGAAGCTCGACTGGCTCAACGGCGAGTACATCCGGGCGATGCCCGCGAGCGACTTCGCCGAGAGGATGGCCCGTGAGGGGCTGGCCCCGGCGGGCACGCCGATCGAGACGCTCCGGGCCATGGCCCCGATGGTGCAGGAACGTGTCAAGCGTTTCAGCGAGGTGCCCGACGCGACGGCCTACTTCTGGCGCGAGTTGGAGTATGCAGCCGACGATCTTCTGCCGACGAAGAAGGGCGCCCCGGTCCACGACGCGGGCGAGACACGGACCGTTCTGGAACAGGTGCGGAGCGTGTTCGAGCAGTTGCCGCAGTGGAAGACCGAGGCCATGGAGTCGGCCATGCGTGCCTATTGCGACGAGTCCGAGTGGAAGGTCCGCGACCTGTTCATGACGCTGCGCATCGCGGTGACGGGCCGCGCGGTGTCCACGCCGCTCTTTGAGACGATGGAAGTTCTGGGCCGCGACGAGTCCCTCGCGCGGCTCTCGCATGCTATCGCCAGACTGACATGAACGTAAGGAGCAGACGATGAGACGTTTCTCGCAGTTATGGTTGCTGCTGATGTGCCTCGCCGCGACGATTGCCGCGACGACGGTCACCGTGTCGCTGCCTGCCGCGGAACAGGAGACCGCCAAGCCGGCCGCCGGGCAGGATGCCAAGGTAATCGAGGAGCGCGACGGCTGCCAGATCGAGAAGTACGCGATTCACTCGAAGGCCATGGACAAGGACATCCGGATCATCGTCATCCTGCCGCCGGGATATGAGGCCTCGGGGGACAAGAAGTACCCGATTCTTTACACGCTCCACGGCAAGGGCGCGCCGTACGGGACGTTCTCGGAGATGGGCCCGCTACGGAAGGCCCTGAAGGATCAGCCGATGATCGTCACCTGCCTGGACGGCGACAAGGAATCGTGGTACGTCGATTCGCCCGTCGTGAAGGATTCGCAGTACACGACCTTCTTCTTCAAGGAGTTCATTCCCTACGTCGATAAGCACTACCGCGTGGACGCCGACAAACGCGGCCTGACGGGCTTCTCGATGGGCGGCTGGGGAGCGATGCACTACATGCTCGTCAAGCCCGAGATGTTTGCCTCGGTGAGCGGCCTGTCCAGCGCCATCTGGCCGTTGAATCCTCCGTCGGACCAGGCCGAAAAGTTCCTGAAGCCCATGCTGGGCGACTTCGCCGGGAACAAGGACGAGTACCTTAAGCTCGATCCCCACGCACGTATCGAGCAATATCTGAAGAAGAAGGTCAAGCTGCCGCCGATCTACCAGCACATCGGCACGGAGGACTTCCTGCTCCAAGCCAACCGCGAGTTCCGCGGCTTCCTGACCGGCAAGGGGCTGCAACTGGAGTACAAGGAATCGCCCGGCACGCACAATTGGAGCTTCTGGGTCGGCGCCTCGGCTGCCATGATCGATTTCCACTGGCGAACGTTCCAGAAGGGCTACAAGCCCGCGACCGCCGAGCCGAACAAGTAGCCCGTCGGCTCCGCGACACCGCCGCAGGAACGAGCGGCGGCAAGCAGACGATACGAAGAAGGCGAGAATGTCGGCAGACATCCTCGCCTTCATGTTGCGCGTAATCACATCTCGTGGCATCGCGCCGATCAGGAGACCGGCAGGCCGTTCAGCACGTTGATCAGCAGCGAAATGTCCGTCGGCTCCGCGCCGCCGTTGCAGTCTAGGTCGAAGTACTCCGCCTTGTAACCCGGCGGAATCGGCAGATTGTTCAGACGGTTGATCAGCAGGCTCAGATCCGTCGGCTCTACGCCCCCGTTGCCGTCGATGTCGCCCAGCGGACGCACCCGCATCGGCACGTCGACGACGGCCTCGCCGACCGTGTCGCCGGTGACCGCCACGCGCAGCGTCAGGTTGTCCGTGCCCGTGGTGCCGTCCGTTCGCAGGCTGCCGACGATGAACTTGATCATCGGGTCGCCGTCCGGATCGTCCTCGATCGTCACCTCGCCCGCGCCGCTGCCGGCAAGTTTCGCCACCGTGACCGTCACGCTCTGGTTCTCGCCGAAGTCCAGTACATCGACCACGAGAAACGTCCTGTGGCCGCCGCGCGAGAGGGTCACGCCGGTATTCTGGTAGACCCACGACGATCCCGTGGCAGCCGTCGCACTCGGCGAGCCGGGGATGATCGGCGCTCCCCCTTCGATGGTCGCCTCGGGATCGATGTCCATTTCGTCGCAATAGAGCGTCAGGCCGCCAAGGTCGAGCGTCGATCCGGCGCCGACGGTCAATCGCCTGACGTAGAGCACTTCCGTACCCGTCCAGCCGGGCTGGTTGTCGAACTCGTCGACGAGGCGCACCCGGCCGACCTTCGTGCCGCCAATCGTCAGGGCGCCCAGGATGAAGTTCGGATTCTCCCCTGCCGCAGCCAGTGCCTTGCCAGCCACCTCGTATGTGTCAACCACCTGATCGCCACCCTCGAAGACCAGTTCCAGGTCCTCCATGTCGGCCAGTAACGCAGGGTCCGTGCTCTCGTTCTCAAAGGCCGATCCGGTCATCTGGATGACGCCGCCCGGCACGGCCAGGATCGAGCCGCCCGGCCCGATGTACAGGAGATTCGACACCGTGATCTGCGCCGCGGCGTCGGAAATGGTCAGCGTGCCCGTACCGTCCTGCCCGACGACCAGGTCGGCCGCAGACAGCGACCCGCCGGAGATGTCGTAGGTGCCGATGCCGCTGGCCTCATCACCAAGCACAAGGGCCCCGGCCACCGTGTGCGTGCCGCCGGTCTGCAGGAAGTCTCCGGTACCGCCGAGGCCGACCACCGTGTTGACCGTGGACAGTTGTCCCGTGCCGCTCAGTTCGTAGTCGCCCTCGCCCCGGCTGGTGTTGGGATTCAGCGTCACGCCGACGTTGAGCGGACCGCTAATCGTGCTGGTCCCCCCGGATTGCAGGAACTCGCCGTCCGACCACTTGCCGACATTGACCTGGTTGGCCACCACGGTGCCGGTGCCGCTCAGGCTGTAGGTGCCGAAGCCATTGGTCGCGTTCTCCGACTGGCTGCCCAGACGGATTTCGTCCGTTGTGACCGTGCCGCCGCTGTGGTTGAACTCCGTTGTGTTAACGTTGTACAGACCGATGTACCAGCCCACGTTCAGCGCCCCGCCGCTCATGTTGTAGCGGCCTTCGGCGTCCGAGTCGCCGGCAATGATCAAAGTGGTCTCAATGTTGTGCGTGCCGCCGGTCTGTGTGAAGGTGCCAATGCCGTCCGATCCCACGGTAACGCTCTGTGTATCCAATACCCCGGTACCACTCAGGGTGTACGTGACTACCGAAGGATCGCCCGCGGCCAATTTCAGGAACGATGGGGTCTCCCAGTGCCCGCCCGAGTGTGTCACCGTGCAGACCGAGTCGTCACCGTTGCCCAGACGAACCGCGCCTGTTGTCAGCGAACCTCCGCTCAGAATAACGTCGCCTTGCGTGCCGTCGCCGAAGGCTGCCGTGAAGGTGTCCGTGGTCACCGTGCCGCCCGACTGGTTGTAGGTACCGTCGCCGTCGAAACCGATCCAGATGCCGCCGACGGACTCAAGTGTGGCGGTGCCGCCCACCGAAAGCGTGCCCTCGGCCGAGCCGTCGCCTGAGCCCTCGTCAGAGATCCAGATGGAGCCGACGGTGCACAAGCTGTCGCCGGTTATGGTGAACGCGCCGGGCGTCTCGCGGCCGATGAACAAGTCGCAGGCGACCACCACGACACCAACCAGGGTGTAATCGCCGATCAGCGTGCCACCGGTCATGCCGCTGGTGAGGTCCTCGACCAGCAGACTGCCCGTGCCCAGGCACACGTACCCGTCATCGTCAACGTTCAGGCCATTCATCAGGTCGATCCAACCGCCGTCGCCGGCGTCGATCGAGCCCGAGCAATTCACGTGGTCCTCGACCACGCCCCAGCCCTCCCAGGCTTCTCCGGCGGCGATCTCCATCGTCGTGCCCGCCGTGTGCGTCAGGTTGCCGGGGGTGAAGCCGCCGCCGAAGACTCCCGCGTTGAATCCCGGCGGCAGGATGACCATCGACAACGGGCCGCTCGTGAACGACGCATTGGTTCCATTGGCGAACGTGCCGCCCAGCGACAGGTCCACCAGGGCGTTGCCGGCCTGGACGCCGACGCTTGCGCCCTGGAAGTCCATGAGGCCGCCGTGCACCCACCCGTGGTTGAGCTGCAGCGTGCCGCCGGTGTAGCGGTGCGTACCACGGAGTGTGTAATAGTCGATGTTCGCCTGGCCGCCGGTCTGGTCGAAGAGCGAGAGCGGGTTGACATAGGCATTCCCGGCGGTAAGCAGCGGGGCGGCCGCTCCGGCGGGATCGCCCAGTTCATAGGCGCCGCCGTACGGGCCGAGCATGTGCCAATCGTTGCCGACCGTCACGTTCGGCAACTGGGCCGTGCCGCGCCAGTGACGAAACACCGCATCGCTCGGGTTGCTCTTACCGTAGGCCATGAAGTAGCCGGCCTGCAGCCCGCCGCCGTCGAGCGTATAGCGTGCCTGACGTCCGATGTCGGCCGCCAGCAACAGATTGCCGCTCACCGTGAGTGTGCCGCTGAGATGCTGGAAGGTTCCGTCGCGCAGGTTGTTTCCATACCCAACGTTAAGCTCCTTGATCGTCCGCTCCGTGGCGGACAACGGCGAGAAGACCACCGTACCGTCATTGTCGATCCTCGCCGTGTCGGCCGATCCCGGAACCACAGCAGGCGACCAGTTCGAGGCCTGGTAGAAATCCCCCGTTCCGGCCACCCAGTTCACAACGGCCGCTTGCGCCGAAGTCAGAATCCCAAGCGTACAAACCAGAATCAACGCAAGCACCCAGCCCTTAGGACTTCGGGAAACCATGGCAACCTCCTTGTAGGTACTTCCCAACCAGCAATGTATGCCCTAAAATCGCACGAAGGTCAAATTTCCTGACACATGTGGCCACAAACCGTTGTAGCTACACCGCAACCTCACCGCGCCTTGGGCTCATCAGGTTGCGGTTTCAGCACCGTCGGTGTCATCTGGAGCCGCCCTTTGACGGCACGGAATTCCTCGTTCTCAGCCACGACCACATACTGTCCCGGAAGAACGTCGATCGCCGTTCCGTCGGCCGCGCGAGTAACGCTCGCCTTGCCGCTGCCGATTTCCACAATCGTCCGCCCCTCGTCAATCACGATGGTCGCCAGCCCTCTTTCCATGCTGATGACCGCCCCTGCCGTCTCGACGACCGTCGGCTCCTGGGCAGGCGAATCGCCATGCCGCTCCACGGAGAGGACGCCCCCGCGAAGAATGATCCGCCGCTTCCCGTCGCGTTCGGTGAAGACCGCCGTCGTACTCCGACTCAGCGACACACGTGCACCGTCGGAAAAACGC
The DNA here is from genome assembly GCA_016935955.1 of Planctomycetota bacterium. Next base: position 5,581 of record JAFGPY010000456.1, read on the forward strand.
GTATCCGCCCCGCCCCAGGGGCACGTCCACAGGGCTCGCCCCTCGGGAATCGCGCTGCCCATGGAAACGGACATGGCATCTTCCCCCTGCTGCTCAGGCAACAGAAGGACCAGGCCACGGGTGTCGATGATCTCCGGTGACTGGCCATGCTCGGCTGCCACGCTCGTCTGAGTTCCCTCTTTGCCATCGTCTGAGCCTGCCCTATCCGCTGCGGCTTGAAGCTGGGCGACTTGCGACTCAAGATTGGCAATGTGACGACGGTCGGTACTGTTCTGACGGTGCAGGTAGGCGGCCATGGCCCAGCCGATAACCGCAAGAGCCAACGCGGCGGCAAGCGCCAGCTGATTCGGCCATTGACGCGTCGCAGGCTCGGTCGCAGGAAGGCCAAGGGCGGCGCCGCTCAGCGTCTGCCGCAGATGCACGTCCATCGACGCCTCCAGCAACAGGCTGCGACGGAAGGCATCATCCCGCAGTACCAGTTCGTCCACCTGGCGGAGGTCATCTTCGCTCGCTCGTCCGGCAAGATAATCGGCGATCAGCCTTTCGTGTTCGGCGATCATGGCAGATCTCCCGCCGCCGCGACGGCCTTCTTCTCGATGCAGTCCCGCAGCGCTCTGCGGATGCGCACCAGGACCATTTCGATGGCCGCAACGCTCTTGCCCACGCGATCGGCAATGTCCGCAATAGTCAACCCTTCACCGTACTTCATCTCCAGAATGCTGCGTTGTCGCTGCTCCAAGACCGCAATACATCCCTGCAGGTAGTGACGGCGGCGATCGATCTCCTCGGCATGCTCCTCGGCCGACTCAGCGAGGCGGGCCAAGGCCTGCTCGCTGAGGATTTCCCTGGACCGGGCCAGCCTCTGTCGCCACTTGAGAATCTCGAGCCGCGCAATGCCTAAGACCCAGGGCCGGAACGGTCTGCTGCCGTCGAACTGGTCACGTTTCTCCCAGACGACGGTCGCCACGGTCTGAAGCATGTCCTCAGACGCGTGCAGGTCCCCCGTAGCACTCAGCAGCAGTGCCCTCAAGAGAGGTTCTTCATTCAGGAACAACCTGAGAAGGTCATACTCGTCGGGCGGTTTCATGCACACTCCGGCTTGCCTCGTCTACAAGGGAATCCGCGCAGCCCCAGAAATCCCAACAGGAATTCTCCGGAAAAAACTCGGAAATTCGTCTTCCGCAGTCTTCTGAGCGCGATATGCAGAACGGCGAGAGCGCCCGGCCGTTGGAGAGCGGCTCATCCCCGACCCCAAAAACTCCGTCTGGGACGCGGCCTAAGACACCGGTAGACCGTTCAGAATGTTGATCAGCAGTGACAGGTCGCCAGGCTCCGCGCCGCCGTTCGCATCGAGGTCGAACTGCCGCGACTCATAGCCCGCCGGCAGAGGCATGCCGTTCAGGTCGTTGATCAGCAGTGACATGTCCGACGGCTCGACGCCCCCGTCCACGTTGATGTCGCCCAGGAGCCGCACGGTCAGGGCGGCCGAGGCCTTGCCGCTGCCGCCATGGTCGGTCCCGGTAATCGTGACATTCAGCTTCACGTTGCCGACCGGGGCGACGTCGTGTGTGCCTCCGAGAACGTACCAGACCAGCGGGTTGGCCGTGGATTGCAGGGTGACGCTGCCGGTGCTGGTCGGGTCGACGGTCACGGCCACAGCGTAGTGGGCGTTGCCGTTCGGGTCGTCGGTCACGTGAATCGTCATGACGGCCCGGTGCCGTCCCTTCGTGCCCACGAGCGTGTTCTGGTAGACCCAGCTCACGTCGGTGGCGGCCGTGGCGGCGATGGCTTCCGGCATAATCTCCGCGGCCTCCGCCAATGTGGCGACCGTGGCTCGCACGACATTCGTGGCGAACACGTAGTCGAACTGCGCGCCGGCCGGTCCACGGCTGAAGTCGTCGCTCGTATGGTAATAGGGATTCGCGTCGCTGAACAGCTCCTCCTCGGTATTCTCGATACACATGAATGCCGGGTAGCCGAACCAGGTGAACGACAAGTGGTCGCTGCCGCCCAACTCGGCCGTGAAGGGCGTCTCGGGGTCGATGGCCAGATCGGGCACGTAGGCCGTGGCCGCATCGATGAAGTCCAGCACCCAGGCCAGGTCGCCGACGCCGTACTGGCAATCCAGGTCGAGATCGATCGGAGCCTCCGGGTCGTCATCGTTATAGGGCCGCACGATCATGTCCAGGGCGATCATGCCGACGACGTTCTCGTCGTGCTCGAAGACTTCGGCCAGGACGTAGTCGAGGCTGCCGAGCAGGCCGTCCTCCTCGGCGTTGAAGGCGATGAAACGGATGGTAGACTTGAAACGGTATTGGCTCATGATGCGGGCGGCTTCCAGGACACCTGCCGTACCCGAAGCGTTGTCGTCACCGCCGGGCGCGGGGACGGCCTCGGTCGAATCGTAGTGGGCCCCGACAATGAATATCCTCTCGGGCGTGACCTGGCCGGGCAACTCGGCCACGACGTTGGTGAAGTCGCCCTGCACGACGACGTTGAGGCCAAAGCTCGTGAGCTGATTCACCAGGTAGAGGCGGGCTTCCTCGTTGCCGGGCATGTCGATGCCCCAGTAGGTATCGCGGCCGCGATAACCCTGATCGTACAACGACCCACCGTACAGGCCCAGCCCCATGTCCTCGATGGTCTGCAGGTACAGCTGGTACTGGATCTCGTCGCACTGGTCGACCATGCACTCGATCAACGGCTGCTGGGCGCAAGCCGGACAGACGACAGACGCCAGCAATGCAACCGCCGCAAACGTGCCGCCAAGGAATCGGCTCCACGCCGACCGGCTTTCGGCAGACGGCAGCCCCGTGACGAATGCCAGTCGGGTAGCCATTGTCGTCATTGGAGGTTCCTCACAAACGCCCGCACCAAGAAGGAGCCCACTTACCGGGCACACCACCGCACAACCCGCACCTTAAGTGTGCTCCAGAAAGCACCGCAAGTCAAGCGGCTAAATGGGCTTAGAAATGATCCGCCAGAAGGAAGAGGCCCACAACGCTTTGCGCCGTGGGCCTCTCGAGTGCCGATACGCCGCCGCGACTCATCTCTCGATGCGGTTTCTGAAGGCAGACGTACCGGACAAGAAGAAGTTGCAATAGCCTCCGCAATGTGGGACAAACAGCTAATCAACCGAGAGAATCGGCCGGCCTGCAGAGTGCGATACATTCGTTGACCGGAATGCGCATGTCCATGGGGTTGCCGTGATCCTGGTGGTCAAGAAACTCGGCCACGCCCCCGGCTGCACGACCCAGGGCGAACACGCTGAAGGCGATGTCGCAAGCCCTGCGAACGGTCATGCGTTTCTCTTTCAGCGACTTCCAGCACAAGCCCAGCACAACCGACGCAATCGCTCCGTCCAGGTTCACCGCCCAGACGTTCCGGGCCACGCCGATCTCTTTCAGCCGATGGGCCAGTCCGTGATAGAACTCCAGGAAAACGTTCCGCAGCCCGTTGCGGCTCAGGTAGTCGGCGATGACACGCTCGCGAGGATCGTAGTTTACCGGATCGTTTCTGAACACAGGATGGCCCAGACACGGGATGCGTGCGTAGTCGGTGCCTGCTTCCTTGGCGGCGTTGCGCTGCCGATTGAAACGGTCGGCTTCGCTGTTGACCAGCATCTGCACGTCCAGGCTCTGCTCGGCGGCATACGGATCGACCAGGTTGGCCTTTCCGAAAACTCCAAGCAGGTACTCGATGGCCCGCCGCCCGTTGCCGCCGTGAACATCGCCAATGCAGGCCAGCGTCGCGATCATGGCCGTATTCGGAGCGTTTCCGGCGGAGGTCGACAACTTGGCGCCCTGGGCGGAAATCGTTCCCGGCCCGTTGGTGATCGATGCGATCAGGCACCGCTGAATCAGGGCGACCTCAAACGGCTGCGGCCGCTCGCCTGTCCAGGACAACATCGTAGCCTCCGTGAACGAGCATTCCTCCATGACCTTCTCCACGCAGTGACCGTAGATTCGCGTGACCTGTCCGTCGTTCGACGAGGTGTAGCTGGCGTTGCGCATGTCCCGCTTCGGCGGCGTAGCGCCGAGGGTCTCCTTGCTCAGCACCTTGACCTGGGACGCGTAGGGTTCGGGAATCGTGCCGCGGGCCATGACCAGACGCCCCGGCAGGCTCTTGGCAAGCTGGCGGTAATCAACGAACCACGGGTTGAGTCGCTGCGGCTTGGGCGGCTGGAAATCACGCTCGATGCCCAACACGTCACAGATCAGCGCCGCTGCGGCCGGAAGGTGGTGCAGCGTCCTGATGCGGACGCCGCGTTTCAGGGCCGCCGCCAGTTCGGGGGTCTTTTCGTACTTGCGGCCCGGGTCGAACGGTTCGATGCCGAAGTACTCGTCGAACAGTTTCATTTTGGCCGCCGCCGAGGTCTTGCCCCCGCCCACAACCGCTCCCGCGTGTCCCAGCGACAGATCGAACTTCTCGAGAATCTCGCCCGTGACGTAAGCGATAAGCGGAACCGGGTACTTGCTCTCGGCGAGCATCCGCACAGCGTCAGCCTCGTACAGCCCGCCGGGCTCGACGTAGGCCACGACCAGTTTCGTGTGCTCGTCCTGCCTGGCCGCTTCGAGCAGGTCCTTCAAGGGAAACATAATCAGGGCGTCCTTGCCCGTCGAGATGCCGAAGCTGGTGCCCAACCCCGCGCTCAACAGGTACGACGCCATGGTGTTCACCATGTTGCCGCTGTTGGAGATGATCGTTGTGGAGCCGGGCCGGAAACTGTCGGCCGGACTGTTGCCCCCAACCGCCCCGACGCGCACGCCGTCGTGCGAGTTGATCATGCCCAGCGTGTTACAACCCATGACGTCGATGTCGGCCTGTGAGCAGATCTGGGCGATCTTGGCCGTCACCTCGACCGACACGTGTTCGGTGATGACGAACAGCGTCTCGACGCTGCCACGCCCGTACTCGACGATGCCCTTGACGTCGCCATAGACCGCGGGCGGCGGCGAATAGACAATGACCTTGTTGGGGCGTCCCTGTTCGGGCAGGTTCTTGAACATCTCCTCGGCCGTCGAGAACACGGGAATCGACTGGCCGCCCGGGATGTCGATGGTTTGTCCGCCTTTGCCCAGTGCCCATCCCCCGACGATATTGCCGCAGTACGATTGCGAAATCGCCGTGACCTTCTGCGCCTCGCGGCCGGTGATATTCGAAACCGCCACGCGGTCGCCGGCCTTCAGCAACTGTTTCAGTGCGGTCGCTCTCATCAGATGTTTCCTCCGTTGCTGCATGCGGCGGCAAACTGGGCGGCGTACTCCGCCACCTGGGTCACCGGTGTATCCGGGCCGAACATCACATGCGGTAGTTGCAGCGATTCCAGCGTCTCCTTCATCGTGATCATTCCCTGTACCAGGCGCGGGCCGCCGCGACCGACGATCACCGGCGTCGCGATCGGACCGTGCTCGTCGACATAGTCGCGAAGGGCGTCGGCGATAGCCTTGAACGTGACGTCGATCAGCGTGTTGTTGGCATTGCCCCCGAGGATGAGAATGACGTCCGCCTTGTGCAGGTGATGCTCGAAACAGATGCGGGCCGTGCCGTACATCCGCTCGTAAGGCGGGTTGCCGCCAAAGTCCGAGAGGAAGATCGGGCTGCCGCCGTTCTGCATCAGCGTCTCGGTGATGATCGTCGACGCCCCGCCGCCGAAGAGGATCGGCAGGACCTTCGTGCCGCCGAGGTCGGCCACGTGGGCCTGGCCCTGGTGGCTCGACGCGCTCCAGGCGGCCATCTCCTCCTCGAACGGCGTCTCGTTGGCCGGGTACTCCGGCAACGGGAAACCGAGGTTCTTGAACTTGAAGTTGGCCTCATCGAAAACGGCCTTGAAATCGCAGGCGTACGGAACGCCGCCGGGCGTGATCCGCCAGGGATTGACCTCGCACATCTGCATGCCGGTCGAGATGAACATGTCCCAGAGCCCGACCAGGCTGCGCGACAGTACGCTGGCCGTGTTCTTCGGGCATCCCAGTCGCGTCAGAAGCTCGCTGGCTTGATAGGCGTCGAGGCCCTTATACACGTCGATGGCCACCGTCGCCTTCTTATCTTCCTCGACCTCCTCGATGTTCATGCCGCCGGAGAGCGACACGGTGATGGCCGGACCGCGAAAACGCGAGTCGTAGGTGATGGCCGTATAGGCTTCGCTCTGGGCCGGAACGTACTCGACCAGGTACGCCGTCCTCGGCAGGTGGCCGTTGACCTCGGTGCTCTGCACGCGCTTGAGTTCCTTCTGGGCCTCGACGTAGTCGCCGACGTTGCGGATCACGCCGGCCTTGCCGCGTTTGCCGGTCAGAACGTCGGGCTTGACCAGAGCCCGACCGCCCCACCTCTTCAACGCCTCGCGGATCTCGGCTCCCGAGGCCTCAGCCTTGAGGTAGCCGGGCGCCTGAAGGCTGAACCTCGGCGCCAGGTGCTCCAGGAACATCAACTCCGTAATCTGGGCTGACATGGTGATGCTCTCCTCACGATCGTTCCTCAGTTCGCCGCTTACGCAGTTCAAGCAGTGCAACACGCAGGTTGTTGACCGATCCCTTGTCCGGAGCAAACAGGAATTCCACCAGCGGCTTGTCGGCGGCAACCGTCTCGATGCTGCGGCGCCGCGACGGCGACACGATGATCGCGTCGACGCTGTCGACAAAATGCAGCATCTTGTCGGGAGCGGAGGACACGCACTGGCTCACGCGACGGCTGTCGATGCCCATCGTCAACAGCGTCGTCGCCATCTCGTCGATGAATTCCTTGCTGGCGCCAAGCAGACCGATCTTCGCATTGCTCGGAATGCGGGCGATGCGAACGATCGTCGACATCTCCGGCTGCAGGTTCACGCCGACCAGCGGCGGCCCGTCCGTCGGAAGCAGCCCTTCCAACTCGTCGACGTGATAGAACGATGTCACGACAATGTCGGCCGACTTTATCTCGGCAAGCGTCTGCTCGGGATTCTCGTGGATGGCGCTGAGCAGCACCGGCGTGATGGTCACTCCGGCGTCCAGCATCAGGTGTTCGGAGAAATAGGTCAGTTGTTCGCGGTTGCATTCCACGAACACCAGGCGGATGTGGCTGAGCAGTTCGCGTTTCTCGCGAATGAACGTTTCCGCCGCTTCGCTGTACTCGTCGACGCTGAACCCGAGCGATAGCGCCTCCTCAACGGAATGTTCGATGGCCTTCATCAGTCGCTCGCGGCGGTGCCGGCTCTCCAGCCGGCGGGCCGGGCCGGTTACCAGCGTTCCCTTGCCCACGTTCGACGACACCAGCTGCTCGCGTTCGAGTTCCGCGTAGGCCATGCTGACCGTATTGCGGCTGACGCCCAGTCGCGCGGCCAGGTCGCGTTGGGCAGGCAACAGAATCTCCTCGGTCGTGGGCGACGACTCGAGGACTTTGCGGATGCCCTCCTTGATCTGGATATAGAGCGGAATGCCGCTCTTACGCTGCAGAGGAGTGACGAAATTCTCCAGATTCATTCAGTGGCCCTCAATAGAGACAATATGCCCAATGGCCTAGTCCAATGGAACATTTATCCCATCCGACCCCGCCTGTCAAGCTTTATCAGCGTATTTCCGAGGATTTGGTTTGCAATTGGCCCAATATTGGCTTATAAGCCTCACAAATTGGACTAATGCTGTGGGCCAATGTGGCGACCGGACCAATGCATCCGACGACGTGACACTATTACGGCAGGAGGAAACCATGGGACAGTCCGCAGTCCAGAAAGTGCTCGCCCGGCACGCCGAGTCCGGCAGTCTCGAACCCGGCCAGGAACTCACTATCCGCATCGATCAAACCCTCACCCAGGACGCCACCGGAACGATGGCCTACCTCCAACTCGAAGCCGTCGGCATCGATCGTGTGGCCACTGAACTGTCGGTCAGCTACGTCGACCACAACACCGTGCAGGACGGTTTCGAGAACGCCGACGACCACAAGTACCTGCAGACCGTGGCCGCCAGGTACGGCGTCCTCTACTCGCGGCCCGGCAACGGCATCTGTCACCAGGTTCACCTCGAACGTTTCGCCCGTCCGGGCAAGACGCTCCTGGGATCCGACTCGCACACCCCGACGGCCGGGGGCATCGGCATGCTGGCCATCGGAGCCGGGGGACTCGACGTGGCCATGGCCATGGCCGCCGGACGGTTCACCCTGACCGCCCCGAAGGTGGTGCGTGTCAACCTGGTCGGCCGGCTGTCGTCCTGGGTCTCGGCCAAGGACGTCATCCTGGCACTGCTGAAGGAACTGACCACCAAGGGCAACGTCGGCATCGTTATCGAGTACGCTGGTCCCGGCGTGCAGACGCTCTCGGTGCCCGAACGGGCCACGATCACCAACATGGGCGCGGAACTCGGCGTCACCACGAGCCTGTTTCCCAGCGACGCCGTGACCTGCGGCTTTCTTGCCGCCCAGGGACGCGACGACCAGTGGGTCGAGCTTGTCGCCGACGGCGACGCCGAGTACGACCGTACCCTTGAGATCGACCTGTCGTCGGTCGAGCCCCTTGCGGCTACGCCCCACAGTCCGGGCAACGTATCCACGGTTGCCGAACTTGCGGGCATGCCCGTCGATCAGGTCTGCATCGGCAGCTGCACCAACTCGTCGTACGCCGACCTGATGACCGCCGCCGCCGTGCTCAAGGGCCGGACCGTTCACCCGAACGTCAGCCTAGTCGTGGCTCCGGGTTCGCGGCAGGTGCTTCAGATGATCGGGGCCTCGGGCGGCCTGGCCACGCTGATCGAGGCAGGCGCCCGCATCAACGAGTGTGCCTGCGGTTTCTGCATCGGCATCGGCCAGGCGCCGCGGTCCGACGCTGTCAGCCTGCGAACCAGCAACCGCAACTTCCTCGGACGCAGCGGCACCAAGTCGGCCAACATCTACCTGGTCAGCCCGCAGGCAGCAGCCATCGCCGCCGTCACGGGCGTCATCACCGATCCACGAGTCCTCGGCGACGCTCCGCGCGTCACTGTGCCCGACCGTTTCACCGTCGACGACCGCATGGTCATTCTGCCGCCGCAGGACGGTTCGACTGTCGAAGTCTACCGCGGACCGAACATCGGCGCCCCACCGCATTGCGAGCCGCTGAAGGACTGTATCCGCGGCCGGGCGACGATCAAGGTCGGCGACAAAGTCACAACGGACCACATCATGCCCGCCGGGGCGAGGATGAAGTACCGGTCGAACATTCGCAAGTACTCCGAGTTCGTCTTCGAGAACGTGGCGCCGGAGTTCGCCACGCAGGCGGCCGCCAATCGTGACAACGGCATCGACAACATGATCGTCGCCGGCCTCAGCTACGGCCAGGGATCCAGCCGCGAGCATGCCGCCATCTGTCCCATGTACCTCGGCGTTTGCCTGGTTGCCGCCAAGAGCATCGAGCGCATTCACCGGACAAACCTGATCAACTTCGGCATCGTACCTGCGGCCTTCGTCGACGAGGTCGATTATGACCGCATCAGCGGAGGCGACACGCTTGAGGTGCCCGACCTTCGCCGCAGGATCGCCGACGGCAAGCCGCTTGTCATGACGAACGTCACCAGCGGTGCCGAGATTGAGTTGACGTGTGATTTGCTGGACAAGGAACGCGAGATTCTCCTGGCGGGCGGCATGCTGAACTACGCCCGGAACTCTCGCTGATCGACACCAACCGGAAACTCAGGAGGAGACACGCAATGACATCAGGCAGTGCCATCACCATGGGCCGCGACGGGCGGCTCGATGTGCCCAGCAAGCCGATCATTCCCTTCATCCGCGGCGACGGCATCGGCCCCGACATCTGGAAGGCCTCCCAGAGCATCATGGACGCCGCCGTCAAGAAGGCCTACGGCGGCAAGAGGGCCGTCATCTGGAAGGAAGTCCTCGCCGGACAGAAGGCTTACGACGAGACGGGCCAGTGGTTGCCGGAGGCCACCCTGGAAGCCTTCCGCGACCTGTTGGTCGGCATCAAGGGTCCGCTGACGACGCCCGTCGGCGGCGGCATTCGTAGCCTCAACGTCGCCATTCGCCAGCTTCTGGATCTCTACGTCTGCCTGCGGCCGGTCCGCTGGTTCTCCGGCGTGCCCAGCCCCGTGAAGGAGCCGGGCAAGGTGGACATGGTTGTCTTCCGCGAGAACACCGAGGACGTCTACGCGGGCCTCGAACTGAAGGTCGGCACACCCGAAGCGAAGAAGTTGATCGAGTTCTGCAAGAACGAATTCGGCTGGACCATTCGGCCCGACTCCGGCGTCGGGTTGAAGCCGATCAGCGAGACGGGCAGCAAACGTCTGGTTCGTGCGGCCATCGAGTACGCCATTCGCAATAACCGCAAGAGCGTCACCCTTGTCCACAAGGGCAACATCCAGAAGTTCACCGAAGGAGCCTTTCGCGATTGGGGCTATGAACTGGCCCGACAGGAATTCGCCGACACGGTGGTCAGTTGGGACGATTGCAGCGGCGATGTGCCCGACGGCAAGGTCCTGATCAAGGACGCCATTGCCGACATCTTTCTCCAGCAGGTGCTGACCCGTCCGAGCGAGTTCGACGTCATCGCGACGATGAACCTCAACGGCGACTATTTCAGCGACGCCCTGGCCGCGCAGGTGGGCGGCATCGGCATCGCCCCCGGCGGCAACATCAACTTCGTCACCGGCCATGCCGTGTTCGAGGCCACGCACGGCACCGCTCCGAAGTACGCCAACCAGGACAAGGTCAACCCGGGCTCGCTGACGCTGTCGGGCGAAATGATGCTCCGCTACCTGGGCTGGACCGAGGCGGCCGACCTCATCATCGCCGGCCTGGAGAAGACCATCGATCAGAAACGGGTGACCTACGACTTCGAGCGTTTGATGGGTGGAGCAACACTCCTGAAATGTTCGGAGTTCGCCGCGGCAGTCGTGGACAACATGTAAGAGCGGCGGCGATTCTTTCGGCTTCGACCTGCGCAATAAGAAGGCCCGTAAGTCTTTGACTTACGGGCCTTTAACCTTGGTACGCCGCCAGGGACTCGAACCCCGGACCCGCTGATTAAGAGTCAGCTGCTCTACCAACTGAGCTAGCGGCGCATCGGTGGAAATTCTGGTACGCCCGGCAGGACTCGAACCTGCAACCTTTGGGTTCGAAGCCCAACGCTCTATCCAATTGAGCTACGAGCGCCCCCGATGTTCAATGCCGGGGCATTATAGGGAATCAATCCGCGATGTCAACAAAAAGAGGGCTCGACCACGCCATGTGGGCGTCGGTCTGCACCAGCCGCACCCAGTAGGCGTACCGGCCCGGCCCTGGCGGCACGTCGCTGAAGCGCAGGCGGAGGTCGGACGTCCGTGACTGCACGTCCATACGCGAAACCCGCACCTGCTGGTTCACGCCGCCGGCCGGAAAGACTTGCGGCTCAGGCGCCGTGTCGCGCGCGGCAAAGGAAAATGTCCCGGCAGCCGACTCGAACGTCACTTGTGCCGTCGGATCGCTGAGCCGCAGGAGCACGCCGTGTGTGTTGCCGGAACTGACGGAGCGGACGGCCAACTCGGCGGCACTTGTGCGGGTGACGCCCTGCCCCGCCTGCATGAAGCCGTAGGAACGGAACTCCTCGATCGTGCCAGCCGAGACGACGAGGCGGCCGGTCCAGTCGCTCGTCTTGATACGGCCGCGGACGCGAACGCCCGACCACTCGACGCGGAGCCATGGCGAGTCGGCGTCCGCGGGCCAAGTGTGGCGATAGACCACGTCGTTGCCGCGACAAATTTCCAGGTCAGCAATCGGGGCTCCGTGGCCCATGGCCTCGACGTCGAGGTCCAGCGCTACGCCAGGCTGCACGGTGATGCAGTCGCCCATGATGGCTTGGCCGCATCGGAGGGCCAGAACGATGCGGCGGCCCGTGGTGGCGTAGCAGTGGCGGGCTTTCAGGGCATCCCAAATGACGCCGCGTGTCAGTTCGGAGGCATAGATGCCGGTGTAACCGCCCCAAACGTCGAAAGTCACGAACCGGGCGTCGAGCGGCGCGAGCGGTCCTGACAATCCAGGGCGGCAGGTGTGGTCGTCGCTCTGGCCGACGAAACCGACGCAGAGCCCGCGACGGACGGCCTCTTCAGCAATCCACTCAAAGGTCCCGTGGTGAGAATGGACCTCGACCAAGTTCGGGAACTCGTCATTCGCGAAGTCCAGATTCGCGTAACGACCGCCGACGTGCGAGGTGATGAGCACGTCCTTGCGGCCGCGGAACTCGCGGAACAGTTCGCTGATCGGGTAACGGTCGCTCGCCGGGTCGCTGCCGTCGTGAATCTGCCAATGGCTGCTGCGATGAATGGTCTCGTCGTCGCCCAGGAAATAGACGTTGTGGTCGCCGCCGGCAGGTGTCAGGCCGGACCACTCGTAGCCGAGAAAGGTCACAAAGCGGCCGGGCTCGTTGGCGGCGGCGTTTGCCGACGAACCTCGCGCCAGAGGTCGTCGGTGACCTGGAAATCGTTGCCCTGCCAGCTTGCGACGTCGATCAGGGCTCGGTCGCGGGCGAAGCGGTAGAACTCCTCCACAGTACCGGTGCCCACGGTCTCGGCCGTCTGGCCGTGCATGTCGGCCCAGTAGAGGCTGAACGGACGCCGCCCTGCGGCAGCAACTCGGACCGGGTTGCTTTCTCCTGCAAGATTGCCGCAACGGACGCAGAGCCGGTAGTCGCCGGGTTCGCCGAAGGTGATCGGCCCAAAGGGCACGACGCCGTCGCCCTGGTCGATCTCGACCGGGAGGCCGCACGACGACGGGTCGAAACCGTCGCACGCAATCGTCGCGTGTCCTGCGGGACCACGTACAGGGTTGCCGAAAGCATCGCAGACACGGACGTGTCCTTGGACCGGTCGCCCTGCTTCAGCGAGACTCGGCAGGACGACTTCGATGCCCGCGGGAGGGCCGGGAACGATCTCGATCGCCGGTTGCTCAGCGAGCCAATAGAACTCGCCGGTCCCGAAGGCATCGGCTAGGACGCCGAAGCGGTGCTGCGGCTCGGGGAAGCTCTGCAGCCGCCAGCCGGGCGATCCGCTCCGGGTGTCGCCGAGGGTCAGCGTGATGGTGTCGCCTTGCCGCAACGATCCGTCGCGGACGGTGGCGATGACCGCGCCCCGCCACGGCCGCACCCAGAAACCTCCGTCGCAGCGGACCTCCAGCCGTACATCGGCATCGGTCGTCACCGTGACGTAGCCGGGCGCCGTCGAATCGGCGACCTGCGGCGGCGAGCCGTCGTCGATGCGTCGCACGAGGATGATTGCTCCACTGTCGTCCAGGCCGAGGCGGCCGGCTGTGTACGTGAGGGTCCACGTGCCCAGCGTGGCCACGGGAAACGGACCGGTCGGGGTGATCCGCGCAGAGCCGAGGTCGTCCGGGTCGACGTGACACGGTTGGTTGCGTGTGTTGGCGACATGGTCCATAAGGAAGCTTTCCTGCGAGGCCAATAGCGCGAACGGCGAGACCAGATTCTAGCCTCCGGCCGGAAGGCGTCAACCGCCAAGCCCGGGAAACCGCGGCCGCGAGGCAGGTATTCGTCGGAACCCCCTACAGCAGGCACAGTTTAACGAATGTGTTCGTCTGAGAGCAGTTCACGTTTGCTTGTGGTCATGGCCGATAGAGTAGGCATGAAGACCTACTCTATGGATTTGCGGCAACGGGTGCTGGCTG
>JAFGPY010000457.1 GCA_016935955.1 Planctomycetota bacterium
ACTTTCCGGCACAACCGGGCACAGTGAATTGGCGGAGGGGAGAGGATTCGAACCCCCGGAGCCCTTGCGGGCTCAGCGGTTTTCAAGGCCAATCGGTGAATCGCCTAACGAGTTGCAGGGCAACGAGATAGCGGCATCCGATGACCCCGGCGCAGCGCCAGCGTCAGCGCGCAACGCAGAGAACGAAATCTCCGACCCTGACCTGGCCGCGCTGGTGATCTCGTGGCCAAGTCTGCCTGAACCCATTAGAGCAGCAATCAGAGCAATGGTCAACTCGGTTGCGGAGGGCAAGCCATGACCTCCGCCGGTGAGAGTCTGTCCGCGCGCTGTGAGTGTCTGCGGTGCAGGGAGATGCCAGACGTGTCAGCCGAGCGGGTCCTCCGTCGGCGAGAGAGGAACACCCCAAGGGGAACTATCAGGGGCGCGACTATTCTTTCCTGCGCCCAAAAAGGGCCGGGCCAGGGCTGGCAAAGTAGTAACCGTGCGCCGGTGATGTAACGCGAGCATGCCCGCCTCTCCAGGCGGGAAGTGGCGGTTCGATGCCGCCCCGGCGCTCCAGATTTGCAGTCACGCTCTTTGACAACCGAAACAATCTTCCGCTTTTCTTCGTCGCCGGGCTCGCCGGAAGATGTAAGGCCACCCTCACTTTGGGCTTAGAGTCATAGTACATAATCGTTATGTGTGTGCTATTTCTCTTGCTCTAAGTCGTTATGTGGTCTATACTTATGATGAAGTGAGGATTCTGGCAACCCGGTAAGTCAAGTGGGCGGCAAGGTGTTAGTGGCACCCGCCGCCCGGCACAGCCAAGCTAGAAAGGAGCTTAGCCATGCAAGACGAGTCTAGCACAGCGGTGGCGGAGAAGCAAGCGGAGCACGCGGACCTGTTCAAGCTGTTCGCGGGGGCCATTCAGGAGCACCTGGAGAACCTCGGGATCGACCCGGCGGAGGTCAGCCGCATCTGCGATGAGAAGATCGCGGCGGCCCGCCTGCCCCGGCCCCTGGAAGTGCACCTGGCCGATCAGAGGGTGGTCGCCCTGAGCGACCGGACCCACCGGCAGTTCGAAGAGTTGCTGGGCATGGTGCGGGAAGGCCACCGCAACCTTCTCATGGTCGGACCGGCGGGGACGGGCAAGACGACGCTGGCCAAGCACGTCGCCAAGGCCCTGGACCTGGACTTCGCGTTCCTGTCTCTGTCGGCCGGGGTGACCGAGACGCACCTGTTCGGCCGCATCCTGCCCCAGGCGGACGGTTCGTGGGGCTACCAGACCAGCCGCTTCATCGAAGTGTACGAGAACGGCGGCGTCTTTCTCCTGGACGAGATCGACGCGGCCGACTCGAACGTCATGGTCGCCATCAACGCCGCCCTGGCCAACGGCGTTCTGGCCAATCCCGTCAACGGCAAGCTCCACCAGCGTCATGCGGACTGCTACATCATCGCCGCCGCCAACACCTATGGGCTGGGCGGCGACACCATGTACGTCGGGCGGAATCAGTTGGACGCGGCCACCCTCGACCGGTTCGTCATGGCCACCCTGTTCGTGGACTATGACACGGGCCTGGAGAACGACATCGTGCGGGCGGTACTGGCCCAGCCGGAAGGCGACGAACTGCTGGCCTGGGTGACGGGCCTGCGGGAGTCGATCCGGCAGAACCGCATCCGCCGGGTGGCTTCGACGCGGCTGATCGAGGGCTCGGTGAAGGCCATGAACCGGGGGGCCAGCCTGGACGACGTGAAGGGACGTTACTTCCAGAGTTGGACGGCCGACGAGCGGGCCAAGGTCGGGGCGTAATCGAAACCACCGGGAACAGGAGAGACGAACATGACGCACGCAAGAACATTGCCCGAAGGTCGGCTGGAAGAAGCGAAGATCCGCTACGCGATGGGCGAGCCGGTGAAGTCGATTGCCCGCAGCATGGGCGTCACCTGGCAGAGCCTGTGGGGCGTGGTCAAAGGCGCCGAGCCGAAGGGCCAGCCGAAGACGCACAAGCGCACGGGCCGGAGCACGCTGGCCCAGGACTGTCTGGACAATGTGGACCGGTGGGAATGGGGCAGCGTGGGCGAGGCCGTCGTGGACGCCCTGGCCGACTATGCCCAGACGCCGGGCAACCAGCGGCTCTTGCAGGCCAAGGTTGAGCGGTGCCTGAGCGGGTCGGACGCCTGGGGCAACTACTACACCCGCGACCGGCTGCTTGACGAGTTGAAGTCGCCGCCGCCGGCGCTGCTGGCGGAAGTGGACGCCATGCGGGAGAAGCTGCTGGGCGGGTTGCCGTTGCCGACGACGCCCCGGCGTCGGGTTCGCCGCGGTCAGGAGTCCGGCGAGGAGATCGACAGCGACCGCTATCTGGCACGGGTGCCGGAAGTGTGGGACCGGTCGGTCCGGGAGCCGGTGGTGCGGCGGCAGATCACCATCGGTATCAACATGGGTGTGGCCTGGTACGAGAAGCCGGAAGCGGTGCTGTACCGGGGAGCCGCGGCCCTGGCCCTGGCGGATTACCTCACCGGCCAGGGGTGCAACGTGGGGCTGGTGGCGTTCAACTCGACCCGCAACCCGACCGAGCGGTCGGCCCATGCGGTGGCCAGGCTGGTGCTGAAGTCGCACGATATGCCGCTGGACGTGAGTGCGGTGGCCCTGGCGGTCTGCGAGATCGCCTTCACGCGGACGATCATGTACGTCGGGGCCATGCGTCACTGGCCGGGCCGGGCGCGGCAGGGCTGGGGCAGCGTGGCCCGGTTGCCGGAGCAGGACAAGCGGGGCCTCGACTTCGTGGTGGAGTCGGGTGTGAAGAGCCGCGAGGCGGCGGAAGCGTGGCTGCGGGAATGCGTGGAACAGGCACGGGAGCAGGCGGCCTGAGCCGCCGTCCCTCTGAGACAGGAGACGAGCCATGGTGGACTTCAATCGCAAGCAAGCGGAGCAGGAAACGGAGAATCCGTGGGACGGCGCCGAGGTCGTGTTCAGCTACTCGCGGGCGCAGGCCATCGAAGACGGCGTGCTGGTGGACCTCGCGCAGGAGCCGCTGGTGACGCTGTGCCGGCAGGCGGGTTTCCGTCTGCCCATTGCCATGACGGCCACGGCCTGGGCGGAGTGTGTCGGGTCGGAGCCGTTGCCGCAGGGCCAGTCGGTCAACGGCCGTCTGTGGGACGTGCTGAACGTGCTGCGGACGGCCATCCACGCGAACGAGTTGACCGACCGCGTGCACTTCAAGGTGCGGGTCTGGAACGGGGTGCGGTTCGACACGGTGCAGATGTGGTGCCAGTGCGGGCCGGGCGACACGGCGGAGCCGGTGCTGACAATCATGCTCGAAGGGGAGGATTGAACGATGCGAGTCTACACCTTGGGCTACACGGGTTGGCAACCGGCGGAGTTGTTGGAGGTGGCGGAGCGGCTGAACGCGACGGTCATCGACGTGCGGCTGATGCCGCGGTCGCGGTGGTCGCCGGGCTTCAACGCCAAGGCCCTCCAGGCGGCGCTGGGCGACCGCTACGTCTGGCTCGAAGGCTTCGGCAACCTCAACTACAAGGGCGGCCCGATTGTCCTGAAGGATTTCGCGGGGGCGGTCGCGAAGCTGGGCGAGATGTCGCCCCACGGGCCTCGGGTCATCCTGATGTGCGGCTGTGCGGACGTGAACGTCTGCCACCGCAAGATGGTGGCCGAACGGCTGGCCAAGTTCTGGCACTGCCCGATTGAGCACCTGGAGCGGCCGAAGCGTGAAGTGCCGGACAGCGACCAGTTGGGTCTGTTCTGAGAAAGGGGAACGGCAATGAGCACGGCATACACAATCGACGGCGAACGGCTGGCGGCACTGGCCGAGCGTCATGCACGGGGCGAGAGCCTGAAGGCCCTGGCGGTGGAGACCGGGCTGTCCTGGCAGAAGTTGTGGGGCCTGGTGCGGGGCAAGGGCACCGGCACATTGGCCCCGAAGGTCTGTAGGGCCTTGCAGGCGCGGCGTGGCGCTGCGTCGCTGCCGGAACGATACCGTCCTATCACCCTCGACGGACTGTGGGGCCAGGACCGGGTGGTGAGAGTTCTGCGGAGCTTCGCCGCCTCGCCCTGCCCGTCGGCCTTCATCTTCGAGGGCGGCACCGGCACCGGCAAGACCACCGCGGCCCTGGCCCTGGCGGCGGCCCTGGGCTGCGACCTCGACCAGGCCGACTTTGGCGGCGTCCGCCAGATCGCCAGCGGCGAGCAGAACGCCGACGCGGTGCGCGACACCTTCCGGGCGGCGTCGCTGATGCCCATGTATGGCAGCGGCTGGAAAGTCGTCATCGTCAATGAGGCCGACCGGATGGGCCTGCCGGCCGAGACGATCTGGCTGGATCGGCTGGAGCAGTTGCCCCGTCGGACGGTGATCGTCTTCACCACCAACAGCCTGGAGCGGCTGAGCCAGCGGTTTATCGACCGGTGCACGCTGCTGCGGTTCGAGTCGCGGGCCGACGTGCTGCGCCCGGCGATGATCGAGTTCGCCTCGGCGGTGTGGAAGGCCGAGACGGGCAAGCAGCCGAACGCGAAGCGGATCGCCGCCCTGGTCGGAGAATCGGTGGTGAAGGGCGAGCTGAGTTTCCGGCGGGTGGCGCAGACCATGGCCACGGCCATCGCGGAGGGCGGGGAATGAACGAGTCGGCGACGGATCGGGTGCTGCTGTGGATGGTCAGCGGCCTGTCGGGGGCCGACCTGGAGGCCGCCTGCATCGCCAAGCTGGACGTGCCGGCGGAGAACGTCAAGGCGGTGATCGCCGATGCGAGGAAGCGCCTCACCTTGGCCGCCGAGTACAACCGCGACGAGATGCTCGGCACGGCGCTGACGCGGCTGAATGACCTCTACGGCCGGTGCATCCGAGCCGGCGCCGACGGCAACGGGCCGAACCTGGCCAAGGCCCTCGACGTGCAGCGCGAGATCAACCGCCTGGCCGGGCTCTACCGCGGCCCGGGCGCGGGGTCTACGGCCGGCGAGGGCGGCACGGTGGAGTCGGAGGCGGCGGCGGAACTGGCGGCCATCGGGGAGTACCTGTTGCCGCTGGAACTGGCGGACGAGAGTTACCCGCTCCGTGAGCACGCCCGGCTGGCGGTCTGCCGCATCCAGGAACTGAGCCCCGAGCCGAAGAAGGAGTGACCATGTTCATCGGGAGCATCAACCGCTACATGCGGGCCGTGCTGGAGTCCGCCGCGAGCCGGTGGCACGACCTGCCGGTCTACGTGGCCTGCTCCGGCAACTTCACCGTCGAGCGTATCCTCGCCCGCTGCGGGACAGGGCCGATCCGCTCGAACGACGTGTCCGTGTACTCCTGCGCCATGGGCTGGCACCTGGCCGGGCGGCCGGTCGAGTACAGCCTGAAGCCGGAGGCGGCCGCCGAGTACGAGTGGCTGGCCGGTTCGCTGGAGCCGGGGTTGCCGACCATCGCCACGCTCTTGCTGGTGGGGCAGATGTTCACCGCCGGGCGCGGCACGGCCTACGCGGCGCGGATGATCGACGCCTACCGCCGCAAGTGGCCGGAGCTTCACGCCGCCACGGTGGCCCGCGTGACCAAGGCCCTCCAGGGGCTCACACTGGCCGACTACCACGCCGGCGACTGCCGGGAGTTCCTGGCCAAAGCGGACAAGGGCGGCGTCTGCATCACCTTTCCGCCAACCTACCGGGGCGGGTACGAGCGCATCTACAAGCGGTTGGAAGAGGTCTTCGCCTGGCCCCGGCCGGAGTACGAACTGTTCGGCCCCGATGACTTCGAGTTGTTCTGCCAGAGCGTGCGGAGCTTCCGCCATTGGATGATCTCCAGCGACGTGGAGCACCCGGAGATGGCCGAGCGCCATGTCGCGACGGTCCAGACCGGCCTGCGCAGCAAGCCCGTGTTCATGTACTCCGACGACGCGCCGGTCCGGGTGGCCCTGGCCCGGCAAACAATAGGCCGCAACCCCTGGGCTCCCCGCACCGACGACGTAATCGAGCCCATTCAGGTGGTGCGGATCGACACGCGGACCATGAACGCCATCCGCAGCCTCTACCTGAACCCCGGCATCCTGGTCACCGACGCCTCGCGCAACTTCGCCGTGCTTTCGGCCGGCAAGCTCATCGGGGCCTTCGGCCTGTCGCTGCCGCGCGGGCCGCTGCCCTGCGACATCTATCTGCTCTCGGACTTCGGCGTGCGCCCCAGTCCGCACCGGCGGCTGTCGAAGTTGATTCTGGCCTGCGTGGTCAGCAAGGAAGTGCAGACCGACCTGGAGCAATGGCTGTGCAGCCGCGTGAAGACCCTCGGCACCACGGCCTTCACCGACAAGCCGGTCTCGATGAAGTATCGCGGCATGTTCGAGGTCTACTCGCGCGCCGAAGGGCGCGTCAACTACACCGGACCGCTGGGCCGGTGGACTCTGAAGGAGGGTTTCGCATGGTGGAAAGAGAAGCACTCGGGCAAGTGAACGAGAAGTTGACCACGGCCGGTTCGCGGTTGCGGATCGTCATGGCGCCGCTGGCGCAGTGCGACCTGTTGGAGAAGAACGCCCGCTTCATGCCCGTCGAGCAGTACCGCCGCCTGGTGGAGAACATCAAGCGCGACGGCCAGTTGACCAGCGCGCCCTTCGCCGTCGAACGCGAGGGCCGCTACCTGATTCTCTCCGGCAACCATCGGGTGAAGGCGGCCCAGGATGCGGGGCTGAAGGAGATTCTGATTCTCTGCGCCCCGGCGGGGAGCCTCACGCACGAACAACAGGTGGCGATCCAGTTGTCGCACAATGCCATCGCCGGTCAGGACGATCTGGCCATCCTGCGCGAGTTGTACGACGAGATCGGCGACGTGGCCCTGAAGGAGTATTCGGGTCTCGACGACGCCCTGTTCGGTCGGATGCAACCGCCCAATATGGACCCGCTGAGTGAAGAGGGCCTCGACTTCCGCATGGTGACCATCGCCTTCCTGCCGCACGAACAGGAACGGGCGGAGGCGCTGCTGGCGAAGGTGCTGGAGCAGTCGATGGGCGACGTGACCTGGGTGAACCGCTTCGCCGAGTACGACCGGCTGCTGGATGCCCTGGCCGTGGCCAAGGCTCAGGCGGGGATCAAGAACACGGCCACGGCGTTCGGCCTGCTCCTGGACATCGTGGAGCGTCACCTGGACGAGTTGCCGCAACGCGAGAAGGCCAAGACCGCATAGCTGGGGTGAACGATGGCTGTAGCCACACAAACCCCCGCCCAGCGGGGCCAATACCAGAAGCACCGCGAGCGGGCGCGGAACCGCAGCGCCGCCATTACGCTTGTGGGCCAGGAGATCGGGGCCATCCCCCCGATCCGCGACCTCTCGCGCCGACGCCGCGCCGACGCCGACTTCCGGTTCTTCTGCGAGACCTACTTCCCCCAGGTCTTCAGCCTCGCATGGAGTGAGGATCACCTCCGCGTCATCGCCAAGATCGAGCGGGTGGTCCTGGACGGTGAGACGCTGGCCGTGGCCATGCCGCGCGGCAGCGGCAAAACGTCGCTCTGTCTGGCGGCGGTCCTCTGGGGCATCCTCACCGGGGGACACAAGTTCGTCATGCTCATTGCCGGAAGCGAAGAACTGGCCCTGCGTCTGCTGTCGAACGTCAAGGCTCACCTGATGTCGAATGACGCCCTGCTGGGCGACTACCCCGAGGCCCTCTACCCGATTCGCCGTCTGGAAGGCGAGACCCGCCGCGCCGCCGGTCAGCGCTACTACGGTGTGCTCACCCGGATCGGCTGGGGCGCGGACGAACTCGTGATGCCGACGATCCCCGGCAGCCCCTCCAGCGGGGCGATCATCCGGGTGTCCGGCCTGGAGGGGAACATCCGCGGCGCGGTCTACGTCCGCTACGACGGCCTGGCGGTGCGGCCCACGCTGGCCGTCTGCGACGATCCCCAAACCGACGCCTCGGCGAAGTCGGCCATTCAGACCGGCGACCGGCTCTCGATCATCGGCGGCGCCGTCGGCGGGCTGGCCGGGCCGGGCAAGCGCACCGCGGTCATCATCCCCTGCACGGTGATCCGCCAGGGCGATCTGGCCGACCAGCTTCTGGACCGCTCGCATAACCCCGAGTATCAGGGCGAGCGGACCAAGTTGCTCTACAGCTTCCCGAAGAACGAGACCCTGTGGGCCGAGTACAAGGAAGTCCGCAGCGCCGGCATCCTGGCCGGCGACGGCGGCAAGGCCGGCAACGAGTTCTACGCCGACCGCCGCGAGAAGATGGACGAAGGGGCCGTGTCCGGCTGGCCGGCGCGGTTCAACGTCACCGAGCTCTCGGCCGTGCAGCACGCCATGAATCTGTTGCACAAGGACGAAGCGACGTTCTGGAGCGAGTACCAGAACGAGCCCCAGGCCACCGAGGATGCGGTGGCGCTGCTGACGGCCGACGACATCCAGACCCGGTTGAACGGCCTGAAGGCCGGCGTGGTGCCCTTGAACGCCGATTACCTGACGATGTTCGTGGACGTTCAGAAGGAGCTCCTCTTCTACGTCGTCGCCGCCTGGGAAAGCAACTTCACCGGCTATGTGATCGACTACGGCACCTGGCCGGAGCAGAAGCGGAGCCACTTCAGCCTGCGCGACGCCCAGCGGACCCTCCAGAAGGTGAGCAAGTCCCGCGCCCTGGAGGCCCAGCTTGCCGAGGGCCTCGACAAGCTCCTGAACGCCAAGGTCGGCCACGAGTGGACGCGCGAGGACGGAGCGGTCATGCGGATCGGCCTGGCGCTGGTGGACGCCAACTGGGCGCAGTCCACGGATGTGGTCTACCAGGTCTGCCGCCGGAGTGCCTATGCCGCCGTGCTCATGCCCAGCCACGGTCAGTTCGTGGGCGGGGCGAACAAGCCGTGGAGCGAGACGGCCCGCAAGAAGGGCGAGCGCCAGGGCTTGCACTGGCGCATCCCGGCCAGTCGTGGGCCGCGGGCGGTGCGGCACGTCCTGATCGACACGAACTTCTGGAAGAGTTGCATCCACCAGCGCTTCGCGACGCCGGTCGGCGACCGGGGGAGCCTGTCGCTGTGGGGCCGGTCGGGGTCGGTGCACCGGCTCTTCGCCGAGCACATGACGGCGGAGTATCGCGTCCGCGTCGAAGCCCGTGGGCGGGTGGTGGACGAGTGGAAGGCCCGAGTCGGCAAGCCCGACAATCACTGGTTTGACGGGATGGTCGGCTGCGCCACGGCGGCCGCGATCCTCGGGGCGGTTCTGTTGGAGCGGTTGCCCCGTGGCGGGAAGTCGGGTGAGTCGAAGAGCGGAGACGAAGTGAAACGGCGGCCCAAACGCCAGAAAGTGAGGTACCTGTGAGAACGCAAGAGACGACGAAGAAGTCCCGGCGGGGCCGACCGAAGGGCAGCCCCAACCGCGAGGTGGACGTGGTGACGGCGGTGCCAACGCGCTGCAAGAAGTGCGGCAGCACCGAGCGGTCGCCCTACATCAACCGGCGGACCATGGAAGTCGGCGGCATCGAGCCCGATGGCACCCGCTACCGCCGCGTGGTCTGGCGTCGCTGCCGGTGCCTCGCCTGTGGACAGTGGCGGGACGATGTGTCTCACGAGTCCTGACACTTGACGCCAAGCACGACTGAAGACCGTAATTGGCGAGAATCACGCCGTATTCACTGGGATGGTGTTGCTTTTGTGTTGTGGATGCGCCATAGTGGCATCTGACGGGCTATGGAATGGCACCCGGTTCGGCCCATTCAGGCGTCTATTGATTGTGGTTGACACGACCGGCCGAATCCCGTAGTCTGCTACGCTTTTGGCAGGTGTGGTGCGATTTTCACTCCCTTGGTGCCGCCGTTGGGATAGAATTGCTGAGGCAACGGATATGGCGCATCCGATGATGATGAAGGCACTGGTGGGCGTCGAAGCTGTGCGACTGTTGCGTAACGATTCGCGGTTCAATAATGATGCGGCGAGCAGGTTGTACTATGCACTCTATCATGCGTGCTGGGCATTCCTTCAAAGCACGAAGCCGCCCACGCCATTCGACCCGATTCCCTTTTACCAGGGGCAAGCCAATTCCTACAGTCACAATAAGCTTGAGGAGAAGCTTCGGCCGCATCAGGATTTCGCGGCTGTCGCCGGCGAGCGATGGCAACATCTCCTTGGCCGTGCGTTGCGATGTCGGAGGAAGGCTGACTATGCATCCGAAGGGGTTGAGAAACAACTAGTTGATGATCTGGCGGGGAAAGTGGAAGTGGCGGTTAATGGCCTGCACGAGTTGCTGAGGAGCAGTGGCACATGAAGAAGAACGACTTGACATACGAAGTGGCACCACTGTCTTCCTCTGAAATGGCGGAATCGCATGTAGCGTGCGCGCTGTCTATGCTGAGAGAGAGATTTCCTGGCGTCATAACTCTCATGCGCCCACTGTCAGAGCAGGAAGCCTCCGAAGCGGGCGCCCAGTGGATCGCAGACGCGTTCTTCGTGCCATCACCGCAACTCCTGGAGTTTGAGGATTTCGTGGATGACTTGTCAGTTGACCTCTCTTCTGAGCACAACGTGAGGGTGCTTATCATCTCACACACGGAGGAGGCGACGAAGCAGTACTACCTCGAAACACTCAATCAGTTGGCCCCGTTCGAGTTGGAGAATCGCGGCGGAGGTGCTGACTATTTCGAGGCCCGCACCGCATGCCCGTCATCACCTTCTTGGCACTTGCCGGAACATACAGTCGTTGTGGATGTCATGTGGCCGCCTTCGCTGGAGCCCGGCGACCGTATGACGCGAGAGGCGGCATGACAATGACCGAAGGCACCGCCAACATCAACTTGACGCCTTTTCCCGTTCGAGTAGGCGAGATTGAACCGATTCGCATCGACTTCGAAGCGTTCGTGCCGCCTTCAGGCGCCAAAGCGCCGGTCTACTACGATCCGGCTGGTGTTGATTTTCGTGTGAGAGTCAAGTACCGGATTGATGACGGAACAGGCGTCGTGATCGTAATGGCAGAGGCAGACTTCGCCCAAGAGAAGGCTTCGTCAGATGATGCTGCGACAGACGCAAGCGAGCCGACGGTGAAGCCGCCATATAGGCTGGCAGTTGCGGCAGCGGCTTCGTTCAACTACGACGGCAAGGAGATGTCGAAGAAGGAAGTGACAACATGGTGTGAGAAGGGGGCATTCTTCGTTCTGTCGCCGTATCTGCGTCAACTTGTCTTTGATGTCACCGCAAGAAGTGGCTTTCCTACGATTACCCTTCCACTCGTTACGGTTCCCATCCTTCGTGACATGCCAAGCCAAGCTGAGTGATGGGCTGCCGGTCCTTAACGCGAATGTGGGCCTATCTTGGTCTACAGCAATAATCGCTTCACCTCTACATTCGAGATGTCCGCTTGCAACGCCGGGTTCTGTGCGTTGTAATAGTAGGCAGGACAACTGAATACAGGCGGGCCGGGCCGTCGGGGTAGCTCCCTGACAACCGAAGCCGAGCCACCATCAAGCGCCGTGCGGGGCCGCACCCCTGCGCGGCGTTTCTGTTTTGGTGGCTCGGCAGTCCCCCCCCTTTCGAGGGCTCACGATGGCGGACCAGACGATGGCCGAACACGCGGCGGTGATGGTGGCAAAGCTCCAGACGCTTCTTCAGGAGAACGTCGGCATCGCCAGCGTCACCGTGGACGGTCAGCAGGTGGCTTACACGAAGTTGACCGAAGACCTGGCCTACTGGCAGAGCGTAGTCGATCGCGCGAGCGGCGTGCGGCCGCGGGCCATGACGGTCAAGCTGGGATGATTCGATGGCGGAACTGACCTGCGACATGCTCACGGACCTGCGACCCGCCCGGCGGCTGTCGGGCGAGTACGACGCCACGGTGGCCAATGCCCGGCGCAAGCAGCGGGTCCGCGTCCTCAAGAGCGAAGACGACACGCTGGTTCCGGCCGACCGCAAGGCCCTGGTGGTCGCCAACCGCGACATTCACCGCAACTTCAGCCTGGCCGGCTGGGCCATTCGCAAGCACCTCGATTACGTCTCGACCTTCACTTTCCAGAGCCGCACGGGCGACGATGCCCTCGACACCGAGATCGAGAGCCGCATGGCCTGGTGGAGCCGGGCGGAGAACTGCGACCTGCGGTCGATGCACGATCTGGACCGGCTGGTGCGGATGCTGGAAGAGCGGCGCACGGTGGACGGCGACGTGTTCGTGCTGAAGCTCTCCGACGGCCGGCTCCAGACCATCGAGGGCGACCGGGTGGGCAATCCCAACTCGGCCGCGCCGATTGACTTTTCAAGCGGCAACTGGGTGCACGGCGTCCAGGTCACGCCCGGCGGGCGGCCGCTGCGCTACTGCGTCTGCCGGCGGACCCGGTGGGGCGGCCTGGTCTTCTCGAAGATCGTCCCCGCCTGGAACATCGAGAGCCACGGTTTCTACAGCCGCCTCGACCAGGTACGGGGCATCACGCCGCTGGCGGCGGCGGTCAACGCTTTCCGCGACGTGTACGAGGGCTTCGACTACGCGCTGGCCAAGATGAAGGTCTCGCAGATGTTCGGCCTGGTCTTCTACCGCGACTATGACGGCGGCGGGATCGGGCAGACCACGAAGCGCGACGACGAGAGCGAAGGCTACGACGTGGACCTGGGCCGCGGGCCGATGGTCCTGGACCTCGACCCGTCGGACCGCGCCGAGTTCTTGGAGTCGAAGAGCCCGAGCACCGAGTTCCAGTCGTTCGCCCAGACGATGATCGGGGCGGCGCTGAAGAGCCTGGACATCCCCTTCTCTTTCTTCGACGAGTCGTTCACCAACTACAGCGGCGCCCGGCAGGCACTCTTGCAGTACGAGCAGAGCGCCACGGCCAAGCGGCGCGACGTGCAGCGGTTGCTGGACCGGCTCACCCTCTGGCGCCTGGGCCTCTTCGTCGCCGACGGGGAACTGAAGCTGCCATCCGGGAAGACCCTCGAAGACCTGTCGTGGGAATGGGTGCCGGCGGGCCTGCCCTGGATTGATCCGCTGAAAGAGGTCAACGCCGACGTGGCCGCGGTGAACAATGTGCTGTCGTCCCGCACCGAGGTCCTCAAGCAGCGGGGCCGCGACTTCAAGGACGTGGTGGACGAGCTGGCCCGCGAGAACGAGTACATGGCCGCCAAGGGCGTGGCGGTGGTGCCGGGCTTCGCCCCGGTGCCGGCCGAGCCCGCCGATGACAAGGGTGGAGACAAGAAACGATGAATGAGACCCAGAAGAAGGTTCCGGCCGCGGCGCTGCGGCTTTCGGTGGGGCCGCTGGAGTTCGGCGACAACGGCGAGGGCGCCAAGACCGCCCCGATCAAGATGGTCGCCCGCTCGGGCCAGCCCATTGAGCACTGGTACTGGGGCAAGGTCGTTCACGACATGGCCGGGATGACGCTCCACAAGAGCCGCGTGCCGGTGGATTACGTGCACGCGCCGGGCGAGGTGCTGGGCTACCTGAACCACTTCGATACCGCCAGCGGCGACCTGGTGGCCAGCGGCGCCCTGACGCCCTTCAAGGACGGCGACCGGGCCAGCGAGGTCATCTATAAGGCCCGCCAGGGTGTGCCCTACGAGGCCAGCATCAACTTCGGCGGCGACGGGATCAAGGTCGAGGAACTCGCCCAGGGCCAGGTGGCCCAGGTCAATGGCTACGCCTTCGAGGGGCCGGGCATCATCATCCGCCAGTGGCCCCTGCGGGGCGTGGCGGTCTGTCCCTACGGGGCCGACATGCACACGGCGTCGGAACTGTCCGAGGCCGGCGAGATTACCGTGACGTGCCTGAGCAGGAAGGAGAACGCGATGGATACTGGCAAACAGCCCGTCGAGGCGGCCCAGCCGGTCGCCGTGGAAGCGGGAGCGCCCGTCGAGGCCGCGGCCGTGGACACTGGCGCAACGCAGACGGCGGAGCCCGCGAAAGCCGAGGGCGTCGAGGCCGGGAAGCAGGAGTTGTCGCAGGGCGCGGAGTTCCTGCGGCGGTTCGGCGATCAGGGCGGCGTGTGGTTCGCCCAGGGCAAGACCCTCGCCGAAGCGCAGGAGCTCTACGTGGCGGAGCTCAAGGCCCAGGTAACGGCCAGGGACGGCGAGATCGCCGACCTGAAGACGCGACTGAAGGCCCTGCCGCGCGGGGCCGTGGAGCCCGTCGAGTTCGACGCCGCTGAGGGGGCGCCGGCCCTCGGGGCGAAAGAGGCCCGGATGCGGCGCAATCTCCCCAAGGGGCTGGCCGACTTCGCAGCGAGCATCAAGCTCCCGCAGCCGAAGGGCCAGAGGTAACACACTGTTCAATCGCAAGAAAGCGAGGAGTGTCACATGGCAGACGTAAGGACGACGCTACTGGACATCGCCAAGGCCAACGGCGCCGACGCGGCGGTGGGGCTCATTGACGAGGCGGCCAAGGCCACGCCCGAGATCACCATGCTTCCGGCCCGCAGCATCAAGGGCATCAATTTCAAAACGCTGGTGCGGACGGCCTATCCGCGCGGCGGGTTCCGCAGCGCCAACGAGGGCACGGAGGCCGTGAAGAGCACGTGGATCAACCGGCTCTTCGAGACCTTCATCCTCAACCCGCGCTGGGAGATCGACAAGGCGGTGGCCGACGCCTACGAAGACGGCGCCGAAGCCTGGATCGCCCTGGAGGCCGACGGCGTGCTCCGCGGAGCGTTCATCGACCTCGCGAGCCAGTTCTACTACGGCCAGGCGTCGCCCGGCAACGCCAAGGGCTTCCCCGGCCTGATCCAGGTCTATGACGCCACGAACATGGTCGTGGACGCCGCCGGGACCACGGCGAGCACCGGATCGAGCGTGTGGGCCGTGAAGTTCGGCCCCAAGGACGTGCAGCTTGTCGTCGGCAACGACGGCGAGCTCTCGATGAGCGACGTGCGGATCGAGACCATCCTGGACGACGACGGGAAGAAGCTCACGGGCTACGTGCAGGAGCTTCAGTCCTGGATCGGCCTCCAGGTGGGCAGCGTCAACAGCGTGGCCCGCATCAAGAAGCTGACGGCCGACGCCAACTGCACGCTGACCGACGATCACGTGGCCGACCTGTTGGACAAGTTCCCGGTCGGCACCACGCCGGACGTGCTGCTGATGTCGCGTCGCAGCCGGGCACAGCTCCGCAAGAGCCGCACGGCCACCAACGCCACCGGCGCCCCGGCGCCGATCCCGACGGACTCGCACGGCATCCCGATTGCGGTGACCGACGCCATCCTGAACACCGAGGCCCTGACGCTGTAAGCGTCCACCCATATAGAAGGAGCAAGTCACATGGCGCATCAGGTGAAAGACGTGAAGGTCAAGGCCACCGGGGCACTGCCGGCCGGGGCGCTGACCAGTTACAGCACCGGCATCGACCTGGGGCTCGGCGACGTGCTGGCCGACTTCGAGGTCAAGATCACGGCCCCGGCCCTGGCGGTCGGGCAACTGGCCGACACGACCACGGTGAAGTACTCGCTGGAGATGGA
This sequence comes from Planctomycetota bacterium, assembly GCA_016935955.1. Next base: position 15,346 of record JAFGPY010000457.1, read on the forward strand.
CACAGACAGCGCCTTCGGTTCGCCGACGACGCTCTACGGCGACCTCATCACGCAGACCGGCGCGGGCGGGGCAGGCGCCGCTGAAGCGACGGCGACGGTGCGGGTGCCGGTGGACGTGGAGCCGTATCTGCGCCTGAAGATGGTCAAGACCGGGGCGGCGGACGCCTCGGGGGCCAGCGGCACGCTGGAACTCCTGTTCTGAGTCGGAGCCGGCCATGACCAGCGCCATGCAGCGGGCCTTCGCCGGGGCGCAGGCTGCCCTCCGCCAGAGCCACGGCGAGACGGTGGTTTACCGTCGCGGCGAGACCACGGTGGAGGTCCGGGCACTGGAGGGCCGCAGCGGCTTCGAGGCCGCCGACCAGAACGGGGCCGTCGTCTACGTCGAGTCCCGCGACTGGCTGATCGCCGCCGCGGACCTGGTGCTGGGCGAAGCGGTGGTCGAACCCCAGGCCGGCGACACAATCACCGTCACGCGGCCGGACGGCAAGCAGCACGTGTATGAGGTCATGCCTGTCGGCTCCGAGAGCCATTTCCGCATCTCGGACAACGACGGGGCGACGCTGAGGATTCACACCAAGGAAGTCGCCGTCGAGGCGTAAGGAGAGTCGTCCGTGGAGAAAGCCATCATCGAGCCCATCGTGCAGTACGGCTTCCTGGGATTCTCGGCCGTGCTGCTGGGCGTGGTCGTCTGGCTCATCAGGAAGCTGATGGACGTACTGGACGCCAACAGCAAGATCATCGCCGCCAACACCAAGGCGATCAGCGACAACACGGCCCTGGTGAGCGACCTCTTGACGCTGAACCGGTCGCTCCATGACAAGCTGATCTCGCGGCCCTGCATCGCCAGAGAGGAGAAGTAGATGGCACACCACAAGACCCTGCCTGACGGCACGATTGTGATGGTCGTGGACGGCGCTTCGGCGATCACCACCGGCACGAAGATCGTGGCTGCCGCCGCCACGCCCGAGTCGCTCGTGGCCGTGAGCACGCCGTGTCGGGCCGTCTGGCTCGGCGCGCGTGTCAATTCCACCGGCGTCGCACTGAACACCAAGCCGGTCTTCATCGGCGGTGCGGCCGGCCAGCACATCCCGGTGATGCCCAACAATCCCGAGGGCCTGGTCATCGCCATCGACGACGCCTCGAAGCTGAAGGTCAAGGTCGGCACCAACGGCGAGGGGGTGAACTATGCCGTCCTCGCATAAGACGCTGGCGCTGCTTTCGCGCATCCGGGCCACCGAGATCGAGACCGCCGACCTGCCTGCCGCGCTTGCCACGCCGCTCGGGCGCGTCAAGGACGAGCTGTCGGCCCTCGACGACGCGGCGTTTGACGCTTTCCTCGATGACCAGGCGGCGAAGCTGGGTCCGACTCGGCCGACCGAGCGGAAGCGCACCGTCGAGGAGGCCCGCGCCGTCGGCCGTGACAGCGCCGTCGTCCGGCAGCGCCGCCAGGTAATCGCCGCCCGCAAGCCCGCGGCCAAGCGGTTCGTGCCGAAGCCGTTCTCTGCCGCCCAGCAGCCGGCGCAGCTCGAAGGAGGCCGCTGATGCCGACGCCGAGATACTGCGGGTTCACCGGGGCGGTCTCTGACGACTGGAAAGACCTTGGCAACTGGGTCGAGGCCGGAACCGAGACACCACTGTCGTCGCTGCCGGGATCGCAACCCGCTGTCTACGACGACTACATCGAGCTGGCCTCGGACATGGGCTTCGGCCCGGCCGCGCAGCCGGTGGCCCGGATCACGGCGGGCACCTACACGGTCAAGGGCATCAACGGCTACGAGGACTACGCCATGTTCGGCGGCGGCTGGATCGCCTGCAACGGTCGTCTGACCGTGAGCGGCAGCGTCTACCTGACTGAGTGGGGCCTTGACAACGCCGTCATCAATGGCAACTGCGACGTCAACACGCAGTGGACGCGGGCCTTCCTGAGCAACCTGACCATCGGCGGCAACTTCTTCGTGATCGGCGGCGACGGCATGGAGGAACTGACGAACCTGACCGTCGGCGGAAGCACGTCGGTGGGCAACATCTCCCGGCTGACCGGCACCTTTGGCACCGACCAGGGCGACACGTTCTCCGCTGACTGGTGCTACGTTGGCCTCGACTGCACGGTCAAGGGGCCGGCTACGTGCACCGTCATGGAACCGGGCACGCTGGCCAACACGATCTTCGAGAGCAACCTGACGCTGAGCGAGTTCGGGGTCGGCGCGGGCTTCCCATCCCCGATTGGCCGCGTCGATGGCACGCTGACCGTGACCGACACGAGCCTGATCGATGGTGGCGTCTTCAATGGCCCGGTCATCTACCAGGTCGGCGGCGAGCTCTACGGGGGGCTGTTCCAGAGCACGTTCGACAGCCCGGACATGGTGATCTGGGACGGCACGTTCAACGGCGAGGTCCGCCTGACCGGCGGCCTGAGCGTGATCACCGGCGGCACGTTCAATGCCACAGTGCTCTTCGAGGGGGGTCTCGTCAACAGCGGCACCTTCAACGGCATCCTGCACGTTCGCGGCACGGGCGCGGTGATCGAGATGGTCGCCGGCGGCAGCGGGCAGCTCTGGGCATGGCGCGACTGCCAGGTCTTCAGCGGGGCCTATGGCCAGTTGCCCACGTACTACATGAGCCGCGAGGTGGAGATTCTCGACGAGTGGGGCGCAACCACACCGGGAGCGCAGCGCATTCCGCGCGGGGCTGCCCAGCGGATCGGACCGTGACATGGCCCTCATTGTGGACATTGCCGACGCCGTGGTGACTGCCCTGAACGGCCAGGAGTTCTCGCAAGCGTTCGAGGCCGCCCGGCGCTACGTCGTCGAGTTCGAGTTGGAGCAACTCTCCGAGCTCCGCGTGTCGGTGGTGCCGCGGGCGGTCGATTGGGCCATCGTCTCGCGCAGCAAGGGGCAGTTCGACTACGAGTTCGACGTGGCCCTTCAGAAGCGATCCGACCCGACGGACTTGGAAGCGTGCGACGCCCTGATGGGCCTGGTGGAGGAAGTGGCCGACTTCCTGCGGGGCCTGGGCCGGCTGGTGGAGAGCCCGGCCGCCGCCGTCACCGGGGTCCGCAACGAGCCGGTTTACGGCTACACCCAACTGGCGACCCAGCGGGTGCTGACGAGCGTGATCCGTCTCTCGGTGAGGGTGATCCGATGAACCTGGGCAGCATCATGCAGAACAGCGTCACCCTAAAGGCCAGCGTCAAGCGCTGGTTCTTCGACAAGCCCGGTGTGATGAACCGGGTGGACCGGGGCAAGATGCGTGTGCTGTCGCGGTTCGGTGCCTTCGTCCGGAAGTCCGCCATCTGGAGCATCCGCACCCGGAAGGAATCCAGCGACCCCGGCCAGCCGCCGTCGAGCCACACCGGGACGCTCAAGCGGTTCATCTACTTCGCCTACGAGCCGAGCCGCGACACGGTGGTGATCGGCCCGATGAAGACCAACCAGGTCTTCTTCGACGGCGACGGCCAGCCGGTGACGGGCACGGTGCCCGAGGTGCTGGAGTACGGCGGCCGGATCAGGGTGGCGGAGATGCAGTTGAGCGGCGGCTTGTGGAAGCGAATCGACTTGCGGAGTCGCCGCCGGGCCACGGGACGGCCCAAGCGGCTGCGTTCGGTGGAGATCAAGGCCCGGCCGTACATGCACCCGGCCTATGACGAGAATCTGCCCAAGCTCCCCGGCATGTGGGCGGACTCGGTGAAGTGAACCTGGAAGGAGACGCAAGATGAGCATCGTACTCGGCAAAGACGCGAAACTGTACTTCTGCGCGGCGGGCATCGGCGGCACGCCCACCTGGACGGAACTGGTCAACGTCAAGAACGTGGACGTGAACCTCCAGAAGGGCGAGGCCGACGTGACCACCCGCGGCAACAACGGCTGGAAGGCCAGCGTGGGCACCTTGAAGGAAGGCTCCATCGAGTTCGAGATGGTCTGGGACACCGAGGATGCCGGCTTCACGGCGATCCAGACGGCCTACTTCAACGACACGGCCATCGGCATCGCCGCCATGGACGGCCCGGTCGCCACCGCCGGTTCGCAGGGGCTGTGGGCCGACATGGCGGTGATCGACTTCAGCCGCTCCGAACCCCTGGAAGAGGCCCTCACGGTCAAGGTGACCCTGAAGCCGACCTACTCGGCGACCGCGCCCGAGTGGAAGACCATCGCCGGAAGCTGAGGAAGGAGTGCCCCTTGAAGACCTTTATCGATAACGCCGGCCGCACCTGGACGGTGACGGTCAACGTGGACACGATCAAGCGCGTGCGCACGCTCTGCCAGGTCAATCTCCTGGAAGTCCTGGAGGGCGATCTCCTGGGGCGGCTCGCGAACGATCCGGTGCTCCTGTGCGACGTGCTCTTCGCCGTCTGCAAGACGGAGGCCGACCAGAAGAGCGTCAGCGATGAGGACTTCGGCCGGGCCATGGCCGGCGACGCCATCGACGCCGCGACCACCGCGCTTCTGGAGGAACTGGTGGGTTTTTTCCCGAGCCTGAAGCGACAGGCGCTGCTGAAGGCCCTGGAGAAGCTCCGGGTGCTGGAAGCGAAGGCGTTTCAGGCGGTGGAGAAGCGGCTGGACGATCCGAACCTGGACGCCCGGCTGGAGGCGGAGCTCGCGCGGCTCACCGGGCCGAGCGCTACTGGCGGCTGATCTGGGAGGTCGCCGGGATCGTCGGCGTCAATCCCGGCCCCCTGACGCTGCGTGAACTGGTCCTCATGGCCGAGTCGCGGCAGCGCGACGCCTGGGACCGCACCAGCGCGGTCCTCTGCATGATCTACAACGCAAACCGCGACCCGAAGAAGACGCGAGCCGCGACGCCGTTGGACTTTCATCCGCTTCGCCGCAAGGGCCGAAGCGGCATTCCGCTCAAGGCGGGGAACATCGGCATCCTCAAGGCATTTGCCGGGAAAGGGAACGAACCATGACGTGGGAAAGTGTGCTGTCGCTGGTCTGGTCGGTCGTGAACTCGCCAGTGGGCATCGCCGCCGTGGCGGGCCTGGTGCTCTACATCCTCAACCGGGTGTACGCAGCCAAGCCCGCGTTGCAGCAGTACGAGGGGGCGATCATCTCGGCCGTGAAGCTCGCCGAGAAGGAGATTCCCGACGACACGCCGAACAAGGGTCTGGCGCGTCTGAACTGCGCCCTTCAGTACGTGCTGAAGGTCTACCAGGAGACCGAGGGCAAGCGGGCCTCGCAGAAGGTGGCCGCGGAACTGAAGGACGGTATCCAGGTCGCCCACGCCGAGCTCGAAGCCGCGGGGAACCTCTGACCATGCAGTGGCTGGTGACCATCCTCGCCGCACTGGTCCAGGTGTTCCTGCCGGCATTGGTGGAGGCCATGAAACGCAAGGCCGAAGATGCCCGGCCCCAGCCCGCCCTGCGCGATCGGCTGCGGGCTCGCGTCCGCGAAAGGTGGGTGACGCCATGAAACTGCTGCGCCGGCTGATCTGGTTCCTGGTCCCCCTGGTTATCCTCTGTGGCTGCGCCACGCGGACCGTCTACGTTCCCGGTGGCGAGCCGGTGCGGCTGCGCGAGACGGTACGCGGGGCCAAGGTCTGGGTGTTGGACGCCGCGGGTGAGCCGGTGGCCGGCGTGATGGACCTGCCGGAAGGCTGGTACTGCCTGCCGGTCCCGGAAGAGGAGAAGTAACCCATGCCGGGCAGCGTCGGAGCCATTCGCGCCGGGCGGGCGTTCGTCGAGCTCTTCGCCGACGACTCCAAGCTCGTGCGCGGCCTCAACGCGGCCCGGAAGAAGCTCCAGTCGTTCGGCAAGACGCTCACCGCGGCCGGCACCAAGGTCTTCGCCGCCGGGGCCGGGATCGTCACCCCGATCATCGCCATGACCAAGCACTACGCCAGCGCCGGCGACGAGTTGGAGAAGATGAGCCGCCGCACCGGTGTCTCGGTCGAGTCATTGTCGGAGCTCAAGTACGCGGCCGACCTGTCGGGGGCGTCCTTCGAGCAACTGGAGAAGGGCGTCCGCCTCATGCAGCGGGCGGCGGTGGACATGGCCCGCGGCAGCAAGATGTCGCAGCAGGCCTTCGGCGCCCTGGGGATCACCCTCGCCGACCTCCAGGGGAAGAACCCCGAGCAGACGTTCATGCTGATCGCCGACCGGCTGAGCAAGATTCCCGACCCGTCGGCCCGCGCCGGGCTGGCCCTGAAGCTGTTCGGCGAAGCGGGCACAAGCCTGCTGCCCATGATGGAGAATGGCGCCAAGGGGATGCAGGACCTCATGGCCCAGGCCCGCAAGCTGGGCCTGACGATCTCGACCGAAGACGCCAAGGCGGCAGCGCAGTTCAAGGACGCGATGACCAGTCTGTGGACGGTGCTCAAGCGGCTCTGGTTCGAGATCGGCGCCGCCGTCGCCCCCGCCCTGAAGCTCATGGCCGAGTGGATCAGCAACGTTATCATCTCGATCAAGGGTTGGGTGAAGGAACACCGGGGGCTGATCGTGACGATCCTGGCCGTCGGCGCGGGGCTGACAGCCTTCGGCGTGGCGCTCCTGGCCATCGGCTGGATCGCCGGCGCCGTCGGTACGGCCATTGGTGTGCTCTCGACGATCCTCACGGCGCTGGGGGCCGTGCTGGGCGTGATCGGCTCGATTCTCGGGGCGCTCCTGTCGCCGGTCGGTCTGGTGATCGCTGCCGTCGTCGCCCTGGGCGGGGCCATCCTCTACTGGAGCGGCGCCGGGGCTAAGGCCCTCAACTGGCTGAAGGGCGTGTTCGGCGATCTGGCGTCCGACGCCGGCGAGGCCATCGGCGGAATCGGCGACGCCCTGGCCGCGGGCGACATCGGCCTGGCGGCTCGCATCCTGTGGCTGACGCTGAAGCTGGAATGGGAAAAGGGCATCGCTTGGCTCTCGAAGCTGTGGCTCGACTTCCGCAACTTCTTCATCCGCCTGGCCTATGACGCCTTCTATGGCGCCGTGAAAGCCTGCCTGGTGGTCTGGCACGGCCTGGAGATCGCCTGGATCGAGACCACGGCCTGGCTGTCGAACGTCTGGACGCGGTTCTGCCAGGGCATCGGCAAGGCGTGGAACTGGGCGGGGAACAAGATTTCCAAGGCGTGGAGCTGGCTGCGCGGCCTCTTCGACAAGTCGTTCGACTCGAACGCCGCCTACGCCGAGGCCGACGCCTGGCTGGAGCGGGAGAACAAGAAGGTGGACGAGCGGGCCAACGCGGCAGTCACGGCCCGCGAAGCCGAGCGCGAGGCCCAACGGAAGCGCGAGGACGAGATTCACGCACGGGCCATGCAGTCGGTGGATGAAGAGCAGACCGCGAAGAAGAAGGCCCTGGAGCAGGAGTACGACCAGCGGATCGCCAACGCCCAGGCCGAGGTGGATGCCGCCCGCAAGGAGTGGCAGGACGCCATCGGCGAGGCCAAGCGAAAGCGCGGGGAGAAGGATGCGGGCAAGGCCACGGGCCGCAAGGACGCCGCCGACTTCGACTGGCAGGGACTGTTCGCGGGCACGGAGAAGGCGGCCCGCGAGATGAGCATGGCCGCCCAGGGCACCTTCAACGCCGTCGCCCTGAAGGGCCTGAGCATTGGCGGGGCCTCGGCCCTGGAGCGCACCGCCAAGGCCAGCGAGAAGACGGCGGAGAACACCGACCGGCTGGTGGACATGGCCGGTGACGGCGGGCTGACGTTCGATCAGTGAGGGTAACCGATGGCCGTGACGGTCCTGGAAGCGCCGGAAAGCCGTGAGCTCGAAGCCGGGCGATCCAACTCGGCCAGCCGGCGCTACATCATCTGCCAGACCGAAGGGGACATCGGCGACGAAGCGGCGGCCAGGGATGCCCTGATCGCCACCTCGCCGGCCACCATCGGTCTGCTGATCCGCGGCACAGTCCGCGTGACCGAGACCGAGCGGGCCGACTTCTGGCTCGGGACCGTCGAGTACGTGCCGGTCGGCAAGCTCGATCAGCAGAAAGACCCGCCGGCCACCAACGACAGCACCTTCAGCTTCGACACCGGCGGTGGCACGCAGCACATCACCCAGAGCCTCTCGAACGTCGGCCGTTACGGTCAGTCGGGCGACACCGCCCCCGACTTCAAGGGGGCCATCAACGTCACCCACGATTCGGTCGAAGGCTGCGACATCATCGCCCCGGTCTACAACTGGAGCGAGACGCACTACAAGCCCGACAGCGCCGTCACCCTGGCCTACCGGGGCGCGCTCTTCGGCCTGACCGGCAAGGTCAATAGCGCCGCCTTCAAGGGCTTCGCCGCCGGCGAGTGCCTCTTCCTGGGCGCCAGCGGCTCCAAGCGCGGTGCGGAGGATTGGGAGATCAGCTTTCGCTTCGCCTCCAGTCCGAACCGGACGAACATCACCGACATCCCGACGATCACCGTGGCCTCGAAGAAGGGCTGGGAGTACCTCTGGATCAGGTATCACGATGTCCTCGACACCACAGCCAAGATGCTGGTCAAACGGCCCTGTGCCGCCTATGTCGAGAAGGTCTATGAGGAAGGCAGCTTCTCCGGCCTGGGGATCGGCACATGAGCGACGCCTTCCGTACTGTCACCAGCGGCGAACGCTTTCGGCCCTCGGCCCGCGCCTGGAACGCCCTGATGAAGCTGGCCCAGGCGTATGAAGGCGGCGGGATGGACCCGACCGGCATGGCCGCCCTGGGCCTTTCGAACCCGGCCCCGGTGCTGGTGCAGAACGACAGCGGCGCCGACCGTGACGAGTTCGACGTGCTCGGCATCGACAGCGCCCTGGTCCTGCCGTCCGACGGCGACATGCCGGCCAGCCAGTTCAAGAGCGTGCTGGCCGTCAAAGGTGTCACGCCGGTGGACCCCGACCACCTGGGCCGCTTCGTGGTCCTGGCGGGACCGGTGAAAGCCGGGGCCATCGGCCGTGGCTACATCGCCGGGGCATGTCCCGCGAAGATCAACGTGCAGGATGCGGACCATCTGTGGGCAGAGATCAAAGACGGAGAGGTCCGCCTCCAGAGCGCCGCCTCGGGTTCCGCAGTGATCCTCTGGCGTGAGAGCGGCACCGGCGAGAAGTGGGCCATCATCCACCTTGCGGGGGCCTTACCGCCGGTGCTCTTTCCGGTGCTAGTCACCAAGGACGGCGGCAGCGCGGGCGATGCGGACACCGACTGCTCATTCACCTACACCGTCAAGGACCTGGCCGGCTTCGAGTTGGAAACGGCCCTCGCCCCCGAGTGCGGTCGGCTACCAAAGACGGAGTACTCAGAGCCGTCGGCCGACAGCCCGGCCGTGGCCTACCGCGACTCGGCCGGGGATTTGCACCTCTACCACGTGGCCGGCGAGTTGCCGGTGACGAAGACCGTCGAGGTGGTCACCAGCTTCCGCTATGACACCGCGACCCACGCCTTCCAACTGAAGAAGACGGCGATCCGCATCCTTGAGAAGGCCGACGAGGATGCCGAGTGGACCGACGTGGTTTCCCTGACTGAGTGTGACGACACGTGAGGCCGGCATGGCGAACGACGCGCCGCTCTACAGCAAGTCAACGGGCCTGCCCATCTTCCGCACGTCCGACGGGCTGCCGATCTTCGGTGATCCAGCCAACTGCGGCTGCTGTGGCGGAGGAGGAGGCCCGGAGTTCGACAGCGCCTGCGGCAACTGTGCGGCCAACACCACGCCGCTACAGGTCGAGGTCGTCCTCAGCGGCATCACCGCGTGCACGTTTTGCCAGTGGGGAGGCTGGGGCGGCAACTTCTACTGGAAGCCGACGACTGCGCCGAACGGCACCTTCACCCTGGCTCGCGATCCGGTCAGTCCCTGCCTCTTCACGGCTGAGACCACATGGGGTTACAACCGTTACGCCGCCGACGATTCCGATTGCTCGGGCGTTTCGACGGCCGAGACCGGCGTGGTCCACATCGAGTTGGAGCGGGTCAGTGCGACGACGTGGCAACTGTGGGTCTGGGCCGAGTGGCCGGACTTCCCGCCGATGGGCATTGGCGTCTTCACCGCCACGAAAACCGTCGGCTGCGATGCCGAATGGACCGCTACCAACGGCTACACCAACGCGGGGGCGTGCACCACGAGCCCGCCGCAAGGCACCATCGCCTTCTATGGTGGCAGCGCGAGCGCGAGGCCCGTCTGATGGCCGAATGGTTCACCGACACGTTCCACTGTCGCAGCCATGCTCACTGCCGGGTGTGTCGCGATCTCGACGGCGGCCGGCCCTGGCGGGTGCTGATGTCACAACGCTTCACTGTGCCCAGGAACTTGCTGGATTGGGACTGCCCGGAAGGGCTCCCGTGGAATGTGGATGAGAGAAACGTGCCGGAAGAAACACGCCCGCCAGTGAAGAGGCCCTGTGGCTGCGGCAAGGTCCACACACCGCCCAATGGCGGCCCGCCGACCCGACCGTCCTGCCTCGCCTGCGTCGAGAAGCACCTCGGCGCAGCCTGGGTGCTCATCACCGAGCACCAGAACGGCTATCCCCACCGCCTCCTGGCCATCGGCCACCTGCACGAAGCCGAAGAGGAGTCGCAGGCGTGGCCAGACCTACACGGCGCCATCCGCGAGGCCCGCAAGGGCTACCAGCAGACGGGCGCAGTCCCCCCATTTGAAGCCATTGCGGCCCTCATCGCCTTCCCACGGTAGCCAGAGTGTCTACAACGGCTCCGCGCCTACTTGCCCTTCCTCTTCTTCGGTGGGTTGGGGACCGTCTCGACAATGGCCGTCCCCTTTCTTCGCCGAGCTTCCTTCACCGTTATGAACTTGCCGTCCCTGGCATCGCGGCCAACCTTATGCGTGCCTTTCTTGGCCATCGTAGTCTCCAATCTCAATAGAACTGGTAACCTTGTCCCCACATAACACCAGCAGATCATTCACTTGTCGGCTTGTACCAAAGGCCCCAGTAGTTTGCCCAAGACGCCGGGAGCCGTCAACCGGAATCTCGTTTCTCGATTATGATCGCCGAGATGCCACGGGGGGCGTATGACCGACAGGAGCGCCAGTCCCGGCAACTTGCCACTTTGCTTTCCGGCGGGATCACTGTAGAATCATGCACTCAAGTCCTGGGCGGGGCCACGAAATGACAGGAAGGGACCAGAAAGGCTAGACATTGGCGGCCCGCAGCGAGTACCGTGAGTTGGGGTAGAATCGCGTATGAGGCTCATAAAGAACACGGGCAATGACCGAGTAATTGACGATCTGCGCCACGCCCTTGCGCAGCAGTCGGTCCTCGACATGGCGTCTCCCGCATTCTCTCTGTTTGCCTTTGCAGAACTGCGCGATCTGCTGGCGAAGCTCAAGGGTTGCCGAATGGTGCTCCCGGCGGCCAGTGGCGGCGAGCTTGGCCTGACCGGCTCTGAATCCGACCGTGCATTTCGCAACCGTCTCCAAATCCGCTGGCTTGCCGGCGAATGCGCCGCATGGCTGAGAGATAAGGTGGATTTCCGATCTGCGCCGTCTCCGTTGCCACAGGCGATCCTCATTGCTGGCTCGCCTGGCTCGGACCACCACCGAGTAATCACCGGCAACTGTGCCTTCACAACGGAGGGTTTGGGCATCACGCCAGGCGATCAGTTCAGCCTGATCCAATGTTCTGAGCGACCCGAGGAATCCAACGTCCTGGGGGCCTGGTTCACGAGTTTGTGGAATACCCTTCCCGCCACGGAGCAACACAAGGCCGCGTTTCTCTCGCGTCTTCAGGAACTGGCCGCCCCCCAGGCCCCGTCGCTGATTTACTACCTGACCCTGTTTCATGTATTTCAGAACCTCGGCGACGAACTGGATGAAGAGCGTGTCGTCAAATCTGCCACCGGCATCCGCAATACCACCGTCTGGAAGAAGCTCTTCAAGTTCCAGCGGGATGGCGTTGTGGGGGCCATCGACAAGCTGGAGCGACTGGGAGGCTGCATCATTGCTGACAGCGTCGGTCTCGGCAAGACTTTCGAGGCCCTGGCTATCATCAAGTACTACGAGCTGCGCAACGACCGCGTGCTGGTGCTCGTGCCGAAGCGCCTGCGGGATAACTGGACGCTCTACAAGGCCAACGACCGCCGCAATTTCCTGGCCTCGGACCGCTTCAATTACGACGTGCTGAACCACACCGACCTGTCGCGCGATGGCGGCACGTCCGGTGACATTGACCTGGCCCATGTCAACTGGGGCAACTACGATCTGGTGGTCATCGACGAATCGCACAACTTCCGCAACAAGGCCACGCACAACGACCGCGAGACCCGTTACGACCGTCTCATGCGGCGCATCATCAAGGAAGGCGTCAAGACGCGCGTCCTTATGCTGTCCGCCACGCCTGTCAACAACCGTCTGGCCGATCTGAAGAATCAGATTGCCTTCGTCACGGAGGCCGACGATGTGGCCCTCGACACTCACGGCATCTTCAGTATCGAAGCGACTGTCCGCCAGGCGCAGCTTCAGTTCAACCGCTGGCTCGCCCTGGAAGAGGTTGAACGCCAGCCGGCCCGGCTGATTGACATGCTGGGCTTCGACTACTTCAAGTTGCTCGACCTCCTGACCATTGCCCGATCCCGGAAGCACATCGAGAAGTACTACGGCACTGTGGAGACCGGCCACTTCCCGGAACGTCTCAGGCCCGTCAACATCAAGGCGGACGTGGACCTGGCCGGCGAGTTTCGCTCCATCCGTGAGATCAACAACGAGATTCGCCGCTTGACCTTGGCTGCCTACGCCCCCCTGCGGTATGTGCTGCCACACAAGCAGGCGGCCTACGACGCCAAGTACAGCACACGCATCCGCGGGGGCGAGAGTTTCTTCCGCCAAGTGGATCGTGAAGAGAGTCTGGTCCACCTCTTGCGGGTGAACGTGCTGAAACGCATGGAGAGTTCGGCCACGTCGTTTGCCCTGACATTGAGTCGCCAACTGGCTGACGTGAAGGCAATGTTGGCAAAGATCGAAGCCCACGAGGAAGCCGTCGAAGAAGCTGACATCGAGGACGTGGACGTTGACGACCCGTCTTTCGAGAGCCTCCTTGTCGGCCGCAAGGTGAAGGTGCTGCTCCAGGACGTGGATCGCATCCGCTGGCGACAGGACCTGATCGAAGACCGCAATCGCCTGGCCACGCTTCTGTCGGCTGCCAAGCTCGTGTGCGCCGCCCGCGACGCCAAGTTGCACGCCCTCCGCCAGGTCATCGAAAGCAAGTGCCGCCAGCCGATTAACCCTGGCAATCGCAAGGTGCTGGTCTTCACTGCCTTTGCTGACACGGCCGAGTATCTATACGAGCAGCTTGCCCCGTGGGCTTTGAAGGGCCTCGGCCTACACTGCGCCCTCGTCACTGGCGCCGGTCACAACCGGACCACGCTGCCTGGCCTGCGCAAGGATTTCACCAGCATCATTACGTCGTTTTCGCCCCGTTCCAAGGAGCGGCCCCAGGACCTCGACGACGAAGGTGAACTCGATCTGCTCATTGCCACCGACTGCATCAGCGAGGGACAGAACCTCCAGGACTGCGACACGGTGGTCAACTACGACATTCATTGGAACCCGGTGCGGATCATTCAGCGGTTCGGCCGGATCGACCGCATCGGCTCGCCCAACGAGCGCATCCAGCTTATCAACTTCTGGCCCAACATGGAGTTGGAGGAGTACATCAACCTCGAACAGCGCGTCAGTGGCCGGATGGTGCTGCTGGACATCTCCGCCACCGGCGAAGAGAACATCATCGAGCACCAGTCCGGCAACCAGATGAACGACCTGGAGTACCGCCGCAAGCAACTCCTGAAACTCCAGGACGCCGTGATCGACCTCGAAGACCTGTCCAGCGGTGTGTCCATTGCCGATCTGACCTTGACCGATTTCCGCATCGACCTGGCCGGTTTCCTCAGAGAGAACGCCGGGAAGCTCGAAAGCCTCCCCTTGGGCACGCTGGCTGTCACAACGGCGCAGGACAATGGCGAATCGGCCATCCCGCCGGGCGTCATCTTCTGTCTGCGAGCCGTCGGCGAAGGGGCGCTTAAGGCAGTCGAACCGGGCTATCCCTTGGCCCCTCACTACATCGTGCACGTTGGCGACGATGGCGCGGTGCTGCTGCCCTTCACCCAGGCCAAACAGGCCCTGGACCGACTGAAACGCCTCTGCATCGGCCGCGACCTGCCGGATGCCGGGGCCTGCGCCCGTTTCGACAAGGCCACCAGGGGCGGCCGAGATATGGAGGCCGTTCAGGAACTGTTCGCCAAGGCCGTCGCCTCCGTCGTGGGGAAGAAGGAAGAGCGGGCCGTAGCCAGCCTCTTCACCCCCGGCGGCACCCATGCGATGAAAGGCGAGTTCCAAGGCATCAACGATTTCGAGGTGGTAGCCATGCTGGCCGTGCTACCGGAGGCGGTCGGCACATGATCTTCGCCCCGGTCGTCAACGCTCTGGCTCTGCCGCCCGACACCCAGGTCAATCAGAGGGTGCCCAAGAAGCTACTCCTGGAGCATGGGGCGCCGACGGCGGCGGACAAGCGCCGGATTCAGGACGGCATTGAAGAGATCATGTGGATCGCCGCCCTCAAGCCCACCAATGTCGGCATTCCCGCCTTCCAGGACGACGTGCGAGAGTACCTCGAAATCGCCGTGCTGACCGTCGAACTGCGGGCTGCCGCCAAGGGGCCGCGGCTCGTCGAGTTGATTCACCGGGCAATCCCGTACCCGCTGGTGCTCGTGGCCGCGCACGGCGATGCGGTCAGCCTGTCGCTGGCCCACAAGCGTTGGTCGCAGGGCGAGACAGGCAAGGTGGTCATCGAAGACGTGCGCCAGACCGAGCCGCTATGCACCGACGCGCCCACGGCGGATGAGGCAGCGTTTCTGGCCAGCCTGGCCATCTCCAGCATCTCGGCTCGCGACCTGTTCGCCCTCTATCAGGGCTGGCTTGACCGGCTGGCCGCCCTCGAAGCCGCCCGGATCACCGGCACGTTCATGCCGCCGGATTCGCCTGGCCGTGCGGCGGCTATGCGTGAGGGCCTTGACGCTCATGCCCGCCTTCAGCGCGAGATTGCCGGGCTGCGTGCCCAAGCGGCCAAGGAGAAGCAGATCAATCGCCGTGTCGATCTGAACCTGAAGATCAAACAGTTGGAAGCCGAACTGGCGGCAGCCAGACAGACACTCTGAAAGGACTGCGAGATGAAGAAACTCACCGCCGAAGACCCCGAGACCCGGTCGCCCGACATCGTGGCGGAGAACATCGAGCAACTCAAGGCGCTCTTCCCCGAGGCGTTCACCGAGGGGAAGGTGAACTTCGAGGTGCTGAGGCAACTCCTGAGCGGCGCCGTGGACGAGCGCGAGGAGAAATACGGCCTGACCTGGTTTGGCAAACGCCGCGCCCGCCAACTCACACTCACGCGCTCTGGTGGGACGCTTCGTCCTTGCCCAGAGGACAGCGCGGAATGGGACACCACCCAGAACGTCGTAATCGAAGGTGACAACCTAGAAGTCCTGAAACTGCTCCAGAAATCTTACGCGGGCGAGGTGAAGCTCATTTACATTGACCCGCCCTATAACCAGGACGCTGACGTGATCTACGAAGACGACTACGTTGACAACATTCGGAACTACCAGATGCTAACGGGCCAGATTGACTCCGACGGCCGCAAACTCACGAGTGCAACAGAATCTTCAGGGCGGTATCACACCAAGTGGCTGAACATGATTTACCCGCGACTGAAGGTGGCGAAGGACCTACTCTCCGATGATGGTGTGATCTTCGTCAGCATAGACGACGGCGAGGTACAGCACTTGAAGATGCTGCTGGCGGAAGTGTTTGGAGAGGAGAACTTCCTTGCTGTGCTGATCTGGAACAAGCAACATTCGCAACAGCAGGGCCTGTTCAAACGATACCACGAATACGTGTTATGCTTTGCGAAGCGAGGCGAGGTGCTTGGCAACATAGGTGGTGGGGAGGGGGAAATAGATGCGGGCGCGCTGAAGAAGATTTCGCGCGGAAATCCAGCGAGTAATTTCACCTTCCCCGCTGGTGTACGGTTTGAGGCCCCCGAAGGTTTGGAAATGCAGGGGACCTTCGGAGGCTCGGAGCAGGTAACAGTAGTGTCTGGACGCTTTATTTGCAGGCAAGGCAAGACAAGTGAACCAGTAACCTTGCGGGCAGGCTGGACTCAGCGCAACCAAATGGAGTCCTGGTTCGCAGGCAAGGAGACTGTAGATACCAAAGGCCAGCGCGTTCTTGAGTTCTACTTCAATAGCGCCGGAAAGCTCAAGTGCCGTAAGCAGCGAACGAGCATCACGCCGCCGTCGATCTTGCCTGAATACGGAATGGTCAGTGCCCAGACCGGGTATTTGACGGACCTAATGGGAGCCTCCGTGTTTCCAAATCCCAAGCCCGTGGCAATGATGAGTGACTTCATCAAGTGGTTCGTTGGGCCTGGGGAGATTGTGTTAGACTTCTTTGCCGGGAGTGGGACGCTTGGGGAGGCAGCATTCCGTAGTCACGACGGAAATGGAGGATGCAGGTTCATCCTGGTACAACTTCCCGAGCCGCTCGACCCAGAGAACATCGACCAGAAGGTCGCCGCCGACTACTGCGGTAAGATCAAGAAGCCTCGCAACATCGCGGAGTTGACGAAGGAGCGGCTCCGCCGTACCGCGAAAAAGATCAAGCAGGAGAACCCCATGTTCGCGGGTGATCTTGGTTTTCGCGTCTTCAAACTCGACTCCAGCAACATCCGGGCCTGGGAACCGGACCGTGACAGCCTGGCGTCAACACTTACCGAACACGCGGAGCACCTGAAGACCGACCGGACGGAACAGGACATTCTCTTCGAACTGCTGCTCAAGCTGGGCCTGGACCTGACTGTGCCTATCGAGCGGAAGACCATCGCGAAGAAGACCGTCCACAGCATCGGCGCGGGTACGCTGCTGGTCTGCCTGGACGAGAAGATCGCGGCCGGTGAGGTTGAGTCGCTGGCTCAGGGCATGGTGGCCTGGTACAAAGAACTGGCTCCGGCTGGCGAGACTGCCGTGGTCTTCCGCGACAGCGCCTTCGCCAATGACGTGGCCAAGACCAACCTGACTGCCATTCTTGAGCAGCACGGTCTGGAGAACGTGAGAAGCCTGTAGCTCAGGCAGCGGGATAAGCGACCATGAAGAAGCGCAAACCATCTACGAGAGCGAGCGGCAAGGGACGTTCGCCGGCCAGGGCCAAACAGAAGCGGTCGCCAAAGGCATCCGCCTCGGCCAAGGCCGTGGCTGGGCGCAAGCATAAAGCAAAGAGCGCAAAGAAGTCCAAGACAGCGGGCCGCACCACCGCCAAGCGCAAGGCACGCAGCCCCGCAGCGAAGAGGACAAAGGCTAAGACCTCCACCAAGCTGCGTGCCAAACGTGCGAAACGTGTCCCGAGTCCGCGACGGACAACGAGAAAGGCGACTGGCGAACGTGTTACGAGGCCGAAGGGCACTCCGACCGCGCAGCCGGTTCCGAACCAACTGGCTTCCGCTTCTGGAAGGGCGTACATGAAACTGCACTTCGAGCCGAACCTCCCCTATCAGCGCACGGCCATTGAAGCCGCGTGTGACCTGTTCCGCGGCCAGGAGATATGCCGCACGGAGTTCACTGTCATTCGCGACCGTGCCGATCAGCAGCAGCGCATGGCCTTTGCGGAGAACGACCTGGGCATCGGCAACCGCCTGCACCTGCTGGACGACGAACTGCTAGCCAATCTCCACGACGTTCAGATTCGCAATGGCCTGCGGCCTTCTCCGTCGCTGGCCTCGGGCGACTTTACGGTGGAGATGGAGACCGGCACGGGAAAGACCTACGTTTACCTGCGGACGGTCTTCGAGTTGAACCGGCGGTACGGTTTCACCAAGTTCGTGATCGTGGTGCCTTCGGTGGCTATCAAGGAGGGTGTCTACAAGACGCTCCAGATCACCGAAGAGCATTTCCGTAGCCTCTACGCCAATGCCCCCTTCGAGTACTTCCTCTACGATTCCAGCAAGCTGGGCCAGGTCCGCAACTTCGCCACCAGCCCGCACATCCAGATCATGGTGGTGACCGTCGGGGCCATCAACAAGAAGGACGTGAACAACCTCTACAAGGACAGTGAGAAGACCGGCGGGGAGAAGCCTATCGACCTCATCAAGGCCACTCACCCGATCCTGATTGTGGACGAACCGCAGAGTGTGGACGGGGGCCTGGAGGGGCGCGGCAAGGAAGCGCTGGGCGCCATGAATCCCCTCTGCACCCTTCGCTATTCCGCCACGCACGCCGACAAGCACCAAATGATCTATCGCCTCGATGCGGTAGACGCCTACGAACGGAAGCTCGTCAAACAGATCGAAGTGGCCTCACTCCAGGTGGAAGGCGGGCACAACAAGGGGTACGTCAAGCTGCTCTCGACAAGTAACAAGCGGGGCCGCTTCATCGCTAGAGTCGAACTCGACAAGCAACTCCCGACGGGCGTATCGCGTGAAGTGGAGAAGGTGTACCCCGGTGACGATCTTCAGCAAGTAACCGGGCGCGCCGTGTACGCTAGCTGCCTCGTGCAGAGCATCGGCTGCAAGACTGGCGACGAGTACCTCGAACTGAGCAACCTGGAGAAGCCTCTGCGTATCGGCGAGGCCGTCGGCGACGTGGACAGCGACGCCCTCAAACGCCTGATGATCCGCCGTACCATTGAAGAGCACCTGGAG
This sequence comes from Planctomycetota bacterium, assembly GCA_016935955.1. Next base: position 33,923 of record JAFGPY010000457.1, read on the forward strand.
AAGGAATTGGTGCGGCGGCCGCAAGGCATCAAGGTGCTGAGCCTGTTTTTCATTGATGTCGTCGAACACTACCGCAGCTACGACGAAGACGGCAATCCGGTCAAGGGCAAGTATGCCATCATGTTCGAGGAGGAGTACCGGAAGGCCGCCGCCTTGCCCAAGTACCGCACGCTCTTTGGCGAGATCGACCTCCGAGCGGAAGCGGCCGAAGTGCACGATGGCTACTTCTCAATTGATAAGCGTGGCACATGGACCGACACGGCCGAGAACAACCAGGCCAACCGCGACAACGCGGAGCGGGCTTACAGCCTCATCATGCGGGACAAGGAGAAGCTGCTGAGCTTCGACACCAAGCTCAAGTTCATCTTCTCTCATTCGGCTCTGCGTGAGGGTTGGGACAATCCGAATGTCTTCCAGATTTGCGCCATCCGTGACATGGGCAGCGAGCGCGAACGCCGGCAGACCATTGGCCGCGGCCTGCGCCTCTGCGTTAATCAGGAAGGCCAGCGCCTCCGCGGCTTTGAAATCAATACCCTCACCGTCGTTGCGACTGAGGCGTATGAGCAGTTCGCCGAGAACCTCCAGAAGGAGATCGAGGCCGACACGGGTATCCGGTTCGGGATCGTGGAGAAGCACCAGTTCGCGGCGATTCCAGTGACCGACGAAAGCGGACAGACTGTCGCGTTGGGCGTGGAGCAGTCTGAGGCGATCTGGACCCACCTGAAAGAAGAGGGTTACGTTGACGCCAGAGGCAAGGTCCAGGATCATTTGCGGACGGCCCTCAAGGAGAACACGCTGCAACTGCCTGAGCAATTCGACGCCCAACTTCCACAGGTCAAAGAAATCCTCCGGAAGCTGGCCGGCAGACTGGACATCAAGAACGCCGACGAGCGCCGGGTGGTCCGGACGCGCCAGGCCGTGCTTCGTAGCGAGGAGTTCCAGGCCCTCTGGAACCGCATCAAGCACAAGACGACCTATCGCGTGCAGTTCGACAACGAGAAGCTGCTGACAAACTGCGCCGAGGCTATCGGGCGATGCCCGCCCATCACCAAGACCCGCGTACAAATGCGCAAGGCCGGCCTCGCCATCGGCCGAGGTGGTATTACGACCGAGGACCCCGTTGGTTATATGCCCGTGACGATTGAGGAGACGGACATCACACTGCCCGACTTGCTGACCAACCTCCAGGACGAAACCCAACTCACACGCCGCAGCCTGGTGCGCATCCTCGTGGAGAGCGGCCGCCTCGATGACTTCAAACGAAACCCCCAGGAGTTTATCGAGATGACAGCACAGGCCATCAACCGCACCAAACGCCTCGCTCTGGTGGACGGAATCAAATATCAGCGTCTTGGCGATGAGTACTACTACGCCCAGGAGCTTTTCGAACAGGAAGAGCTGACCGGCTACCTCAAGAACATGCTGGCCGTGACGAAGTCTGTTCACGAGCACGTCGTCTACGATTCGGCCACCATCGAACGTCCCTTCGCCGAGCAACTGGAGCGGAACGAGGCGGTGAAAGTCTACGCCAAGCTGCCCGGCTGGTTCAAAGTGCCCACTCCCTTGGGCACCTACAACCCTGACTGGGCCGTGTTGGTCGAAAAGGACGGCGCCGAGCGGCTCTATTTCGTGGTCGAGACCAAGAGCACTCTCTTCACCGAAGAACTCCGCGAGAAGGAGGGCGGCAAGGTCAAGTGCGGCGAGGCCCACTTCCAGGCCCTGGCCGTAGATGCGATCCCTGCCAAGTTTATCCCCGCGAGGGACATTGACGACTTGATGGCACACTGCTAGACGGTCGCGGTCCGCGACCAGAAGGAGGCGTGGACGATGGCCAGAGACTACTCACCAAAGGCGTTCCTCCGACACGCGCCAAATGCGCTGCTCAAGGAGTATTTCAGCGGGGAGCGAGCCCTTGCCGGGATCGACTTCGACACCCTTGGCGAGTCAGAGATTGATGGCGTCTTCGCGGCCATTGAAGCCCTCTCACCAGGGGATCAGCGTGAGATCGAGGCCGATTTTCGGGCGGTCAATGAACTTTCAACAGCGGCAGGAGTGCGGGCGATTGTGGAAGAGGCAGCTTTCTGGAAGAAGGACTGGGCTGCCTCTTTTGAGGCAATGGCCAATCACTACGAACGTGCTCTCTGGACATTTTTGAACGACCATAGGGTGTTCGCGGTGGCCACTGACCTTGCATACATGGATAGTATGACCCCTGGCCGGCGACGATTTGTGGGGTTGCATCTTGACCCCGCGGTTGACACCAGTGACTTGGCGAACCTAGAAGAAGAGTTGTGCAAGTTCTACGCACGCCAGGGACGCGGACATCACTGCCACGTGGACAACTACCTTCGGCATGATCCGGAGCGGCACTGCTACTTCGCCTATCCCGAGGACTACGCGACAACGGATGAAAGCTTCGACGACGCCGGGCATTTCGAACGCAAATCGCGAAAGCCGGCGTTCGAAATCATCTTCATCTACAGGCCGGAAGACGGCCTCTTGGAGGTGAACGCGCGCGGCAAGAAGGAGGAAATCACAGCCTTGCAGGAGCTTTTTTGCAGGACCATTCTGGGGCTTAAAGGTCTGCCGGATGATCGGCGCCCCGCCTTCGACCTGAGTGGACTCAAGCGGCGAGACTTCGACTTCGTGACCGACCCGCACGACGACATCCAGAGCGTGGTCGTGAAGCTGCTGAGGCTTGACCTTGCAGGGGGATTCAACCGAAGGATCATCTTGGAGGCTAACGCATCTCAGCGAGCTCCTGATGCCGTTTACGACCTGTTGGACGAAGCCTTGAACAAACAACAGTTGCGGGTTGATGACGCCCTGCTGTACCGAGTGAAGCTCCAGTTCGTCTTTGGGTCCCGTGACGGAAAGAGGCCGAAGACGTTGACCTTCGAGATTGCCCACCCCGACCGGTGCACGCTGAAGGACGATCCATACGACCAAGTGGCCAAGAAGTACCTGAAGCGATGGAAGATCGCCAGTGAATGAGTTGTTGGGCATGATCCTCTCGCGAGCCGACCAGCGACGGGCTGACACGTTCAGTGCGGACGAGGTTGATTCTTGGCCGGATGGGGCACTTGAGCGGTTCCTTGTGCTTGGCATCGTGCGAGAGATCGAGCCGTCGCGCGAGGTCCTGTGCATTGAATGTGAGCGGGGATGCTGGATCGAGCCCGACATCCGAACCGACAAACGAACGGGTAAGAAGGTCGGTCGATTCTTCTGCAAAGACAATGAGGACGTGGGGGCATTCGATGTTGACCTTGAGCGTCGGCGGAGCTGGGCGGTGAACATACCCGGCCTAGCGGCAGGCGCAGCCAAGGCACTCTCAGCACAGGGCAGCGTGCAGGAGATTGAGGCTGGTCGATTCTATACCCTCGGCAGAGTCACTCTCGGTGAGCAGCAGCGGGATGTCCTCCTGTTGCGAGGGTCACGCTGGAGTGACGCCGGCAGGGTATTCACTAAGAAGGGCACCTCGCCGTCGCTCAGGCCGGTTATGCTGGTGCCTGGCGCTCCGCCAGAGGGTGCAAGGCGAAAGCACCTGCGCGGTCTGATGGTCGGCCTACGAGAGATTCTCTCTGTGGGGCCGAACGGGCTGAAAATCGACCGCGACCGCCTCGCAGACCTGTGCCTGGGGCAACGGCGGACCAAGGGCCGGGCGGCACAGACAGAGGCCAAGAAGGCGTTACTGATTTCCACGTTGCTGACCTACCATGGCGTGGGCACGAAGCACCCGACCTACAGCCACTGTGCCACCGAGGAAGAGCTTGGCAACTTGATGAAATGCCACCAGACAACAGTGTGTCGTATCGCAAAGAAGATCAGGCCGGATTTCATGGGCCAGTACAAGGCCGCCTGCGCCCGCGAGCGGCTGAAAGGCTTCCTCGAAGACCTGGATGATGGCACGCAGCGGCACGAACTGCCTGATCGCCGACTTCCCGCCCGCCGGAAGTGATCCCCAAGCCTAAGTTATTCACCGCCTATGCAGGTTTGCGAGTTACCCCGCATACTGCATGAGAGTTTTCCGTTCTCTCTAACTGAGTGGTAGTCCACCTCTTGCATCCCGATGCACCTGCTGTTTCCCCACTAATTGTGCATAGACGGCCCCCCCCTGTGTAGTTGGGTGATTCCGGGTGTCCTCTAGCACAAGGAGTAACAGCAATGCAGGAAACACAGCAAAACGTAGCGACTGCACCGTTGGCGATGGCGGCCCCATCCCTCGCGCGGCATCTGGGGATCAGCCTCCGCCACCTGAAAAGGCTCCAAGCGTGCGGGAAGCTGTTGGCCCCGGTCCGGTTGGGCCGGTCGGTGAGGTGGCCGCTCGCCGAGACCGAGGCATGGCTGGCCGCGGGCGCGCCGGACCGGGCGACGTGGGAGGCCATGAAACGGGCCGGTGCGCCGAAAGGGGGCCGGGCATGAACAGGCACGAAAAGATGCTTCGCGTGTCGCGTCATCACCCATGCCCGATCTGCGGCCGGCCGGACTGGTGCGGCTTCATCGGCGACAGTCCGACTGAGCCCGAAGGCGTCGTCTGCATGCGCGTTGAATCACGGCGACCGGCGCGCAACGGAGGGTGGGTACACTGGCTGCGCCCCGGCAGCCACAGTCACGAACGGCGTCACGAGATTATCTTGCCTGCGGCGACGACCCCAGTTCCGCCGGCAAAGATCGCGGCGATGGCCAGATGCTTCGCAGCCAGCGCGGAGAACGGCGCCGCTCTGCCCAGACTGGCGGATGAACTCGGCGTAACGGCCTCGGCGCTGCGACGTTTCGGCGTTGGGGTCTGCTGGCAGCAGTCGTGCTCCACCTGGCCCATGACGGACGACAAAGGCCGCGTCATTGGGATCAACAGGCGGTTTCGGGACGGCTCGAAAAAGCTGTTTTTCGGCCATAAGGCTGGGCTCTATCTGCCCGGCGACCTCCCGATGGACCTGTCGGGACAAACGCTGCTCATCTGCGAGGGAGGCTCTGATGCGGTTGCCGGTCTGAGCCTCGGCTACTGGTCCGTCGGCCGGTTCTCCTGTTCGGCCGGAGCCGATTTCCTCCGGCGGCTGGTCAGAGCCCGCCGTCCCCATGAAGTGGTTATCTTCGCTGACGGTGATGGGCCGGGACTACGTGGTGCTGAAGCACTGGCTGTGGCGCTGTTGCCTCACGTTGCCCGTCTCAAGCTCTTGGAGCCGCCAGAGAGAATCAAAGACCTCCGCGCCTGGTTGAAGGATGGCCTTACCTTTGAGGAACTCCGCATGTGTGTCGCCAAGTCACCATACCGGCGGCTGACGATTGAGGTGGAGTATGACTGACACCCTCGTCATCGAGCCCCACTTCGTGGGCAACAACGGATCAGTGACGCTCACAGCCAAGGTGGGCGACGAGACGTTCACTGACAAGTTGACGATCACCTCGGCCAAAGCCCGTGAGGGCTACCGCAAGCGAGTCATCGACCGCTGGCCGGCCGTCCAGGCGGACGAGATCGACCATGAGCTTGAGCGGATCGCAGCCGACCACGTGGCGAGGAGTGCCGATGTGCCCCCGTCGGACCCCCGTGTTGAACTGGATGTGTCGCGGATCATCCGCGCCGAGCGGTTCATCACGGCTGACGTGAGCGGAATCGCCTCCCCGGCCCTGGTGCTCATCGCGGACAAGCCGGTGGGCCAATGGCGGCTCTACCTGGCATGGGCGGGGGGCCAGAGGGAAGTCCGCGACATGGCGGCGGGCATCGACTTGCCGGACGGAACAAGATTGTGGGTCCACCCCCAGCCGAGTGAGCCGACACCGAGCATGGTGGAGGCGCTGGGTCGATGGTCGGCCCGCGCCCGGCGGCAATGGTTGGACACCGGTGCCAGCCCCAACCCCGCCGATCTGTTCAAGCGTCTGTGCGAGCGTATCGCCAACTTCATTGACCTGCCGGTGGACCGCGCCCCGGGGATCACGGCCACCTTGGCTCTCTGGGCCATGCTTACCTACGTCTATCCGGCCTGGAACGCCATCCCGTACCTGTTCGTCGGTGGTCCCCTCGGCTCCGGCAAGAGCCGCGTCTTTGAGATACTGGCCCGGCTGGTCTTCCGGCCCCTGTCGTCGAGCAGTCTGACCGGCCCGGCCTTGTTTCGGACCCTTCACAACCAGGGCGGGACGTTGCTCTTCGACGAGGCCGAACGG
>JAFGPY010000063.1 GCA_016935955.1 Planctomycetota bacterium
CCGTGACCTTCGCTCCGCTGGCCAGCCTGGCGCCGCAGGCCACGGCCGTCTACTATGTGACCGTCAAGGCCAACAAGGCCGGGGACGTGCGCTTCGCGGTCGAGCTGAAGAGCGACCAGATGACCAGTCCGGCCAACGAGACAGAAAGCACACACCAGTACGAGTGAGTTCCGTCGGTGTGGAGTCTGGGGGGCGCCGCCGTAGTGTGCCGGCGCTTCCCGCTCCATTACCGAATCGCGGCCCGTGGGCAACAACGTGGGCCGGTTCGTAACATCGTGGGGCGGCGGCCGCCATCAGGCCGTCGCCCCACGCGTTCTCGCGGGAACTCCATCGCGCCGCCGGCGTCTAAGCCGGATGAACGAACGGCAGAGACGATGGCACGATGAGGAGACGGCAGGGTGATGACCGGCAAACACATAGCGATCGTGGTCACTGGAATCGCCCTTGCGATCTGTGCAGTCGTCACGGGTCTGACTCTTGCAACGGCATGGCGCCAGTCTCACGGTCGACCGGACGACGCCGAGAGCGTTGAGCGGGTCACAGGCTACGTGCTCCCCGAATGGGAGGACACCGGTTTCTTCACGGTGCGATACGTCGAAGGCTTTGGCGCTTACATTAACGAATACCGCTGGTCCAAGGCCGGCAGCCAGTATCGCCACTATCAGGATTTTCCCGGTCAACCGGTGCCGGAGTGGTCAGCTCCCGTGGCCGTCGGCGCTGAAGGCGAGACGGCACTGCGCAACGTCCTGAACCTTATCGTGAGAGATCGCCTGTGGACGCAGAAAGACCTCCGGCGAGACGAACCTGTCGTCGACGGTGGTTCCGCAACCTACGAATTCTCTCTCGGTCCCCACCAGGGACGATTCGCGCTCATCAACGTGAGTTTCCCCGAGGCGCCCCATCTCAAGGCTTTCATTCTCGATTCCGCTCGGTGGACGGAAGCCGTTCGGACGCGTGCGACCGCCATCGAGCAAGGTTCGATGACGGGGCCGCAGTGCCCGGTGAAGCGAACCTCCGATTCTCTCTGCGGAAGTACGGACACGGAGCCGGTTCCTTTACCGCAATGACCGCCCGGACGCCTGCGGCCACCGGAGTCACCTCACAGCGCCGCTCAATCGGCGGCAGGTTCCGGTGTCCGCTCCAAGCTCGACCAGAGGAAGTAGGCGGGCGTCGAGTAGAGGAACCGGGCCGCGTAGCCGCACGTCTGTTCGAGCGTCGGGACCATGGTCTGGGCGGTCTTGGCTCCCAGGTAGCTGCGAGCCCAGCGCTGGAGTTCGGTCTCCAGCCACGCTCGTTCAGGCGTCGCCAACCGGCGCACGGCCTCGGCCATGACGGCGGCCGACCGCGTCTGGCGGCGATCAAGACCTGCCGCTTCCATGGCCGCACGGAGCCTCGCGGCCGCCGGACTCGGCGTCACCGGATAGCGAACCATCCCGGCCCGCTCGAAGAACGGATGCACACCGGCCATGGCCGCCATGGCCTCGACGTAAGGCGTGCCGGCCTGCGGCAACGTCTCGCGCACCAAGTGCACGGCCAGACCCAGTCCGCGCCAGTTCGGGTCGATGACCACGCGACTGATGGTCCGCAGGTGCTGGTTCCAGAACCTGAGCCGTCCGCGGCGCGGCAGACGGTCGACCAGTTCCCTCAGGGCCCGGTTCCGCGGGCCGCAGTTCGCGGCGGCAAGACAGTAGGCGATCACTCCGATGCGGTCACCGCGGTAGCGCATAACGAACAGCCGGTCGAGACCGCCCAGGGCGTGGTTGCGGTAGTGAAGTGCAGCCAGGGCTCGCCAGTCGTCGCAGCAACCCGGGCCGATCGTCACGTCGGCCAGCAGGCTGCACGGGACGCGGGCCGGTCTTTCCAGGCGAGTGCATTGCATCGTCATGGCATATTCTCCCCAAGTGCGGTGCCGTGGCGGTTGCTGTGTGCCGTTGTGGCGCCTTCTACCGATGCTCGGGCTGCTCCGGCGTGTCGGCGGCGCAGGACTGCAGATAGCTTTCGGCCAGGCGGACCAAGGCGTCGGCCCGCGGGCTATGGGGACGGCGGTCGGCGTCGGTCGCCGGAGTCTCGCGCGGCGGAGCGTTGGAGGGCGACGGCTGCGGTCGTCTGCGGGCCAGGCCGAGAGCTCGTTCGACGGTCCGGTGCTCGCGGCCGTCCAGGAAGAACGTCATCGGCTGCAACGGCTCGGCCACCTGCGACGGATCGAGCGGCGTCGGCAGCGGCTTGTGGGCCAGGTCCATGGCGCGCTTCAGGGCGGCACGGTCCTCGGGCAACAGCCGCGCGAGCTGGGCCAGACGCCGGACGTCCGCGGCGCCGGCCAGCCGGGCCAGCAGTGCGGCTCGCCGCATCGGATCGTCGCGGCCCTCCAGCCGATTGAGCGTGGCCAGCAGCACCAGGGCCTGTTCGTCGTCAACGTCCCAGACCTCGCAGCGGGCCGTGGCGCGACCCAGTTGTCTGAGCACTTCAAGGCGGTGGTGACCGTTGAGCACCTGGTAGGTCCCGGCGGCCGGCGCGTCTCCGTCGGCGGACAACGGTCGCACGACGAGCGGCTCGTACCGCCCGCTCTGTTCGATGTGCCGGCGGAGCTTGCTCACCTGCTCGTCGGTCATGACATTGGAGTTCATCGGGTGCGGCTTGATCTGTTGGATGGCGATGTCGAGGGCCATGGGCGTCACTCCAGGGGTTGGCGGGCTGATGGTCGGCAAGCGACAGGATTTGGACAGTGCCCTGTCGGGCGTCGAGGTCGGTACAGCGGAAGCGTCAGTCGTCGGCCCGGCGTTCGGCGGCATCGGCCAAACGCCGCATCTGGACTCTGGCCTGTTGCATGCGGCGGTAGATGGTCTGACGACTGACCCCCAGGACAGTGGCCAACGTTCGAACGGGGACGCCGTGGACCATTACGGTCCGCAGCAGCGCCTCGTTGCGACGGCTGCGTCTGACGTCATGGATCTCCGCCTGAAATGTCATAAGGCACCTCCTCGAGACGACTTTTCTGCCTCCTCCATCAGAGCCAGCGGGCTTACCAGGGTCCCACGACCATTGGCGGCCATTCCCTTGGCCCCCAGCCTCAGCGACGGCACTCACCCGCTCGCCGGAACAGCTAAAAAATGTGAGAGAACATATCTGACCTGTTGCATTAAAGGAAAGAGGATGCTAGAATACCTAACAACGCCCTAAAATTGTAATCGGTAATTTGTAACCTGTCAAACAGTTTTTTAGATTATTTTCAAATTCTCGTCTTGCCTTTGCTTGGTTCGCAGCGTATCTTTATGGGCGAGAACCGCTTAGGCCGTGCTGCGTGGGGCGGCTGAGTTGGTTCTCGCTGCACCACAGAAGGAGCCAACGGTGGGACTAAGAGACCAGTTGAACGTCCTGAGTGGGCTGCGCCACCAGGTGGAACGGCAACTCAGTGCGGGACAGACGTTTGGCGAACGTCTGCGCGAGTTACGCCGACAGAGCGACATGACCCTCGAAGAGGTGGCCTCCCGCAGCGGCATCAGCAAGGCCTACCTGTCGCAGGTCGAGAACGGGCGGGTCGATCCGCCGCGCGACGCCAAGGTCCGCGCGCTGGAGGAAGTCTTCGGTCTGCGGCCAGGGGAACTCGTCGAGCTGGCCCACCTGGCTCGCACGCCGGCCGACGTCCGCGACCGCTTGCGTCAGCTGCGTGTGGCCTTCGACCGCGCCGAGCAGACGGTTCAGGCCCTGATGGTTCACCTGCCCGCTGAGGCTGCGGCCGGGCAGGGGACGGCGACCCTCGGCGGCAATGTCACACCTCCCGAGGCTGTTGTCCGCCGCATCCCGATCATCAACTGCGTGGCCGC
>JAFGPY010000064.1 GCA_016935955.1 Planctomycetota bacterium
GCCGCTTCACGGACACCGGCGGCACGGTGCTGCTGGAGGCCAGTTGCGGCAGTCCGGCGGGCAAGACGTTCTGCGAAAGCCTTTGCCGCGAGGTCTGGCCGGAGTGGGAGTTGAAGCGGCTGGACGAGGATCATCCGCTGTGGTCGTGCGACGTGGACGTCAAGAGCAACCGGCCCGTGCTGGAGGGCCTGAGCGACGGCGTGCGGACGTTCGTCTTCTACAGCCCGCGGAACATTTCGTGCTACTGGCAGACCGAGGCCGTGAGCCGCTATGCCTCGTCGTTCTACGTGGGCAACAACCTCTACGCCTACGCCACGGACCGTTCGCGGCTTCGTGGCCGCACGTCGCACCGCCAGATCGGCCTGGGCGGCAAGTACGGCTCCGAGCGACCGTACTGCAACGCGTCGCGCAAGGAACTGGTCGTGGCGCGGCTGAAGCACGGCGGACGATGGAACGCCAACGAGCACTACGGGCCGTGGGCGGCCCTGGCCGAGGACGCACGCAAGGTACTGGGACTGGGCGTGCGCGAAGCCGAGCCGGTAGACATCGGTGCGGCCATCGCCAAGGAGACCGGCATCCTGTACCTGTGCGGCCGGGACAAGGTGGAACTGAACGACAAGACGCGGGCCGAGTTGAAGGCCTACCTGTCGGGCGGCGGCTTCCTGCTGGCCGAAGCGACGGCCGGCGACGAGACGTTCGCCAAGTCGCTGCCCGAGGCGCTGAAGGCGGCCGGACTGACGCTGGAACCGCTCGACGCCCAGAGCCCGACGGTCTCCGGCGAATTCGGCGGCGGGACACGCGGGTTCGCCGTCCTGTCCCCGGGCTGGACGTTCTCGCTGAAGACCGCGCGGCTGGGTAAACCGCTGCCTGAACTCTACGGCATCCGCCTGGATGGCAAACTCGTCGGTATCTACAGCCCGTTCGACATCCTGTACTCGCAGACCGGCTGCAAGGCTTTCGGAAGCCGAGGCTACGAGGCGGCCGACGCCCGTGCCCTGGCCCTGAATCTGCTGATCCAGGCCGCGACGCGGTAGGGTCTCCATGGGGGCGCCCACCGTTTTGAGGACAACTCCGGACCGTGGCGGGTGTTTATCTCGGAAGGCGGACAACACGGACGAGCGACCTGTCGCCGGACAACCCATCCCAGGGAGACGACGACGTATGCAACGACAGGGAAGGATGATTCCGGCGGCGCGGACCCTCCTGATGTTTTGTCTTGCCGCTGTCCTTTGCGGCCCGCTCGTCGCACAGGAGGCCTCGCAACCTGCGTCTGCCGACAAGCCCGCGTCGGCAACCGATGCCAAGACCGAATCCCCTGCCACGGCACCCCAACCCGCAGCCGCCACAACGAAGGATGCTCCCGCGACCAGCGCAACGAAGGATGCCCCCGCGGCCGCACCGAAGCCGGTGCCCATGTCGCAGCGACCCGAGACGATCGAGAAGTTCATGCAGTACTACCTCGACATGTACAGCCTGCACCTGAAGAGTCCCGACTGGATGGCCCGGGCCATGGGCGTGATCAGCCTGGCGCGGCTGGACGATCCGCGGGCTACGCAGTTGCTGATGCAGGCGATGCTCAGCGACAAGGAGGAACTGGTCCGTATCTACGCCTGGGAAGCCGTCCACGGTCGCCAGGACCGCCTGACGCCCGATCAGAGGTACCTGTGGGTCCGCACAGGCTTCGACCTGCACCGCCAGAAGGCCCTGCGCGGCGACCTGCGGCTGGCAATCGTCGGACTGATGGAAGCCGGCGGCCCGACCATCGAGAACCGCCAGCTGTTCAAGGACCTGTTCAAGAACACCAACAGCATCAATCCGAGCGACATTCACACGCTGCACGCCCTGGGCGACACGCTGACGCAGTGGCGCAACCGCGAGTTGATCGACTTCCTGCTCGACGCCATGAAGGACATCGACAGCGCGTACCGGGCCGAGGTGGTGCTGCGGCGATTCAGCAAGGACAGGGGTAAGGACATTCCGCCGCCGGCGACGAACCTGCGGATGCAAAGCTGGCAGGTCATGTGGGGCACGACACGCAAGCGATGGCAGGATTACTTTGAGGAAAAGGACTTCAAGGAGATCCTGCAACACGAGTGCAAACCCTACGACGGCCTGTCGCGGATCATGCCGCACGGCTGGAAGATCACCGACACGGCCGACCCGCGCTGGCGGCAGGACCTGGAGTTGCGGAAGTTCCACCTGGACCAGCTCGACGTGGGCCTGGTGCTGGACACGACAGCCTCGATGGGCCGGCCGCTGCACTGGGTGAAGCACGACGTGGTGAAGATGATGCGGGCCTTCGAGATGATCAGCCGCGAGCCGCGGATCGGCGTCACGCTGTATCGCGACAAGGGCGACGAGTACGTGACGCGGAGCATTCCGCTGACCGGCAGCGCCAAGTCGCTGGCCAAGGCCCTGGCCCCGCACCAGCCCAAGGGCGGCGGCGACGTGCCCGAGGCGGCCTACGAAGGGCTCGAAGAGATGATCAAGAAGCAGAAGTGGTCGCCCAGCTCGACGGCCAAGAAGGTGATTCTGCTGATCAGCGACGCGCCGCCGCAACAGGACTCGCTGCCGAAGATCGAGCAACTGTTGAAGGAGGCGCTTAACGACCGGTTCCTGCTGCACGCCATCAAGGTGCGGACGAGCAAGTACGTCGAGCGGCGGCTGAAGCTGGAGAACTACGATCCGGAGCTCAAGACGTTCGACGACATCGGCGGTTGGGGCAACGGCACGAGCGTCTGGGTGGAGTTCTGGACGCAGTCGTCCGAGGGCCGCTGGCAAGGCACGGCCCAGGCGGCCAGCAACAGCATGGCCGAGCGGGTCATCTTCAGCAGCATCCTGCGGTCGGTCCTGGAAGACGGCTACCGCGACCGCGTCGATCCGTTCATCAATGTCCTGCTGGAATACGTCGAGGAGCCCTGGCCCGAGAAGCGCGAGCCGTTCGGCAAGGCCGGTCCGTCGCGTCCCGGCGGTCCGCCCAGCAATCCCCAGATGAACCGATAGGGACCGGCTGCGAGGCCCGACGGTCCCCTGCCCGTCCCTCCCCGCGGACAGACCGCCGAAATTTCACCGAAAACCTCCGGAATTGACCTGCGTCAAGGTCCGCCGACGGCAATTGGTCCATAATGGGACCAGTTGAACGCAGGAGCGATGTCACCGAGGCCCAGTCAGGAGGAACGATTATGAGCATGTTCTGCTACCAGTGTGAACAGACCGCCAAGGGAACAGGATGCACGATGCGCGGGGTCTGCGGCAAGAGCCCCGAGACGGCCTCGCTGCAGGATCTGCTGATCCACGTGGCCGAGGGCGTCAGCCGATACGCCCACCGGGCCCGCAAGCTGGGCGTCACGGACGCCGAGGCCGACCGCTTCGTCGTCGAGGCCCTGTTCACGACCGTGACCAACGTGGACTTCGATCCCGAGCGCGTGGCCGAGTCCGTCCGCCGCGGCGCTGCCGTGCGCGACAAGGTCAAAGCGGCCTACGAGCAGGCCTGCCGCAAGAAGAACGCCAAGCCCGAGGCCGCCGGACCGGACGCCGACCTGAAGCCGGCCGACACGCTGGACGAGATGGTTCGCCAGGGCCAGGCCCTCACGATCAAGAAGCGGCTGGACGCTCTCGGTTCGGACGTCGCGGGGCTTCAGGAGCTGATCACCTACGGTCTGAAGGGCATGGCCGCCTATGCCGATCACGCTCGCGTCCTGGGCGTGGAGGACGACGGCGTGTACGCCTTCATCCACGAAGCCATGGACTTCCTGGCGGGCAATCCGGCCGACGTGGACGCCCTGGTCGGCATGGCCCTGCGCGTGGGCGAGGTGAACCTGAAGGCGATGGCGATGCTCGACGCGGCGAACACCGGGGCGTACGGCCATCCCGAACCGACGCAGGTCCGCATCACGCCGGTCAAAGGCAAGTGCATCGTGGTCTCGGGGCACGACCTGAAGGACCTGAAGATGCTCCTTGAGCAGACCGAGGGCAAAGGCATCAACGTCTACACGCACGGCGAGATGCTGCCGTGCCTGGCCTATCCGGGGCTGAAGAAGCACAAGCACCTGGTCGGCAATTATGGCGGCGCGTGGCAGGATCAGCAGAAGGAGTTCGACGCGTTCCCCGGTGCGATCCTGATGACGACCAACTGTATTCAGAAGCCCAAGGACGGGTACACGGGCCGCATCTTCACGACCGGGCTGGTGGCCTGGCCGGGCGTGGCGCACATCGCGGCCGACACGAAGGGGCACAAGGATTTCACGCCGGTAATCGAGGCGGCCCTGGCGGCGCCGGGATTCGCCGAGGACGCTGAGCCGAAAACCATCACGATCGGATTCGCCCGGAACACCGTGATGAGCGTGGCCGGCAAGGTGATCGAGGCCGTCAAGGCCGGCAAGATCCGCCACTTCTTCCTGATCGGCGGCTGCGACGGGGCCCGGCCCGGACGCAACTACTACACTGAACTGGCCCAGAAGGTGCCCGAGGACTGCGTGATCCTGACGCTGGCCTGCGGCAAGTACCGCTTCAACAAGCTCGAGTTCGGCGACATCGGCGGCATTCCGCGGCTGCTGGACTGCGGCCAGTGCAACGACGCCTACAGCGCCATCCAGATTGCCGTGGCCCTGGCCAAGGCGTTCGGTTGCGGCGTGAACGATCTGCCGCTGAGCCTGGTGCTGAGCTGGTACGAGCAGAAGGCCGTGTGCATTCTGCTGACGCTGCTTCACCTGGGCATTCAGAACATGCGGATCGGCCCCAGCCTGCCGGCTTTCGTCGGACCCAACGTCCTGCAGGTGCTGGTCGACAAGTTCCACCTGACGCCGATCACGACGCCCGAGGAGGACCTTGCGGCCTGCCTGGCCTAGGGCATTTCACGGTTGAATGTACTCTATCGCTCGGCGGCGCTGCTGTTGAAGCCCCCGGCATCCGCTGGGGGATCGAGCGGTTGTGAGCATTCGTATCCCGCCGCAGTGCGGCGGGCTTGTGCCGTGGCAACCTTCGGGGGCCGAACAAGCTTCTGCACCGCTGGAGGACATGGGGCGGCCTTTGTGCGACACGGTGCGCACATCCGAACGTGGACTGCTCTAGCAGCGGTTCCCGCAATCACGTGGCGAGGGTGCCACGCGTCTACTTGTAGACGCGTGCTCGCAGGTCATTGGCTGGCCGGCACGCTTCTGCAAGCAGAAGCGTGGCACCCCCCCAGCATTCTCCATGCGAAATCCGCCATGGCACCCCGTATCAGAATAAGCGAGGCGAGGACCCCGAAGGGTTCTCGCCTCGATGTCTTTCGGTCCGCCGCACCGCCGCGGAGCGGTTACTCCTCGGAGGTAATCTTGTACAGGTGCACGGCGTAGCCCTTGAAGGCGTCCTGGAACTTGCCGCCGTCGAGTTCGATCGTGCGGTTCTCGCCCAGGACCTCGGCCTTGGCCTTGCCCTTGACGCCCTTGACCTGGAAGGCGGCCTTGACGTCGGTGTTTCGCATGGCGACGGCGAACACGTAGGTGTCGCCCTTGTACTGCTTGACCATGATGTCCACCGGCGTAGACTCGTTGCTGCTGGCGACCTTCGCCCCGTTCCCGATCGTCGGCGAATTCAGCACCGGCGCCAGTTCGTGAATCTGCTTGTTGATCTCGCCGACGCCCTGGGCGATGTCGGCGTGGGCCAGCAGCCCGGCCTCAATGAAACTGGGCTTGAACTCGTGCACGAAATAGATCAGGCCCTGGCTGCCGTGAATCAGGCTCATCCAGACCTCGGTCTTGATCTCGGAGACCGTCGGTAGCGCCGAGGGCTCGCTGATGTGCGTGCACTCGATGCAGTTCCAGACGATCTTCTCGCCCTTGCCCCACTCGCGCAGCCGGTCCACGCCGCGCGGCACGTATTCGAGCTTGCCCTTGACCTCCGGCTTGTCGTGGGTGACCGGGTAGATGTCGAAGGAGACCAGGTCGCAGCCCTTGATGTACTCGGGGTAGTCTTCGAGTTTGCCGCTGCGGACGCCGCGACCGTAGTATCCATCATAGGCCACGCCCTGGCCGAGGTTCAGCAGCACCGGCCGCGTGGGATCGTTCTTCCTGATCTTCTTGTAGCTGGAGACGATGACCCTGGGCGGAATCGGCGGCCCGTAGGCGCCCCACTGCTGGAGCGACTTCTTGGGCATGTCGGGCCAGGCCTTGTTCGCCGCATCGGCGTCGTTCTTCCAGCGCTTCGCCATGTCCTGGGCGTTGTCGGGCTCGTCGCCGTGCATCCAGCCGATGATGATCGGATCGTTCTTGTACTTCAGCCCCACCTCGTTCTGTTCGCAGATGACGGGCATGCCGTTCTTCTTGAGTTCGGTCAGGTCCTTCTCCTCCGGGCCTCCGAAGAGACCCAGGTACACGTTGATGCCGATGGCCTTGTACTTCGGCGCGTTCTTCGGCGCCTGGCACCAGACGGCGATCGGGAAGAAGTCCGCCTTGGTCGACGGACCGTTCTTCCACTTGGCGTAAGGGCTCTTCGCAGGTTTACCCTGCATGCCCGCCCCGTTCTCGGCGGCCCCTTCGTCGTCCGCCACAGCCACCGCGTGGACCGCCGCAGCCGCCGCCGCGACCAGCACGCAAGCCAGAACAACCGCACATGCCCGCTTCATCGTAGCCTCCCTCCGTGTCTATCGCCAGGTGCGCCGAGCCCACGAGCGCAGGACATCCTGCGGCCGTCGGTTCACGGCATTGAACACCGCCTGTGGCAAAAAGTGTCGCGGCCCGTGGCCCACACCGGCCACCGGCTATTGACTGTCCTGACGGACATCGGGTGTCGCGGCCCTAGCAGCCCGTTGAAAAAATGTAGCCCGGCCGCCCTCGGCCGGGTGACACGGACCTGAACGGTCGTTTGCCGCCTTCTGTCACGC
>JAFGPY010000065.1 GCA_016935955.1 Planctomycetota bacterium
ATGCGCAGCGGCTCGTACTCGTAGATGCAATCGCCGCCGTTCATCTGGAAGCAGAAGCTCGTCCCGCCGCCGTGGGCCAGCGTGGTGTCGAACCGGCCGCGGGTGTACGCCGGAAAGCCGCGGCCGCGGGACTTCACCCAGTTCAGCGGCTCCTGTTCGCCCAGCTTGACGGCGAACTCGAAGTCGAACGTCTTGATGGCCTCGCGGAGATACTGCTGCACGTCCTGGAGATCGGCCGGCGGGTCGTCCGCCGCGCACGGCACGACCAGCAGCACGGCAAGGATAAGGCCTCGACCCCAATTCCGCATGACGACCCCCGATACCGACCGCCGCAGCGCGCAGCAGTTCCCTGGTTATTGGACAACCTGTGTTTACTATCGGCTATTTGCCCGAGACCCCTTAACATGTGCCAGGCGGGTCCGCCAATTGAAGCGGGTGCCATGCCTGCTCCGTCAGGCATGCCGAACGTCGCCGCCGCCTCGATTCGCTCGGGCACGCCCGCGCCGTGCCCCTACTGCTTACCGCGTGGGTGCAAGTGTCCCACCCTACATCTGGGAGGAAGCTTCGTGCGACAGACGAGACGCCTGTTCCGGTGGCGGCTTCTCGACGATCAAAGAGCCAAGGCCCGAAGGGCCGACGGGAGTTTAGCCGGGGGCGAAGCCCCCGGATGCTAGGGACATAAGGCACCTCAGCCCCGAAGGGGCGATACCTGTTCGTCGATCAACAGCGTCTCGCCCCTTCGGGGCTCACAGAGTTTGAGGAGGCCGAGGACCGGGGGCTTCGCCCCCGGCTAAAATGCTGACGGCCCTTCGGGCCTCGGCGGCAGCCTAACGCAGATGCCGCAGTGAAGGCCAAAGGTCTACGCTTCGCCGCCTGCGGGGGTCCTTACCTCCTTGCCCGTGGACAGCCGCGACGGCCGCCCGTAGAATGGCCGCACGCCGCCGAAGTGGCGGCCGAGTCACACCGTCTGTGAAGGAGTTGTTTGATGCCCTGGACCGCCTCAAGCCTTGCCGCCCTGATGGACCACACGATTCTGCGTCCCGGGCACACCCTCGACGACGTGCGCCAGACCTGCCGCGAAGCCCTCGAGTGGAAGTTCCACACCGTCTGCGCCAGCCCGTACGATCTGCCGACGGTCGCAGGCGAACTGGCCGGATCGGGCGTCAAGGTGGGGGCGGCACTGGCCATTCCCATGGGCTTCGGCACCTGCGCGCAGAAGGTCCGCGCCGCCGAGGAGGCCGTCAGCGCCGGGGCCGACGAGGTGGACTTCGTCGTCAACCTGACGGCCGTGGCCAGCGGCCGGTGGAACGACGTGGCCGAGGAGTTGTCGGCCATGCGGAGCGCGACCGAGGGCCGCGTGCTCAAGCTGATCTTCGAGACCTGTTACCTGACCGACGACCAGAAACGGCGGCTGTGCGACCTGTGCTGCGAGGCCCGGCTGGACTTCGTGAAGACGTCGACCGGCTTCGGTCCCGGCGGCGCGACGGTCGAGGACATTCGCCTGATGAAGGAGCAGGTCGCCGGCCGGGCCCTGGTCAAAGCCTCGGGCGGCGTGCGGACGTTCGAGCAGGTCGAGGCCCTGGCAAGGGCCGGCGCGGTGCGCATCGGCACCAGCTCAAGCGTGGCGATCATGCGGCAGTTTCTGGGGGAGAAGGCCGAGGGCGGCACCCGTCCGGGCGACGAGTAGCGCGGCGGCAAGGGCGGGGAATCGCGTCGCGGCTACTTGACCATCATCACGGGGCAGGGCACCATGTCGGTGATCTTCTGCAGCTCGCGGGCCAGGAGGTCGCGCGTGGCCTGGCCCGACTGAAACGCGCCGATGACCACCAGGTCGGCCTCGAGTTGCTTCTGCTGGCTGAGGACGGACGTGTGGTACGGTCCCTTGACGAGCACCTGTTCGGCCGCCACCTTCTCGTCCAGGGCCATGGTGCGAACGCGATCGAGGTACTTCCGGGCGCTGGTCTCCAACTCGATCTGGAAATCGCTCATTTCCTGCGTGGCCAGAATGCGGTACGTCAGCAGGTTCTTCAGCGTCTCGGTGTCGATGACGGCCATGGCCGTCAGCTTGGCGCCAACCTCGCGGGCCAGGCCGATGGCCGCCTCGGCGGCACGGAAACCCTGCTGACTTCCGTCCACCAGAACCATGATGTGGGTGATCGCCTTCTTGGCCATGAGTCTATCTCCTAGCGGTCCGGTCCGGCCGCAAGCCGGGCCTTGACCATCTTCATCATGACGACGCTTTCGCGTTCGCGCTCTTCGAGCGTGTCGTTGATGTACTTGATCGTTTCCTCGTAGCTCGGAATGAACAGCTTCTCCAGGGCGTTGGTGCGCCGCTGCGTCTTGCGCAGCTCGCGGGCCAGACGCACCACCAGGTTCTGCAACTCGGCCAACTGGCCGACCATCCGCAGCACCTCGCCGAACAGCTTGGCGACCTCGTCCACGCGAGCCGTGCTGTCGAGCGCGCCGAGCGACGGCCTGGTGCGGCTATACTCGACCGACAGGCTCGGCAGAGCGATGCCCATCAGCGGGCGGCTGCGCACCTCGACGTCGTGACCCGCGGCGGCAATCAGGCTCTGGCGGCCCAGGGCGTCGCTGCCCGACTCGATGATCGCCTCGCGCAGGGCGGCGTAGGCCTTCTCCAGCAGCGGGTCCAGTTCGCTTTCCATCTTGCGGACGCGGTCCAGGTGGCCCATCAGCTCGATGGTCAGAATGGTCCGCTTCTGGTCCAGAAGCTCAAAGCCCTGCGTGGCCGTCGCGAGGTCGCGCTTCAGCTCGAGGTACTTCGATTTTGTCGGCGCCACTTCCAGTTTGGCCATGCTCGTTCCGTTTCCGTCCGGGCGGCTCGCCCTTCGGCTGCGCTCAGGATCTCCGACGAGCCGCCCCTACGACAGTTTCGTCGGGTGGCATGGCCACGCTCGCGTGGCCATGATCCTCTCGCATGCTTCTGCCCCTCGGCGTCGCTCGGGACCTGCGACAAGCAGAAGATGGCACCCTTTGCTCTCCGCGTGGGTGCAAGCACCCACCTACGTCTCGGGCACGCCCGCGCCGTGCCCCTACACCCTCGCATGGCCGCAAGCGGCCATGGCACCGAACACCAACCCCGTGTCTACTCCTCGGGCGGGACCAGCGGCTTGAAGGCCGGCTGGTCGCCCAGGGCCACGGCCTCGACCGCGCCTTCGCCCACGTAGTGCGCGTCGAGCAACGCTTCGCTCAGGCGGTGCAGCTCGCTTCGCGGCAACATGCTCAGCACCTTCCAGCCCAGGTCGAGCGTCTGGTCGATCGATCGGTTCTCGTACTCGCCCTGGCCCAGGAACTTCATCTCGAACGTGTTGCCGAATTCCATGTACTGCTTGTCCAGGACGCTGAGCTCTTCCTCGCCGATCACGGCGGCAAGGCCGCGAACCTGCTTGACGTAGCTGTAGGCGGCGAAGAGCTGGCTGGCCAGAGGCCCGTGGTCGGCCCGCGTGTAGCCCTCGCCGATACCGTCCTTCATCAGCCGCGACAGGCTCGGCAGTCCGGCGATCGGCGGGTAGACGCCGCGCTGGAACAGCTCGCGCTCCAGCACGATCTGTCCCTCGGTGATGTAGCCGGTGAGGTCGGGCACCGGGTGGCTGATGTCGTCGGAGGGCATGGTCAGGATGGCCATCTGCGTGCTCGAGCCCTCGCTGCCCTTGATGCGTCCGGCCCGCTCGTAGATTTCGGCCAGGTCGCTGTAGAGGTAGCCGGGGTAGCCTTTGCGTCCGGGAATCTCGCCGCGGGCCGTACCGATCTCGCGGAGCGACTCGCAGTAGTTGGTCATGTCGGTCATCAGCACGAGCACGTGGCGGCCGAGGTCGAAGGCCAGGTGCTCGGCCAGGGTCAGGGCCGAGCGCGGCGTCAGCAGACGCTCGATGCTCGGCGCGGAGGCCAGCGACAGGAACAGGGCCACGTTGGCCAGCACGCCGCTCTCCTCGAACGTGCGGGTGAAGTACTGGGCCACGTCGTACTTGACGCCCATGGCCGCAAAGACGATCGAGAACTGCGTCTGCTCGCCCAGCAGCGTCGCCTGGCGGACGATCTGTGCGGCCAATCGGTCGTGCGGCATGCCGCTGCCGGAGAAGATCGGCAGCTTCTGCCCGCGGACCAGCGAGTTCATGCCGTCGATCGCGCTGACGCCGGTCTGGATGAACTCCCGCGGGTACTGGCGGCTGTAGGGATTGATCGGCGCGCCGTTGATGTCGCGCAGTGTCGTCGAGAGCGGCATCGGCCCGCCGTCCAGCGGCCGGCCCAGGCCGTCGAAGATGCGGCCCAGCATGTCGGCCGAGACCGGCAGCTCGAGCGTCTTGCCCAGGAACCGCACGCGCGTCGCCTGATTCGACAGGCCCGAGGTGCCTTCGAGCACCTGGACCACCGCCTCGCGGTCGCCCACGTCGAGCACGCGGCCCAGCCGGTAGTTGCCCTGCGGGTCCTGAATCTCGACCGTCTCGTCGAAGCCCACGTCGTGCGGCTTGCGGACCACGACCAGCGGGCCGTCGATCCGACGCGTGCCGACGTACGTCAACGCTTTGTCCCGTACTGCCATCGCCACTACCTTCTTTCCAATTGGTCGAACTGCTCGTCGACGCGCTTCGTCAGCGCCTGCAGCCCTTCCTCGTCGTCGTTGGGCACCGTGCTCTTGGCCCGGACCAGTTCCTGCACGACAGCCATCGAGCGGACCTCGGCCAGCGTGCCGCCGGCGCCGATGAACGCACGCCCGCGCTCGTGGAAGTGCAGCATCGCCCTCAACAGGGCCATCTGCTTGGCCGGCGTCGAGTACATGTCCACGTCATCAAAGGCGCTCTGCTGCAGCAGCCCCGTCTTGATGATCTCGCAGACGATCAGCACCAGGCGCTGGCTGTCGGGCAACACGTCGGGCCCGACCAGCTTGACGATCTGCTGCAGCTTGTCCTCCTGCTGGAGCAGGCTGATGGTCTGGTTCCGCAGGTCGGCCCAGCCGGGATCGGTCCGCTTCCACCACGGCTCGACGTCTTCCAGGTACATGCTGTAGCTGGTCAGCCAGTTGATGGCCGGATAGTGCCGCGCGTCGGCCAGCAGACGGTCCAGGGCCCAGAAGCAGCGGACGAACCG
>JAFGPY010000007.1 GCA_016935955.1 Planctomycetota bacterium
ACGAAGAAACTGGTGGCTCGCGGCGTGATCGATCCGGGCCAGCGCGTGGTCTGCATCCTGACCGGCCACTGCCTGAAGGATCCGAACATCACGGTCAACTACCACACCAAAAGCGAAGGCGAGTTGCAGGGCCTGTACAAGGACTACCACATCGAGCGTGCGGCTTTCGCCAACCACCCGGTGGTGGTCGAAGACGACATGGACGCGATTGTCAAGGCGATTGAGGGGCTGGACAAGTGAGTGAGAATCGCACGGTAAGAGTGGCCGTCAACGGGGCGGCGGGACGCATGGGCCGGCGGCTGGTGGCCCTGTGTCGCGAGACCGAGGGACTGGAGCTTGCCGCCGCTCTGGAATCGGCGGGCAACGAGGCCATGGGCGCCGACGCGGGCGAACTGGCCGGCGTGGGCCGCATCGGCGTGGCCGTGGCCACCGCCCTGCCGGCATCGGGCGTGGACGTGCTGATCGATTTCAGCCTGCCGGCCGGGACGAAGGTCCGCGTGGCCGAATGCGCCAAGGCTGGCGTGGCCATGGTCATCGGGACGACTGGTCTGGACGCCGAGACCGAGAAGCTCGTGGCCGAGGCCGCAAAGAAGGTGGCCGTGGTCCACGCCCCGAACATGAGCGTGGGCATCAACGTGCTGCTGAAGACAGCCGCCGAACTGGCCCGCGTGCTGGGCCCGGCCTACGACGTGGAGATCGTCGAGTCGCACCACCGGTTCAAGAAGGACGCCCCGAGCGGCACGGCCCTTGGGCTGGCCAAATCGATTGCCGAGGCGACTGGCCGCAACCTGGCCGACGATGCCTGCTACGGTCGCGAAGGCGCGTGTCCGCGCGGCGAAGGCGAGATCGGCATCCATGCGGTGCGGGCCGGCGACATCGTCGGCGAGCACACGATCATCTACGGGGCCCTGGGCGAGCGCGTGGAGTTGCGGCACGTGGCCTCGACGCGCGACACGTTTGTCCGCGGGGCGCTGCGTGCGGCCCAGTGGGTGGCCGGCAAACCGGCGGGCCTCTACTCCATGCAGGACGTCCTGGGGCTGTAGACGACACATTGAGCGCGGGTGGCGGAACTGGCAGACGCGCAGGATTTAGGTTCCTGTAGGGCAACCTGTGAGGGTTCGAGTCCCTCCTCGCGCACTTGATATTCCATACGAGGATGTTCGGCAATTCGCGGCGCTGTTTGCCGTTGCCCCCACAGGGGGCACTGATCATTAGCCACGGGCGCAAGCCCGTGGTTTCCTCGTCCCCTTGTCCCACAGAGCCCCGTCAGGGGCGATTGAATCCTGCGACTTGCCAATCGTTCAGTCGCCCCCTGCGGGGGCTCTCGGGATCCCGCGCGTCCGTGTCCACGGGCTTGCGCCCGTGGCTACCTATCAACCGCCCCTGGCGGGGCTCTTCTGTGTCGGTCGCAGCTTCACATACGTTGACCCCGTGATGGCTGCGTGACGTGATCCTCCTCCATTTGCGGATTGCCCTCTGTGGCCCGCATCTTTCTCAGCAACTGGCGGGACCGGGGCGGGTTCAACTATGGCCCCGGGATGAGGTCGCGAGAGAAATGCGATGGGACGGGCGACAGCCCATGTCAGGAGAGGTGGAACATGAAGAGAGGATTCGGTCTGCTGTCGGCGATGGTGGTCTGCATCATTGCGGCGAACGTCGCCGTGGCTCAGGAAACGTCCAAGAAAGGCGCCGCAGTCAAAGTCTGGGCCAGCGACATCATCTCGCATGACACGTCGCCCCCCGACTCCAAGGCCGCCAGGCCGGTCACGATCGTGGGGGCCCGCAACGGGACCTTCTCGGGCAAGGTGCTGGTCGAGTCCGGCTCCGCCATCAAGGGGCTCGTAGCGGCCGTCGGCCCGATCAGCGGTCCGGGCGGCGACATTCCTCCGGCCAATGTGCAGGTACGTTACGGCGCGCCGTGGGACACGAAGGGCTGGCCCGGGCCGGACGAGAGCCCGGACATTCTGATGGAATCGGCCCCGGACGTTGCCCCCGAGAAGGGGCGCGCGATCCTGCCCGTCTGGGTGACGGTCAGAGTGCCACGCGACGCCAAGGCCGGAACGTACCGCGGCGAGGTCACCGTCCGCCCGCAAGGCGCCCCGGCGGTCAAGGTGCCGCTGGAACTGGACGTGCAGGACTGGATGCTGCCGGACACGCAGGACTACCGGACGTGGATGGACTTCGTCCAGTCGCCTGATACGCTGGCCATGGAGTACAAGGTGCCTCTCTGGTCGGCCAAGCACTGGGAATTGATCGGCCGCTCCTTCCGCCTGCTCAGCGGCACCGGCGCCCGCACGGTGTACGTGCCGCTCATCTGCCGCACCAACCTCGGCAACGAGCAGTCGATGGTGCGGTGGATCCGCAAGGGCCAGGACAAGTACGAGTACGACTTCTCGATCATGGAGAAGTACCTCGACTCGGCCGAGAAGAACCTCGGCAAGCCGGAGCTGGTCGTCCTGCAGGTCTGGGACATCTGCCTGTCGCACGATTCGCTGAAGCGCGGCCTGTGGGGCGACAACATGGGCGGCAAGGACACCCGCGAGGCCCGGACGGAGTTGCTGAACAAGGGGCCGCGCGTGACGCTGGTCGGCTCGGGGTCGAAGGAGTCCGACATGGCCTTCCTGCCGCGCTACGAGGACCCCGCCAGCGAGGCCCTCTGGCGGCCGCTGATGGACGAGCTGCGCAAGCGCATGGACAAGCGCGGCCTGGGCAAGAGCATGATGCTCGGCCTGATGCCCGACCTCTGGCCGAACAAGGAGGAGGTGACGTTCTGGAAGGGCATCTCGGGCGACATGTCGTGGGTCATCCACGGCCACGCCGGGGTCACTTCCGATGCCGCGCCCGGCAACAAGCGCCTGCACAAGGTCGCCGACATCGGCTACGCCGCCTTCATCTACAATATGGTCTTCAACGTCAATCCGGACAAGGGGCGGATGTACGGCTGGCAAGGGCCGGCCCTGATTTCCAACTACCCGCGCGGCGGAGGATTGTGGGCGGCCCCGGTTCACGTCCGCGAGTTTCCGGGCCTCAACATTACCGGCGGGCAGCGGGGCGTAGGGCGAATCTCCGCGGACCTCTGGCCGGCCATTCGTGACAAGAGGGGCAAACGCGTCGGCGCGGCCTACGGACGCTACCCGGAGAACAACTGGCGGAACCTCGACATCAGCGGTTCCATCCTTGCGCCGGGTCCCGACGGTCCGCTCTCGACGGCCCGGATGGAAAACCTCCGCGAGGGCGTCCAGGCCTGCGAGGCGAGAATCTTCCTCGAAAGCGCCCTGCTGGACCCGGCCCGCAAGGCCAAGCTCGGCGAGGACCTGGCGGCGCGGTGCCAGACGGCGCTTGATGAACACCATCGGGCGATGTGGAAGACCGTCTGGTCGAACGACGAGGAACTGGCCCGCGTCGGCACGGTCGGCACGGGCCGCGATCCGGCCGAGGGACTCTGGCAGGCCTTGGAGAAGGTCGGCAAGAAGTTGCCGGACTACTGGAGCGGGCCGGCCTGGGCCCTCAGGGGTGAGGAGGCCCGGAAAGGCCGGCAGTGGTACGCGCGCGGCTGGCAGGAACGGGAGAAGAAGCTCTTCGCCCTGGCCGGCGAGGCGACGGCCAAGTTGAGAGGGCAGTGATCGGCGAACAACAGGTGACCTGCCCGGTCGCGGCAAGTCACAATCGAACCACACACCCGGAGTTGGGCATGGCCACGCTCGCGTGGCCATGATCCTTACGCTTCCGCGTGGGTGCAAGCACCCACCCTGTACACCTTGTGCTTGGTGCCATGGCCGCTTGCGGCCATGGTGAAGGGGCCTTCCCTATCGAGGGCGACTCGTGAGCCGCCCCCTGAAGGCAGAAGGGGGCTTGATGGCGAACGGAGACCGTGGCATATTGATGTTCGGCCACTCTGGATGCAGTGCCGGGGAGGGGCGTGGCCGGCATCAAGTCACGCAGCAATCTCCAGTCCGCGGAACTGCGGCCCGGACGTTGGACGCACAGGGAATACTCCGTTGCGAGTCGTTTCTCGGGTCCAGCGGCATTCAGGAGGCAAAGACATGGCGGAAGCGAAGCGCTGTAGCAGATGCATTCTTCCGGGTACGTACCCGGGAATCACGTTCGACGGTGACGGAACGTGCAGTCGTTGTCACGTCTGGGACAGCCACTGGAAGAGCTGGAGCCCCGGCGGGGAGGAGTTGCTGGAGAAGACCCTGAAGCCGCTACGGGGGATCACGAAACCGTACGACTGCATCCTGGGCCTCAGCGGGGGGAAGGATTCCGCCTATGCCGCGTACTTGTGCGTCAAGCACGGCATGACGCCTCTGGCGGTGACCTACGGCAACGGGTTCCTGACGGACTGGGCGATGGAGAACATTGAGAAGACCGTTAAGACCCTGGGATTAGCGCATGTCTTCGTCAGGCCATCCTGGGACAAGTTGAAGCCCTGGTATCGGAATTGCCTCCTGAAAGCCAGTGAGTTCTGTTCGGCCTGCAACCTGGGCATCAATGCCGCCCTGTTGAGGACCGCGAAGGCTTACGGCATCCGCGTCATTGCCTCCGGAACGTCACCGCGCACCGAGGCCGCCTCACCGCCGGAATTCTTCACGAGCACGACCTACTATTTCCGGAACGTCTCTCAGGGCGCCTTCACGAAGCGCGACATCGACGACTTCATCTACATCGGGCGTCTCCGCAAGGGACTGATGCACGTTACGGGCGCGTCCCGGCGAGTCCAGATGGCACGCTATGTCGAGTGGAAGGAAAACGAGTTGACCAAGGTGTTGTCGGAGGAGCTCGGTTGGCAAGGCTCTCTCTGGAGCCAGCACACCGACTGCAAGGTCAGTGATGCCAAGGAATACCTTAACCTCTGCAAGCATGGGATAGCCGAGAAGACCGCCAAGCTTTCCGCCCTGGTGCGGGACGGCCAACTCACGAGGGAGAAGGCGATCGAACTTGCCGAGGACTACGAGGCGGAGCTTCGCCGTCGCGGGCCCGAACTGAAAGAGCAACTCCGCGACGTCTTCGACCTGACCGAGGAGCAACTCGAAACCGTTCTTAGAGGCAACCACCTGGCCTATTGCTCGGTCCGAACAGACGCGATGATGAGCTGGCTGAAGAAGCGATTCTTCAAATAGCCCTGCGGTCACACCGCACGCATTGCGACAGAGGGTATCCCGGCTCCGGCAGCAGTGCGGGCAGCGCAAGTTTCGAGCGCGGTGAACGCCGCCGTGTGCTGCTACGGCCTGACTCGCACGCTATCCCAGTAGCTTGTCCATGGCCATCATGATGCAGAAGCCGATGATCAGGCCGAAGGTGGCCGTGCGCTGGTAACCGTGGGTGTGTGTCTCGGGGATGATCTCGTCGCTGATCACGAAGAGCATGGCCCCGGCGGCAAAGCCCATGGCCACGGGCAGAATCGGCTGGCTGACCGTGACGACGCCGGCTCCGACCAGGCCGCCGATCGGTTCGACCAGCCCGGTGGCCAGGGCGATCAGCAGGGCGGCGCCGAGGCTGTACTTCTCGCGGAGCAGGGCCACGGCCACGGCCAGTCCCTCGGGCATGTTCTGCAGGCCGATGCCGACCGCCAGCGAGTTGCCGTTGGCCACCGCGCTGAGGAACTCCGGCGTGCCCTCGGCCAGTCCGGCCGCGCCGCCATAGCCCACGCCGACGGCCAGCCCCTCGGGGAAATTGTGCAGCGTGATGGCCAGGATGAACAGCCACGTCTTCTTCAGGCTGCTGGAGGGGCCCTCGTGGCCGAGGATGACGTGCTCGTGGGGAATCCACTTGTCGCTGCGGTCGAGGAAGACGGCGCCGAAGAGCATGCCGCCGACCACGGCCGCCACGGCGGCCCCGGCGCGCCAGTGGAGGGTCTCGGTGCCGAACTCGATGCCCGGCGCGATGAGGCTGAAGCTGGTGGCCGCGAGCATGACCCCGGCGGCAAAGCCGAGCATGCCGTCCAGTACGCGCTCGCTGATGCGGCGCATGAAGATCGCCGGCAGGGCGCCGACGCCCGTGGCCAGCCCGGCGGCGAGGCTTGCGGTTGCTCCGTAGAGAAGGACGTCGTTCATGGAGTTTCCTCTTGCGTCACCAAGTCGTGCTCCAGAAGTTCGATGGCGTGAGTACTGGGGGTGTCATGCCTGCCCCTGCAGGCATGTCGCATGCTTCCGCCATGCCCATGGCTGCGGGGCAGCCATGGCACCCAGGGCTATATGGTTCTCTCCGCGGTTCAGCGTCAGATTCGGTTTTCCCGGCCGTGGGCGGCCGGGCTACAGGGTCTTCTCCGCGGTTCCACTTAGGATAGGTCGCTCATCGTCTCGAAGGCAACAGATTTCCTTGCGCGGCGGTCGCCGGCTTTTTGATTTGTCCTGGCCGGGTTCGCACGGTAGAACATGGGGCGCTGGCGGTCGATTGCGCTTCCTGTCCTGGGGAGTTCCTGTCGCGTGGTTGAGCAGCGGATACTGAATACGCTCGACGTGCCGTGGGGCGCGGCCCTGGTTCTGATTGCCGCCGGGCTGGCGTTCATCGTCCTCGGTTCGCGCTGGCGCGACTTCACGGAGGTTTTCTCGGCCTCGGTCCTGGGCGGCGCGGCGGCCATGCTGCTGGCGCCCCCGCTCCCGATCAATCCCATCTGGCCGATCGTCGGGGCCTGCCTGGTGGCCGGACTGGTGACGCTCGTGTTTCGCCGCGTGGCGACGACGATCCTCGCCGGCCTGGTCTCGGGTCTGTGCCTGAGCATCGTCGTGCACGTGCTGACCGATCGGCCGGTCGTGCCGTACTACGTCTGGAGCCTGAGCAGCGAACAGGTGTCGACCGTCGTGATGGGCCCCGACTACGTCGGCTCGCCGTTGCTGCTGGGCCTGCTGCTGGGCGGCATCCTGCTTGGCGCGACGCTGACTCTGGTGGCCGAGGTCTGGGCGCGGCGGATGGTCATGGGGCTGGAGGGCGGCCTGGCGCTGCTGGCCGGGGCGCTTCTTCTGGGCGGCGAGTTTTTCTCTGCCCGA
>JAFGPY010000066.1 GCA_016935955.1 Planctomycetota bacterium
TCCCGTGCCCGCACGAGTGGCTCTTCAACCTGACCATGGACCCGGCGGGCGAGAACCTGTACGCGATGACCTATCCGCTGAACCACGTGATCCGCATCGACCTGAAGCGCGGCACGATGCGCGTGGTCGGCCAGCCGCCGGCAAAGACCTACGGCGACAGCGGCCCATGCCACCAGTGCTGCACGGACGACGACGGTCGCGTCTACGGCAGCGGGTTGCACCGGCACATCTGGCTATACGATCCGCGGCGCGACGTGCTGGAGGCGACGTCGATGCGGTTGCCTGAAGGCAACGAACGGATCGACTCGTTCGTTCGCGGCCCCGACCACAAGCTGTACGCCGGCACGTGGGAACAGGGCGACCTGGTGCGGATCGATCCGGCCACGCAGACGCTCGATACGCTGGGACGTCCGGGCGGCGGCCCGCGGCTGCCGGCGATGGTCTGGCGCGAGGACGGGTGCCTGTACGGAGCGGCCGGTGGCGGCCGGGCCTACCAGACGCGTAGCGCGTTCATCTTCCGGTACGATCCGCGAAGCGAGGCGACCGACGAGATTGGTCCGATCGAGGCGCCCGAGCAGGGCGTCGTCGGCGAACGGATTCACACGATGGTCTGCGGGCCTGACGGCCGACTCTATTGCGGCGAGACCGGCGGCACGCGAGTCAAGGCCGGCGAAGTGGCCATGAACCCGAACCTCTACGTCTGCACGATTCGCGATTGACCTTCCGCGCGGTTGTCACTCGGCGGGCTCGGGGGGCTGCGGCGAACAATCGCCTTAAGGTTTATTCGACCGTTACGGTCAGCGTGTACTTGACGCCGTTGAGGACGTCGTGCTTGCCGTGGACACCGAGGAAGTAGTCGCCGACCTTGGTCCTGGCCACAGTGATCGTTTCGTCGGTCTTCTTCGGCCGTGTACCCTTGGCATCGCTCTTCCTGAAACTCGGCGGCAGACCGAAACGTACGTAGAGGTCGCAGTTCTCGTCCATGCCGGTCAGCTTCGCGGTGAGCTTCTTGCCCTCGTCGACCTTGACGCAGTAGTACTGCATCTGATCGTCGCCGACGACGGCCTCCACGGTTTTGCCGGGCTCGACGTCCTTTCGCGGCACCACGTAGTCGTGGTACACGGCGTATTGGGCCATCGCCATGAGGAAGTCCGGGTGCGCCACCTCGGGATGGCCCGTGGCGATGACGCACCGTCCGCACAGGCCGTCTGTGGCTGGGCGGTAGGCGACGCAGAACCAGTCACCGACGAGTTCCGTCATGGCGCCGCCAGCGTACTTGCCGAAGTACTCGGTGTCGGGAACGTCGGGCTCCACGCCGATCGGGCCGCCGTTGTAGAACATCTCCTTGAGCGTGCCGTCCTTGGTGGCGCGGAACAGCGGGTGCTTCTTGTCGGCCGAGTCGAAGACGACGTCGGGGAACGGCCGCCGCCCGACGGGGCCGATGTTCTTGACCTTGCCGGGCCACAGGGCCCAGCCGGTGCTCAGGGCGTTGGGCACAAGATAGCCCGAGGTGGCCGTGAAGAACCCGCCGCAACAACCGACGTAGTTCATCCCCGTCCTGAAGGCGGCCTGCGGCACTTTGCGGTACTCGTCGAACTTGGCCCGTTCGGCTTTCGGATCGGTTACGCCTGCGATGTCGGCCATGGTCTTGTAGGAGTTGCCGCCGGGCATGATGCACAACTGCACCCGCGTCGTGCCGTCCGGGTAGACCAGCACGCCGTTCGCGTCGTTGTCGCTGGGCAGCAGGTCTTCCTTGTGAATCTCTATGTAGGGTAGCCCCATCTTCTCGGCAATCGCCCGCCCAACCTCTTCATAGCCTTCATGTTTCTGGGCGTAGGGGCCTGTGAAATAGACCACACCCACGCCGCCTCCCTGCCACCAAGGTCCGTAGATTTGCCCATCGCGCTGCTGAAAATCGGTCTCGGGCCCCCTCCACGGCTTTGGGGCTTGGCGTTTTGGTGCGGCCGCTGCCGCCTCCCCGGAAGACAGACACGAGACGACAATCAGGGCCATCGCCACCAGAGCCGCACCCCGCGACGGGCATCCTGCCGTTCGGAACTGTTGCTGTTGCATCTTGCGTCCCTTCAATATGTTATGGCGTGCCGAGCCGCCCGGACAGCCGCCACACTGTACACCGGCAGCGGCTGGCAGGTCAATCCCCTGGCTTGATCTTCCGGAAGTCGCCGCAAGGCGAATCGCTCAAGCCACGTCGGCCGGGAGGCCGATTTGTCATACGTATGGCGCAGGGATGGTCCTCGCATGCCCACACGGACGCTGTCTGCAGCGCGACGCGGTGCGGATCGTCGCTTCCTGCCCAGAAAGCTCATTGCCGTACCAGGACCGGGCAGACTCCCCGTGAACGGGGGTATTCTGCCGCAGTCTCTGCCGAAGCACCGTGGGGGGAGCTGTCCAAGCCACGGGAGTCGTTTTGATGCCCATCATCCGCCCGGAGCTGAAGTGGCCGGCGTACGCGCTCGGTTGGATTCTCATCTTTGTAGCCATCGGCTTCTGCGTCGACGGTTGGCTTGTCGCTCACGGTCGCCGAACTGCCGAGAAGAATCTGTTGACGGTCGCGACGACGGCGGCCGCAGGCCTCAACCCGGACGACGTTGCCCAGTTGCATGGCGAGTTGCATGACGTGGACAGTGAACCGTACAAAGCCGTCCGTCGAGCGCTCGCCCAGTACTGCGAGAGCAATCCGCGGATACGCTTCGCTTACCTGATGCGGGAGAAGGACGGCGAGGTGGTTTTCCTGGCCGACGCCGAGCCTGCCGATTCCGAGGACTACTCCGCTCCGGGCGACGTCTACAGCGAGGCTTCGCCGCAACTGTCTGCCGCGCTCATGTCGGGCGAGGGATTCGTCGAGGGGCCGCTGGAGGACCAGTGGGGCACGTGGGTGTCGGGTCTGGCGCCGATTCACGATCCGCGGACGGGTGAGACGCTGGCCCTGCTGGGACTCGACATCGATGCCTCCCAGTGGCGGCAAACCATCGCCGTATATCGCTGGTTGGGCACCAGCGTTATCATCTTCCTGACGCTGATGACCTCGACGTTGACAGTCGCCATGTGTCGCGTTCACCGCAACAATGCCGCGCTTCATCGCGAGGTGGCCGACCGCAAGAGGGCCCAGGCCCAACTGTCGCTTTCGGCGAAGGTCTTCGAGACCAGCGGCGAGGCGATCATCATTGCCGATCCTGGTCGGAATATCTTGTCGGTCAACCACATGTTCGCGCAGCTGGCGGGCTACGAGGCCGAGGAAATCGTGGGTCAACCGCTGAGCTGCCTGCGCAGCGACCGGCATGACGAGGCCTTCTACGAGAACCTCTGGCGCATGGCCTACAGCAAAGGCGTCTGGCAGGGCGAGGTGTGGACCCGTCGCAAGGGCGGGGAAGTCTTTCTGATATGGATGACGGCCGGCGTGGTTCATGACACGGACGGCAACGTCACGCACCTGATCATCACGGCCTCCGACATGACCGAGCAGAAGGCAGTGGCCGAGCGCATCCGGCTGCTGGCCTACTACGACAGCCTGACGAACCTGCCGAACCGCACGCTGCTGGTCGATCGGCTGAAGACCTGCCTGGCCCGCGCGCGGCGGACCGGCAACCAGGTTGGCGTGCTGTTCCTGGACCTGGACCGCTTCAAGAACATCAACGACTCGCTGGGCCATCGTGCGGGTGACCTGCTGCTTCAGGGCGTGGCCGAACGCATCAGGAAAGTCATACGCGATAGCGACACCGTGGCGCGCATGGGCGGCGACGAGTTCGTCGTCATCGTGCCCGACGCCGCACAGTCGGTGGACATCGCCTCGGCGGCCCAACGCATCGCCGAATCGATGACGCGGCCGATTCTCGTCGACGGTCGCGAACTGACCATCAGGGCCAGTATCGGCATCAGCGTCTTTCCGGGCGACGGACAGGACGCCGACGCCCTCATGAAGCACGCCGATGTGGCCATGTACCGCTGCAAGGCGAATGGGCAGGCCGCCTACCGATTCTTCACCCCGGACATGAACGCCAATGTCCTGGAGAAGCTGACCATCGAGAACGAACTGCGGAAGGCTCTCCGGGAGAATCGTCTATGTCTGTACTTCCAGCCACAGATTGACGCTCGCACGGGGCAATTGGTCGGGGCCGAAGCCCTGGTTCGCTGGCAACACCCGCAGCGCGGGCTGCTCATGCCGGGCCACTTCATCTCCGTGGCCGAGGAGACCGGGCTTATCGTGCAACTCGGCGAGTGGATTCTGCACGAGGCCTGCCGCCACTGCGCCACGTGGGAGCCGCCGGAAGGCTGCGAACCTCTGTCGGTGGCCGTCAACATCTCGGCGGCGCAGTTCCAGCACCAGGGCTTCCGTCAGACCATCGTCCAGGCCCTGGCGGACAACAATCTTAACGCCAGGCGTCTCGAACTGGAACTGACCGAGAGCGCCATCGTCGAGGACGTGGCCATGGCTGCGGCCTGCCTGGCCGACATGAAGGCCATGGGCGTGCAGGTGGCTATCGACGACTTCGGAACCGGATACTCCAGCCTCAGCGCGCTGAAACGCTTCCCCATCGACCGGCTCAAGATCGACAGGTCGTTCGTCAGCGATCTTGCCAGCAACGAGGACGATGCGGCCATCACCATGGCCATCATCGCGTTGGCCCGCAGTCTTCAGCTCAAGGTGCTCGCCGAGGGTGTGGAGACGCAACAACAACTCGATTTCCTTTGGCAGCATGAGTGCTACGAGATGCAGGGCTACTTCTTCGCCCGTCCCATGCCGGCCGAGCAGTTCGCCGCGTGGCTGCAGTCGCGACAGGCGGCCGGGGTCTGTTGATGGCGGATTTGCAGGGAATGTCCGGTCAGCCGCTGTCGGTTGCAGAATCCGCGGGCAGGGCGTACTTCGGATCGGCCAGCGCCTTGGCCAGCGCTCCGCGGTAGACCCGGTTGCTCGTCAGGGCCATCAGCGGCACCATGAACCCGCCCACGAGCGGCACCAACTGGAATACCAGCAGCAGAAGATAGAAGAGCTTGAGCAGCCAGCGGGCCAGGATGCTACGCCATCGCGGCAGGTAGTGCAGGTAGGGCATCACCAACTGGAAACGGTAGTAGATGATGCCGATCAATGCCCCGAGCATCGGCACCAGGCTCATCCCGAAACAGATCGGCAGCACGCGCACCAACCGTCCCTGAACGTAGTCGATATAGCCGGCCTCGAAGGCGGGGTCTTCCATCACCCGGTGGCCGCAGGCCTCGCAGGCCTGCCGTGGCAGCCGCGGCTTGAGCCGCGAAGCGCACACCGGACAGCGCAACCATTCCACGAGGCGAAAGCTGTGCGTCTTCATGTTGGCCGCGCGGCCGAGTTTGACGCTGCCCAGGAAGCCGACCGCCTCGACGTGGTCGTTCTCGGTGCGGCACTTCGGACAGGCCACGGCCGTACGATAGATCATCTCGCCGCAGTGGGTGCAGGCGATCTTGCGTTTCTCCTCGCGCCGCTGGAGAATCTTCCGCAGCAGGAAGATGAGCAGTGTCAGCAACGCGCTGACGACCAGGATGAACACCGGGTAGGCGAACAGGATCAGCAGGGCCACGATGACCCACGAGTCCTCGGCCCAGCTGAGCACTTTCATCAGTCCGGTGCTGTCGTCGGGATCGGCGTCGTCGAGGAACTCCAGCAGGGCGTTTCGCAGTCCGGCCAGAGCGAAGACGCCTGCCCCAATGGCCAGCGCGAGCACGGCTGCGCCGAATCCCGCCTGCTGAATGGCCTGAACCGCCTCCACGTCAACCATGCTCTGAAGCCCCAGCAGCGTGACAATGGCCATGGCGGTTTTCAGGTAACGATCGATGCCCTGCATCATCTGGCGGACGTCGGCATCCTTGGTGGCCCAGATCTCGGCCAGGGTCAGCAGGCCCAGGACGACTATCGTGATGTCGTGGGTGAACCACGTCGGGGCCTTGTCGGCCAGGTTCAGGCTCTGCACGAAATCGCTCTGCGACAGGATCGGGATCTTGTGTCCCCAGCGCAGCAGCACCGACGTGAAGAACGCCGGCACAAAAGCCCGCGACGGAAAGATGCCGACCGATGCCACGCTGTGAATGGCCGTAGAAATACCCATGCCGGAAGCTCCTCGTACGCCGCCACGATATCCGCCGGCGGTGTGTCCTGTCAAGGTGGAGACCGCAAGACCGACGTTCCCATCCTGGCAACGCGACGGACAACGGGCGGCCATGTCAGACGGTTCGGCCAACTCGACACCCGCGGTTGCGGGTTTCACCTTACGACCATGCGTGACTCTCTGTATCATAAAAAGGCCTTATGGAGGATTCTGGGATGAGAGGCATGTCTGCCGTTTGCCCGTTGGTCGTTATGCTGACGTTGTGTCTGGCAGCAGTCGCGGCCGATGCAGCTGTGTACGTCGTCGACAACGGGCACCCGAAGGCCAGCGATGAGAATCGCGGCACCGAGGCGGCGCCGTGGAAGACCATCGCCCATGCCGCCGCCGAAGCCAAACCTGGCGACACCGTCTGCGTGATGGAAGGCAACTACGACGAGCGGGTGACCCTGACAGCCTCGGGCGAGCGCGGCAAGCTGATTACGCTGAAGGCTCTGCCGCCGCACACCGTTCACATGAAGGGCTTCGATGCCCGCAAGGTCTCTTACGTGCGGATCGAGGGCTTCGCCATCGCCGATGTCGAGAAGGGCATCGAGATGGGCGGCGACGGCATCGAGATCGTCGGCAACCAGTTTCTGCGAATGACCGGCGCCGCCGTCTACACGCGCAATCCCAACGTCAAGCCGCAGGGCGTCCGCGTGGCCTACAACAACGTCTATCATTCTCAGAAGGGGTTCATTATCAACGGCAGCCGCTGGATCGTCGAGAACAACCACGTTGAGCGGCTCTTCCGGCACAGCGAGACTGACTGCGACTATTCGCGTGTCTTTGGCGACGATCACGTGGTTCGCTGCAACTACTACCACGGCACGAGCAAGGACGAGATCGGCAAGTCGCACGTCGACGCCATCCAGTTTTTCGATTCCAACGGCGAGACGTCGCATCGCGTGCTCGTCTGCGACAATGTGTTCATGGACTTCCACCAGGCGTTCATGTGCGGGTCGGGCAGTTCCGAAAGCGTCTCGGCCTGGGTCTTCGAACGGAACCTGATGATCGGCAACTGGGCCTCCTGGGGCCTGTGCCTGAGTGGCGGCAACGGCAAGCTGAAGGCAATCAACAACACCTTCGCCCGCATCGCCAGCCACGGCATTGGAGCCCGCCAAGGCGCCGACAACGTGCTGGTTCGCAACAACATCTTCCTGGACATCGGCGCCAACTACTGGTTCGAGGGCAACCAGGGCGGCGTGGGCGATCATAACATCCTGAGCAACGGACGTCCCAGGTACCGCAGCCCCGAGGATCTGGTGGGCGTTGATCCGAAGGTGGTCGATGCGGCCAAGGGCAACTTTCGCCTGACGGCCGGCAGCCCGGCTATTGATGCCGGGACCGACGGCGCGGACATCGGGGCCCTGGAGTACCCGAACGTTTACTACGTCGACCCGCGGCACCCCGGCGCATCGGATGAGGGCTTCGGCTATGCCGGCGCGCCGTTCGCAACTGTAGCCCAGGCCTGCGCCATGGCCGCGGGCGGCGAAACGATCGTCCTGCGCGGTGGGGTTTACCGTGAGACCATTCGGCCGCAGGCCGACGGCGTGACGATCCGCGCCGCCGAGAACGAGCCGGTGACTATCAGCGGCGCGGACCTGGTAACCGGTTGGAAACGGGACGGTGACGGCTGGGCGGCACCGATGGCCGAATGCCCCGGCACTCCGTTGCTGATGGACGGCAAGGCCGAGAACAAGTTCGCATGGGACGAAGCGACGAAAACGATCCGGATCAAAGGCCTCGATCCACGGCTGCACGTTATAGAGTGTGTCTCGCGTGAGCACGGTGTTGACCTCCGCGACCGCAAGGACGTAAAGGTTGTCGGCATCGACGTTGTCCGGACCTCCGGCGAGGGTATTGTGAAGTGAGATGAAGAGTCTGCGCAGGCTGATGGGAGACGCGTCATGAAGTCAGTTGTTTTGTCGCTGGTTGCGGCAATCGTATGGATTGCCGTTGTGTTTGTCGGTTCGATGTCCGTGGTCGCCCAAACTCCGGCCGAAGACGCGCCCCCTGCGGCCCAACCTGGCGGTGAAAGGTTACAACTCAAGACATTGCCGCCGGCGCCTAAGGGCGGTCGCTTCAAAATGAGCTACGAGCGTGTCTGGCCGGCCGAGCCGGGTCAGGCCCACGTCTGCCTGTGGGCCGACGACAAGTATGCCGCCGTGTCGGTCACCATCGATGACAACTGCCAGCCCGACCATGAGTGGTGGATCGAACAGGGCAAGAAGTACGGGTTCCGTTTCACGTGGTTCGTCGTCACGGGCGGCATCGGCGTGAAGACGAACGGTTTCGCCGGTACGTGGGACGACTTCCGCAAGCTCCGCGAACTTGGTCATGAGGTCCAGTCACACACGGTATCGCACCACAGCGACGACGGCAAGCGGCCCGACGACGAAGTGCGGGCACAGTACGTCGACTCGAAGAAGGCTATCGAGGAGAACGTCCCTGGCGCGGCCTGCACCTGCCTGGCCTATCCTTACGGCAGCGGCAAAGATGAAATTGCCTCCGAGTGCTACATCGCCTGCCGCGGCGTAGTGGGCGGCCCCGACCGTGCCAACAGCATCAACTACATGCGGACGCACGTTCTGGGAATCCGGCCGGATTCGGTGGACATGCTCCTGACCGGCGAGCACGCATCGACCAAGTGGCTCACCAACCCCATTAATCGCCGGGCGTGGGGGATCGGGCTCTACCATTACGTTCGTGCCGGCGGGACGGCCGAGGAGAAGGACGCAAACCAGGCCCGGGCCGCCAAAGATCTGGCCCACCTTGCATCGAAGAAGGACCAGATCTGGATCGCCCCGTTCGGCGAGGTCGCCCGCTTCGGCATGGAACGCGACACGGCCAAGCTCAAGGTCACAAAGAACACCAGCGATGAGATCCGCCTGACGCTGTCGGACGACATGGACGACACCATCTTCACAGAGTCGCTGACCGTGAAGATCCGCCTGCCGGAAGCCTGGAAGACGGCCGCCGCCACGCAGGACGGCAAGCCGATCGAGGCCACCATTGTGGAGCACGACGGCGGGCGCTTCGCCCTGGTCAAGGCCGTGCCCGACAAGGGCGAGGTCTGCCTTGCCCCCAGCGCCGACAACACGGCTGCCGGCAAGTAGATCGCATTGCTGACAGACGCACCGGCTTTCCGAATCCGATTGCCGACCGGGCGCTAATGCGTTCGGTCGGTTCGTTTCTAGCCGGAGCCCATGCCGCACCGCTGTCCTCCGTCCCCACGCTTGTCGCGAGCGGGCAAGTGCCATCCTCTTGCCGCGGACGGCGGTCCGTGATATGGTTTCTCGCTACGACGACGGCGGGAACTCGGCGGCGCATCGAACGTGAGGGACGATCAACCGATGAATAGAGATTACGTACACGGGTACTCGGCGAAAGAGAACACGCGGCTCGTGGATCAAGCCACCACGTTGACGGAGTTATTGCACTCGGACACGGCTTATCCCGCGGGCAGCCTGGTCCTGGAGGCGGGTTGCGGCGTAGGCGCTCAGACCGTCACGCTGGCTGCCCACAGCCCCGATGCCGCCGTCGTGTCGATTGACATCTCGGCGACCTCCCTGGCCGAGGCCCAACAGAGAACTCGTGCAGCCGGGTTACACAACGTCACTTTCCTGCAGGCCGACATCTTCAACCTGCCGTTTCCCGACGAACACTTCGACCATGTGTTTGTCTGCTTCGTCCTGGAGCACCTGCCGAATCCCGACGAGGCCTTGGCCTGCCTGCGGCGAGTGCTGAAACCTGGCGGCACGATCACCGTGATCGAAGGCGACCACGGGTCGGCGTACTTCCATCCCGACAGTCCGCTGGCGCAGCAGGCCATTCAGTGTCTGATCGATCTGCAGCGGCAAGCCGGCGGTGACTCGCTGATCGGGCGGCGGCTCTATCCGCTCCTGACGCAGGCGGATTTCGCCGACGTCCGCGTCTCGCCGCGAATGGTCTACGCCGACGCGACGCGGCCGGAACTGGTGGACGGCTTCACGCGAAAGACCTTCACGGCCATGGTCGAAGGCGTCGGCCGGCAAGCCGTCGATCAGGGATTGATGGACGAAGCGTCGTGGGCCGCCGGCATTCGCGACCTTTACCGCACCGCGGAGGCCGACGGTACGTTCTGCTACACGTTTTTCAAGGCCGTGGGCACCAGGTGACGCGCCGCCCGACGTGCCGTGGCCGCGGAGCATGAGTGACCCTCGGCGGTTTCATGCAAGGAGTTGCCGACGATGAACATCTCGCTGATCCTGGCCCATCCCGATGGCCGGAGCTTCAACCATGCTATCGCCAACACGGCCGCAGCGCGGTTACGGGCCAACGGTCACACGGCGAGTCTCCACGATCTCTATGCC
Organism: Planctomycetota bacterium; assembly: GCA_016935955.1. Next base: position 10,487 of record JAFGPY010000066.1, read on the forward strand.
GAGAAGTTCGATCCGTTGCTGTTCGGGCCGGAGTTCCCCGCCGAGGCGACGCTGCCGCCGACCATACGGAAGCACTGCTACGAGATCCATGCGGCCGACGGTATCGTCATCGTTCATCCCAACTGGTGGGGCCAGCCGCCGGCGATCCTGAAGGGTTGGATCGACCGCGTGCTGCGGGCCGGAGTTGCCTACAGGTTCCTCGATGGCGACAAGGGAGAGGGCGTGCCGGTCGGGCTCCTGAACGCCAGGGCGGCAATCGTCTTTAACACGGCCAACACGCCGTCGGAGCGCGAACAGCAGGTTTTCGGCGACCCGCTGCAACTTCTCTGGAAGAATTGCATCTTCGACCTCTGCGGCGCCCCCGCCTTTCACCGAGAGATGTTCACCGTGGTCATCACCAGCACGTACGAACAGCGTTGCGGCTGGTTGAAGAGGGTCGAGGAGATCATCGACCGGTATTTTGCGGCAGACCACGTCTGAATGGCGGACGCGCGTGGGGCGATAGTGGGGCCGCACGGGCATCGTGCCCCTGTCTTTGCCGTCTTCCAGGCGCAAAAACATATCGTGTCTTTGGTGCGGTATTGCGGGTATGCTTGGCATGGCGATTCGTCGACGAGACGCAGCCCGGCGGCCTGTCCCGAGTGTCGTCGAGGGGCTTCAGCCGGGAAACGGTCGGCGGGCGTCACGGCTTGGCTTCCTCTCGACGCTGCTTGCGGCAGGCGGTCGGACCGTGGCACTCGTCCTCAGGCATTCGCACACATCTTTTGAGGAGGTCATGCCATGGCACTGAAAGTGACGCGGGTTCAGGTCTGGGCGGCCGGCATCGACGACAAGCCGGGCGGCCTGGCCAACAAACTGGAGACCCTGGCCGAGAGCGGGGCCAACCTGGAGTTCGTCATCGCCCGCCGCGCGCCCGACAAGCCGGGCAAGGGCGTGGTCTTCGTCACGCCGATCGTCGGCGACGACCAGCAGAAGGCCGCCAAGACGGCCGGCTTCGTAACCACCGACAGTCTGCATTCAGTGCGGGCCGCCGGCCTCGATGAGCCCGGCCTGGGAGCCAGGATCACGCGGGCACTGGCCGACGCCGGGATCAACCTTCGCGGCTTGTCGGCGGCCTCGCTGGCCGGCAAGTGCGTGGTTCACCTGGCACTGGACAGCGATGCCGATGCGGCCAAGGCGGCCGAGACCCTGAAGAGCCTTTGAGCCGTCACCTGCGAAGCGACGACGATGGCGTATAACCGGGCGGCCGGGTATCGCAAGTCCAGGCCGCGCCGCAACCGCATCGATCCGTATCCTGCCAGGAGCACATGACATGGTAAATCTGTGGAGAGGGGAACGTAGCGTCGCGGTCGCTCTGCTCGCTCTAGTGCTGGTAGGGTTGCCTGCGGAACCCGTCGCGGTGGCCAAGGACAAGGTCACACCCGTTGACGCGAGGAAGATCGAGCCGCGGTCGAGCAAACAGGACGGTCTGCCGCTGCTGTCGAACGTCTCGCAGTTCGGCATCACGTGGACCTTCGCCGCACCGTCGCCCGTGGGCCAGTTCGTCAACGGCGACTGGTACGTGGTCGGCCCGGTGACGATCACGGCGATCAGCCCGTCGCCGGTCTACGGAGCGAATGCCCGCAACGGCAGCACCCTGAACCTACCTATCAGCGGCTTGGTTGGCTACGACAGCCGCGTGACCAACTATTACCGCGACGCCCTGAACGCGCGGCTGCCAATCGCCATGGTACCGGGCGACTCGCTGGTGTCGACGATCAGCGTGGACGTCATGGGGCAGATCCCGAACATGCTGCGGACGAGCGACCACTCGAACCTGCCGGTGCGGACGGCCGCCGTGCTGACCTGCATGGCCGAGCAGCCGCCGGCGGACGCCTTCCGCCCGTCGTTCATGGACACCTCGAATACAGTCTACCGGGCAGGCAGCCTGCGACGGCACCTGTTGCCGCAATTGCCGCGACCGGCCCACACACCGACGTTGGCCGAGTACGAACGCTACCTCGAACGGCCGTGGGCCGACCCGGCGTGGTTCAGTTTCGCCGCGCCGATGGAGAACATGCCGGTCTACGGCCGCGAGTACGCGCGGTTGGTGGGCATGGCCAGCCTGCTGCTGTGCTGCGACTTCACCGACCAGGAGAAGGAGACCCTCCTGATCCGCTTCACGCAACTCGGCATCGACCTGTGGGGCATGGTCCGGGCCGGGCATCCCGGCTGGAACGCTCACGGCGGCCACCACAGCGGCCACAAGTGGCCGATCATCTTCGCCGGACTGATGCTGGGCGACGTCGCCATGCAGCGGCCGAGCGCAACCTACCCCGCCACGGACTACCAGGAAGACATGCAGACGATGTACGACGCCTGCTGGACCGGGGCCACGGCCGTCTACGCCGGGCATTTCGGCAGCGAGGGGCACCCGAGCTACGACGACTGGGGTCCGTACGAGCATCTGCACCCGAGCCAGTGGCCGGGTACGATCGGCGAGAACTATCGCCGCTGCTGCACGAGTCTCTCATGGATCGGCGAGGCCCTGGCGGCGCGCATCCTGCACGCCGCGGACCTTTGGCAACACAACGCCTTCTTCGACTACTGCGACCGCTGGATGACTGAGGACGACACGCAGTTCGCCCAGATTGCCGCCAGCTACCACCCGGACAGCGATTGGTGGTTCACGGCCGACTGGGCTCGGCAACGACAGTGCTGGGACACGTTCGTCGAGGAAATGTGGGCCGCCTACCGCGACAATCTTCCGGAGTTGACCGTTTGGCACGTCGTGGCTGACCACAGGTCGGTCGGCGAGTTGGCCACGGAGATCGACGGCACGTTCGCCGAGCCGCGCGTTGCGGGGTTGCGCCGGCTGCGCGTGACGTTTAACACGCAGATCGATCCGGCCACGCTCGTGGCGGGAGCCGTGACGGTCGTCGGCCAATCGCACGGCAATGTCTCGTCGCTGGTCGGCAGCCTGACGCTCGACGACACGCTCCGCGAGTTGACCATCGGCCTGTCGGCCTCGCCGCCAGACGCCGACGTCTACACCGTGACGCTGACCGATACGCTGAGGACGCTCGATGGGCAGACCCTGTCGGGCAACCGCGAGGTGACGGTGCGGCTCTTGGCCGGCGACACGGACGGCTCGGGCACCGTAACAGCGGCCGACGTTCTGGCCCTGCGTGCGGCGGCCGGCCAAGCGGTTTCGGCGGGCAATGCCGCTTTAGATCTGGACGCCAGCGGCGTGATCACCTCAGCCGACGTCCGGGCCGCGTGGACCCGCTTGGGTAACCAGTTGCCGTAAGGATCACCCCCCGACTTCTCAGCACACCGCCCGTCAGCAGGGCGGGGGCCATGTTCCCAGGGTTAACCACCGCTTGGAACGTCCCACCTTCGCCAAACTGCCCCGTCCTCAGAACTTGTTAGGAATTATACGCATCCGTCCAGCATACCATTCTGCCCTGCTCTGGGCAGGCCTTGTCAAGTGGTTTGGGGTATTTGGCCTACTCGACTTGACTTTCCGGCAAACGCGGTCTATATAGTACCTTAAGCTGACAGATCTGCGCTCGGGGGGCTCTATAACCGAACTATGCCAAACCCCTTCCGAGGCTCAGTGTACGTCGCTACGACTGGCAGAAACGGTCTTCCAGTGCTGAAAACGGGGCATGAGAGACAAGGAGGTCTGAGTTGAGAACGGCTTTGGTTGCAGGGATGCTGCTTCTGATCAGCGGCAGTGCGTTTGCGGACGTGGTTACGCTGACCACGCCGACCGCAGGGGACGCTACCTATTCGTGGAACAGCAAGTACGGTCCATATGGCTACGGCGTTGGGGGCACCGAGATGGGCGTCGGCCTGAGCATGGGCGGTTCATACGGCAACGATTACACGGTCTCGATCTTCGAGATTCCCATTGCCGCACTCATGGGCCAGACCGTGACCGGCGCGACACTCCGGGTGAACTCGCTGGGCTTCGGCACGGGCTACTACTACGGTTCGGCCAGCATCGGCTGGCTGGACACCGGCACGATGACGCTCACGGGCGACGTGGTGGCCGACGGTCTCGGACCGGCCAGCACGGGCCGTCCCGGTGGCCTGGCCCTCTGGAACAGTGACTGGGGCACCAATTCGGCCGGCCTGCAAACGTTCGACGTCCTGAGCTACGTCCTGGCCGACCTGGCCGCGGGCCGCAGCTACTCGACGTTCGTCATGTCGGGCTCCCGCGACACCTGGGGCTCAATCTACACGGCCGAGAGCGGCAGCGGTCCTCAGATCGTGGCCACCACGGTTCCGGAGCCGGCGACCATGGGCCTGCTGGGCCTGGGCTTGGCGACCCTGGCCATGCGTCGCAGGAAGAAGTAGGAACCAAGCCTTCGACATCCTGAAACAGTCTGTCCGAGAGAGCCGGTCCAGGGGGGGCGGCTCTCTCTGCATTGCCGACCTGTGTAACAGCCCGACGTTCGATGATAAACCGTCTCGGGATTTCCCTGCGGCGGCGTGTTTTTCTTGCACGTCGGTTCCGCACGACGTATGCTTTGTTCGAGCGGTTGTTGTCGGCGCGCCGGGTCCAGGCGTCCGAGCGCGCCCGCTGTGGGGCCTGTGGAGGACGCACGCCATGAACGGCTCTGCGATTGTCAAGCACTCCATTCAGTATGGATTCAAGCGGCAGGACTTCCCTTCGCCGCAAAGCCACGGCGCCTTTGTGATCCAGCCCGAAACGCCAGCTGACGGACGGCCGTGGGTCTGGTACGCGCCGACTTTCGTCGCTGGCGACCGACCGCTGCCCAAGCCGCTGCATGAATGGTACCTGCGGCCGCTGCTGGAGGCGGGTTTCGCGGTGGCCGGCGTGGATGTAGGCGAATCGTGGGGCAGCCCGGCGGGACGAACGGGCTTCAATGAGTTCTACAACATCGTCGTCCGTCAGTTCGGCCTGTCGCCAAAGGCCTGCCTGATGCCGCAGAGCCGCGGCGGCCTGATGCTCTACAACTGGGCGGCCGAGCACGCCGATTGCGTACAGTGCATCGGGGCCATCTACCCGGTCTGCAACATCCACCACCCGCAGCGCCTGGAGACGATCTGTAAGGCCTACGAGCTGACCAGCGAACAATTGGCCGCACAGCTCGACCGCCACCAGCCGCTGGATCGCCTGACCGCGCTGGCGGAAGCGGGTGTCCCTGTCCTTCATATTCACGGCGACCGCGACGACGTCGTGTCGCTGGACACCAACTCGGCCGAACTGATCCGCCGCTATCGTGACCTGGGAGGAATTGCCGAGTTGATCGTTGTCAACGGCAAGGGGCACGAGGAGGCGCCTGAGTACTTCGAGCGCCGCGAGTTGCTGGAGTTCTTCCAGCGGCAGGGATCGCCAGTGGCATGCGGGTAGGCACCATCAGTTCTTTTTGCCGCTGAATTTGTTCTCGGTTCCCGCTAACAGCCGGCGGTAGTTCGACCGGTGCCGCACCAGGACCAGAACCACCAGCAGGATGATCATGATCGTCAGGGGCAGCCGCCCGTGCCATGGGCCGGCCAGATCGATACGCAGGTTCGCGGCGTCGACCGTCAAGGCGCCGGCCAACAGGGTGAGGGCGGCAATCGTGCTGGCTACCGAAACGTAGCGCGTCAGGGCGAAAACGATCAGCCACGCGGCGAACGCGGCGACGGCCAACGGCATCACGGCGGGAATGCCGAGCAGTACGCCGAGGCTGGTGGCCACGGCTTTGCCGCCGCGGAACCTCAGGTAAACCGGAAGCACGTGACCGGCGATGGCCGACGCTCCGGCGACGACCACGAACACGTGTCGGGCAGCCTCACCGAGCACGTCGGCATTGTAGAGCGGACACAGCCGCGTCATCAGCCACGCCACGTACGTCGGGACGAAACCTTTGCCCACGTCGAGCACGAAGGCCGCAAATCCGCATTTCCAGCCGCAGACACGCCAGCAGTTGGTCGCACCGATGTTGCGGCTGCCGGCGGTGCGGATGTCCACGCCCTTGAGCCGTCCCATCAGGTAGCCGAACGGCAGCGAGCCGAGCAAGTACGCCGCCACGCAATAACCGACGAAGGCAGCCAGGGCCATGGGCGTCATGCAGTGGTCCCTCCCTCGTCACACGACGCGCCGGCCGCGGCGGTTGGCACCAGACACGCCAGCATTTCGCGAAAGTTCCGCTCCATGGGATGCTGCAAGGCCACCTCGCGAGCCGCGCGGCCCATGGCTTCGCGACGCTCGCCGTCCATTAGCGCCAGCATGGCCTCGGTCAGCGGCGCTACCGGTCGCGGGGCGTCGAGCACCACGGCCGCACCGGAACCCTCGGCAAGTTCCGAGGCGCCGTTGAACCGCGTGCTGATCGACGGCAGGCCGCAAGCCATCGCTTCAAGCATCACCAGGCTGCACGGATCGTACCACGTGGGATGCACGAAAACGTCCGCGGCGGCATAGGCTACGGCTGCATCCTTGCACGGCCCGACGAACGTCACGCAGTCGTCGATGCCCAGGCGGCGGGCCAGCCTGTCGAAGGTCTTCCAGCGTCGGTTCTTGCCGACGACCAGCAGGCGAAAGGGCCGCTGGGTCTGCTGCTTCAGTAGTCGCACGGCGAACAGCAGTTCCTTCAGCCCCTTGAGCTTGAAGTTGTGGCCCATGAACAGGAAGACGACCGTGTCGTCGGGCACCTGGTGCTGGTTTCGCAACTGCCCGCGCAATGGCCGTAGACGCTCCGGATCGAACCGCGCCGTGTCCACGCCGTTGTAGACCAGGGTGATGCGGCTGTCGTCCACGCGGTAGAAGGTCTTCATGTCGCGGCGGACCATTTCGCTGATGGCCACCAGGCGGACGTGCGGATCGGCGAACTGCTCGGTCTCCAGTTGGAGGGCCGCCTGGTGCTTCAGGCTCAGGCGGTTCAGCAGTTTCTTGATGGCCCGACGGTCGTACGACGGCATCAAGGCGATGTTCTGCCGTTGCGAGGCCCGAACGGTGCCGCCGTGCGGCTGGTAGACATGCATGCCCAGAGCCTTGCCCGTGGCCAGCGAGGCGTGGGGCTGCAACTCATCAAGTGCCGCCTGTACCCGCCGCGCGAAGTCCAGCGTTCGCCCGGCTGATGTCAGTCCGCGACCTCGCACAAGGCGCACATCGCAGCCGTCGGGCTCACCGTGGGTGTCTTGGGTTACGATAGTCACCTTGTAGTTTTCGTTGCGCAGAAAGGACGCGAACTGGCTGACCCAGGTTTCAGCTCCGCCGCGACGCGCGTCGAGATGTTCGATGATCAGGGCAATATGCTTACGGACAATGTGCATGCGGCCAATGTACCCAAAACCGCAGGCCAGGGCAATGAGATGTATGCGAACGTAACGCCTGGGCCGCGCGGCGGCACAAAACAGTTGACGGCCTGCCGCGAACGTGACACACTGGCGACCGTCCCGGTTGACTCATGCGAAAGGAACCACCCATGGCAGGCAGGAAGAACGATCGACAGGACGATGCGGCCGTTGTGGACGGCCAGGCCGGCGGCGTCCGGACCACACTGCAGATCGACGATACAAACCTCGAAGGTCACTACGCCAACCTGACTCGCGTCATCGCCGGACCCGAAGAAGTTGTCGTCGACTTCGGCTTGGCCATTCCCTCGCAACAGAACCCGCAACACCAGGTGGCCAGGTTCACCGACCGCGTGGTGCTCAATTACTACAATGCCAAGCGGCTGGCCATGGCCCTGCAGGCTACTGTCATTCGCTACGAGAAAGCCTACGGTGCCGTCGAACTCGACGTTCGCAAACGTCAGCTTCCGCCAGCCGACGATGGTCAGGCCCACTGAGGGCGATTCTCACCGCACAAGGTAACATGGGGGATGGCATGGCCGTAATTTTGCCATTGCCCGGCTCTTTGGGACGGCGCTGTACAGGCGCTCGCGCTCAGCCCTTGCTCAACAGGTCCCACGGCCCGGGCTTGGCGGAGATGTCGTCGCGGGTCATAGTGTCGATGCGATCGAGGTAGGCCATCGTCGGTCCGTCGCCGGGCCGCACCTTCAGCACATCTTCGAATTTCAACCGGGCCTCGGCGATCCATCCATCCTCGAAGTCCTTCATCGCCGCCTCGTAGAGATCCAGCCCTTCCCGGGCGTTCAGTCGCTGGTCGTCCAGCAGTTCCCAGACGTCGATGGGCTCGGCTCGTCCCACGACGCGCACGCGGCCGATGTGCCGCAACAGGAACTCGTCGCCCACCTGCTGCTGCGTCTCGCCGGTCATCAGGACGGTGGTGCCGAAGAAGCGGTTGGCCCCTTCGAGCCGCGCGCCGACGTTCACCGTGTCGCCGATGACCGTGTAGTCGAAGCGCCGAGAGGAGCCGATGTTGCCGACGACCATGGGGCCCGTGGCGATACCGATACGAATCTTCAGGTTGGCGCCCTCGGGCATCAGGCCTTTCTCGCGGAGCCGGCGGTCGATCTCGGGCAGGGCCCGCAAGTGGGCCAGGGCCGCACGAAGGCAGCGAGCCGCGTGGTCGATCATGGCCACCGGGGCGCCGAAGAACGACAGGATCGCGTCGCCCTCGTACTTGTCGAGCGTGGCGTCCTGGTCCAGCAGCCGGTCGGTAGCCTCTTCCAGGTACTCCTGCAGGAAGGCCACGAGCGTCGGGGCATCGAGCTTCTCGCTGATCGACGTGAAGCCGGCGATGTCGCTGAAGTAGACGGTCATCTCTCGCCGCTGTCCGCCCAGGCTGAGCATCTCGGGATTGGTCACCAGGGCGTCGACCAACTTGCCCGAGGTGTACTGCTTGAACACGCCGGTGATCCAGCGGCGGTTGCGGCCCTCAGTCAACTCGCGGTAGGTCATCACGCCGAGCAGGGCGGTCAGGCCCGCCAGCCAAACGCCGAGGATGGGCATCAACAGGCCCTGGTGACGGAACAGGTGGATACCGAGAACATAGTAGGCCGCAAGGATGGCGACGCTCAGGATCACCGCCCGTAGGGTCGGCAGCGAGGCGCTCAGCAGTGTAACGATAAGGCCGGTAACGATCATGGTCACGACAACCGTCGGCACGCCGGCTTCGCGGACGAACTGTCGGCGGAGGAAGTCGTCGGTAATCGACGCATGAGCCGCAACGCCGGGATACTGCTTGTGGATAGGCGTGGGCTTGAGGTCCGGGGCCAGACTCGTGGCCGTCATGCCGACGAAGCAGACGCGGTCACGAATGAACTCCGACAAGCCGGCCTCGATGTCCCTGCGCCGCTTGCGCTCGCGATCGCGAATCTCTTGGTAGGTCAGGAACTGCGGTGAGACTTTCTTGAGCCGCTCGAACTCCTCGCCGGTCATGTCCTGCGGCTTGCCGTCGCTGAGCGACATCCGCAACTGCATTTCCACGTCGGCGTCGATGTCGGTCAACTGGTCGTCCAACTCGGTGACCTTCTCGGCGTCGACCCCTTGGTCGAGGGCCTCCATCACTCGGCGGCAGGCCTCCTGTCGCTCGCGGCCCTTGCCGAGTCGTTCGGCGGCAGACTGCATCATTGCGTGGTACTCGTTCTCCAGCCGCCGCAGGTCGTACAACTCGTAGAGTTTGCCGATCTGCAGCCGTCGAAACTGGTCCTGCGTCCCGGCCGCTTTGCCGCGCGTCAGGCTGCTCTCGGTCCAGTTTACGACCATCAGGCCATCGGCCCCGACGGGAACGCCGAGCACGCTGCCGTCCTTGCGGCAGATCTCCATGCGGTCGGCTGCCGTGCGGCGGATCGTGTAGTCGTGAATGTCCTGGGCGTGCATGGCCGCCTGCAGGGCCAGTTGCGGCAGCACGCAGTCGCCGAAGCGGATGGCCAGCGGGATTCGCCGCATGACGCCGTCGCGGTCCGGTTGCACGTTGGCGAAGCCCGTGGCATGGGCCGCAAGGGTCAGGTCGACCAGCGGTCCGTCGATGCGTGCCGCCTCGGGGACCGACCACGCCGCTTCCTCGCTCTCGAGCGTCACGGTACCGGCGGCCAGGACGGCTTGCTGCCGCAGGAAGGCGTCGACGGCCAACTGGCGGGAGAACGCACGTTCGGCCCGTTCCGTCTCGGGCAGGGCCGCAAAGGCCCGGTCAAGGGCAGCCTCGGCGTCCTCGCGAGAGGCCGTCAGGGGCAGGGCGGCCGTCAGATACCGTTCCAGCGCTCGCCGCAGGGCGAGGTGAAAGAACCGCCCCACTTGCGACTCGTCGGCGCCGAGGCGCGCGGCCAGTTGGGCATAGGACAGGCCAGGCTCGGAGGCCAGCGACTCTTCGATGCGATGATAGAGCGGATCGGTGACGGCTTCGCTCGTGTGAATCGAGTAGGTCAGAATCACGCGGCCGGAGCGGCGGATGGCCTCTTCGAGGTAGGGCACGGGGTCGATCGGCTGGACCTGCTGTGACGGTGCCGCGCCGCGCGGTATCTCGTACTCGGGTCGCGTCGGAAACGTGATATCGAGCACGATCAGCCGCGCGCCAAGCGACGACATGCTGTCGATGATGCCGGCCAGGTCGCGCCACGACCAGGGCCAGCGGCCGATCATCTCCAAGGCGTTGTCGTCGACGCCGACAATGGTGATCTCGGGAGAGACGTCCTGTTGGGCCCGCAGTCGCCAGAGCAGAATATCCTGCCCCTTGGACTCGAACAGGCGAAACTCGGGCACCGTCACCCCGGCAACCGTCAGGGCCGTTGTCAGGATGAGGCCGACGACGAACGCTTTCCAGCGGCTGACACTGCGGATGCGAGATTCGGCCATGGCGACGGGACCGGCTCCTGGAAAAGGAAAAGGGGCGACACGTGCCGCCCCTTGATTATCGTCTGATTCTCTGCCCGGTCAAGCCTGCGTGTGCGATGGATCGCACCGGCCTGCCGGGAGCCCCGTGCGGTTATTCCTCGCAACTACCGCCCGACGAATGCTTCGGCGTCACCGGCACGGGCTGCACCGGCGGCACGTAATTCGGAAGGCGGTTCGGGTGGTTCAGGAAGAAGTTGGCCGAGCCGTGTTGGCCCACGCTGAAATTGCGGGCGAATCCGCCCATGCCGTTGTTGCCGCCGGGGCCGAACATGTGACCCGGGCCGCCGAACATCTGGGCGCCCTTGTTCATGCTGATGACCTCGCCCGGCGTGTTGCCGCCATGGGTATCGTAGGTTCTGACAAGCTGACTGTTGTGCAACACCTGGATGGCCGGATTCATGTTGCCGGCGACCTTGTCGCCGGGCCTCACGTACTGCCCACGGCCGGTCTGGTTGTTGCTGGCGTAGAGCAGTCCGCCGCCCAGCAGTTGGCCCGTGAAGCCGGTGTCCTGGTGACGGCTGGCGTGGACTCCATGCGTACCGCGAACGGCCAGCGTGGCCTCGGGCGACACGACGGCGAAATCGCTCTTGAAGCGTGTCGGCTCGACATCGGCCTGGACCGTGCCCTGCTTCAGGAAGACTCTCGTGCGGACTTTGTCGCCGTCCATCGAGAACTCGGCGATCCGCACGACCGTCATCGGCTTGACGTCGACGATGCAGGCATCATCGTTGAAGATCAGACGGCACGTCGAGCGCAACCCGGTGCAGATGTCGGCGCCCAGAGGCAGCTTGTCGCCGACCTTCATGGCCTGCGGCTCATTCTCCCGGCCGACCTTCCACATGACCGAACGCTGCACGTCCTTGACGGTGCAAACAGTTGGTGTGTCGGCGGCCGGGACCGGTGCGGCCGGCTTGGCTGCGGGCGCGTCAGTCTTGGCGGCTTCGGTCTTCGCGGCGTCAGTGGTCTTGGCTTCGTCGGCTCGAACGTCGGCGACTGTCAGCGCCAGGACGACGATGATCGCCATGGCCGCAATTATCGTTCGAATCAAAGGAGTCCCTCTCCTGCAAAAGAGTTGCTTCAATGTTGTCCGTGACCCGATCGGCTACATGCCGCTACCGCCATGGTCGTCAATGATCCGAGGTCGAACCGGGATCTGCGGCGCCTGGGGCAACGTTCCACCCGGCAACAATTGCGGGTTGTTCTGGAAGAACTGCCGCAGCCGCAGGTTGTTGACGGTCTGCTGCCGTCCGAAGCCGCCCACATTCTGGTTACCGCCCGGTGCGGCGCCGCTGGGCGCCCCGGCGAAGATCTGCGGCTTGTTGACGATACTGCGAATCTCCTGCGGCGTGCTGCCGCGGAGATCGTATGTCGGCACCAGTTTCTTAAACAGTACGTTCTGGATCGACGGTCGCATGTTCGTTCCCGAGGCGATCTTGTCGCCGGGTCGGATCTTCCTCTGGCGGCCATTGGTGTTGTTGACGGCCTGCAGCAAACCGGTCTTCAACAGGCTGCAATGAGCCCCGGTGTCCTGGAACTGCTTGAACTCGATGCCGGTGGTGCCGCGTACGGCCAGGGTCACTTCCGGCGAAACGATGGCGAAATCGCTCTGGAAGCGGGCCTTCTCCACGTCGGCCTGCACGGTGCCCTGTTTCAGGTAGAGCCGCGTCCGCACCTTCTCGCCGCTGGTGTCGAACTCGCCGATCCGCACGATCGTCATCGGCTGCACGTCGACCACGCTGGAGGCATCGTTGAACTCCAGCCGGCACGTGGCTCGCAGGCCGGTGCAGATGTCGGCGCCCAGGGGCAGCTGATCGCCGACCTTCATGTCCTGCCACTGCGTCTCGTTCGACGGCCGCCAACGCACGGAGCGATTGACTTCCTTGACCGTGCAGGCGGTCGCGACCTCGGTCTGCGGCGCAGGCTGCTCGGCTGGAGCCGGCTTCGTTTCAGCGGTGGCTTTCTCAGCCGGTTTTGCGGCCTCGGCCGGCGCGGTCGCTTGGTCTTCCTTCTTCTCTTCTTTCTCGGCGTCGGCGGCCGGTTTGGCTTGCGGCGCCGGTGTCTCGGCCTTAGTGGCCTGGGTGTCCTGTGCCGCGGCATTGTCGGCCGGCGTTTCGTCGGCAAACACGCCCCCGGACAACCAGCAGGCCCACAAGGCCAGCGCTGTTGTCACCATTACCCATCGCATGATTAAGGCACTCCCTCTTCGCGGCGACTGACGAACTTCGATCGCGGCTACAGCACCTGCCGGTTCGTAGCTCGCTTCAGCTACTGCTGTCCCTGACCGCCAGCAGCCGACGGAGCCTCGGGCTCAATCGGCGTCATCTCCGGCAGCTTCTCTTCCGCTACCTTTTTATCCTTGACCTCGACGACCGCCGGCTTGGCGTTCGCCGCAGGTGCGTTGAGCTGTTTCGCTTCGGCCGGCTGATCGGCCATCTTCGGCGCCGCAGCCGCCACGGGCGCAGCCTTCGCCGGCTGAGCGGCTGCCACCGGGGCTGCGGCTTCAGGTGCAGCCTGTGGCTCGGCGGCCTGACCCTTGGCCTGGCGGTATTGGTCGGCCCGATCGATCACGCTGACCAGCTCGCCGCCGGTGACGTGTTCGTAGTCGGCGCCGCCCGTTATCAGTTCCAGGTACTCGCACTCGGCCAGGCAATAGCGCTGGCTCGGTCCGAAAAGCCGCATCGTCACGCCGCCCTTAATGCCTAGGGCCTGGCAGACCATGTAGGCCAGCCGCCCCTTGGTCAGCGGCGCATCCGCCGCCGTGGGCCAACTGCTTCGGGCGATCTTGCGCTCGACGAGGAAATCGCGACAGGCGGCCGCGTCCTTCATGTCGAACTGCCCGCGGACGAGCAAGGCCACGGCCTTGCAGGCGTCGTCCATCATGGCCACCTGTTTGTAGGACAGGGTCATGAAGAACTCAGCGTCTGTCTCGCCCGGGGTCTCGGCACGGGCGCCCAGAGCAACGACCCCCAGCACGACACACCCCAGCATCATGCCCGTCACCACTCGACGTGAAGCTGTCATGACAGCCATTCTCCCTCATGGTTGAGTATACCAGTATTGGCCGCAGAGGCAAATCCGCCCAGTGCGGCCCAGGGACGGCCCGAAGGCCCCCTAGAAGCTGTAAAGCAACCCGGCGTACAGATAATCGCGGATTTCGTCGTCGTTATAGGCCTCGCCAGTCCAGAAACGGCCGTAACGAACCATCACCGACAAGTCGCTGAAAATGCGATAATTCGCGTAGACGTCCACTTCTGTGCCCAGTTCGTGGCTGTTGACGTCGGCCCGGAAATCGCTGACCGGACCGCCGACCTTCTGTTTCCAGTACCAGAACAGGTCCGAGCCGACCTCCAGCCGCCGCAGGGCCTCGCACTCCGGGAAGGGCTTGAAGCGGATGCCCGTCCGCAGGAACTGCAGGTTCGTGAACTCGTAGGCCGACGAGTAGCCGGTATTGATGTAGCCGAAGCTGCGGAAGGCGTTGTCGCGTCCGGAGAGGTTCCCGGCCACGGTGTCCGTGGCGCTGGTGCGATCGTCGTCGCCCGTGGCCACGGCGTACTCCACGCCGAACACCGGATCGTGCTTGACCGGGAAATAGTACTCGAACAACTGGTCGAAGGCGAAGGCCGCAATGGGCGATCCACCCAGATTGTTCTGCTTCTGGCTGCTGCCGGTCTCGAAAACCACTTCCGTGGCGTAGCGCAGGTTCTGCACCACTTCGCCGTTGGAGCCGAAGCCGAAGTAGTTCGAGTCGTAGTCGTACTCTTGCCGGTAGTCCTCGGGCTCTTCCTCGGTCGAGTCGTGCTGCACGATAAAGTAGGCGAACGGCTGGTGGCCCGACAGGCCGAGGAAGTCGACCTGCAGACCGCCGAACGTGCGGTCCATGTGGTCGGCGACGATCGGGCTGTGGTCGATGTTCTCGTCGCTGCGAACCGTCGTCGCGAACAGGCCTGTGGCTCGCCACTGGCCGGTCTCGATGGCGAAGGTGCCGCCGTCGAGGATTGTTGACAGCGACAGACCGTTACCGAACTCCACGAACTGACGACCGATGGTCATCCGCGAATCGAACGGCAGCTCCATGCCCCAGTACTTCTTGAGGGCCTTCGACAGCCGCAATTCGTAGAAGCCCTGGTCGAGGTTCGGTCCCTCAAGGTCCTGGTTCCATCCGAACGGACTGTCACCGGGACCGAAGTTGGTGTGGATGAGCTTCATGCGGGCGTAAATGTGGTGCACGTCGTCGATGACGGCGCTGCCCCACAGTCGCAGGTCGATCTGCCGGAAGTTCGACTGCTTGCGGACGTCGTCGTACTGTTGCCACTGCGGGATGACGTAGCCGCCCCAAGTGACGATGGCCTTCTGCTCCTTGGGGATGCCGGCGTCGAGTTGCCGCCGCGTGTCCTCGCGCAGGAACTGCTCCCGCTGGAAGAACTGGTTGGCCTGTGGCGACTGGGCCGCAAGCGGCGAGGCGAGCGTCACCATCATGACACTCCCCAGGACAGCCAACCGACACGAGTTCGACAGTACCCTAAGTCTCTCTATTTGCATGACTTTTGCA
>JAFGPY010000067.1 GCA_016935955.1 Planctomycetota bacterium
CAGGTGCGGTCCAACACCACGGCCACCTCGCCGTCTTCGGGCGACAGCGAGCCCGAGCACACCAGCGCGTTGTTCTTCACCCATCCGACGATCTTGGCTTCGGCCTGACGCCCGTCGTACTTCGGCGAGTCATCGGTCACCGGCAGTTCGCCATCGATGGCCACCGCCACGTGCTTTTTCGCTCCGGCCCGAGCCTTCTCCTTGGCCTCGGACATCAAGCGAACGAAGCCGGCCTCGTCAACCCGGATGCCTCTCTCGCCGGCCATCTGGACGGTCAGGTCGATCGGGAAACCGTAAGTGTCATACAGCTTGAAGGCGTATTCGGCCGAGATCGACTTGCCGGCGGCGGCCGCCTCCTCGAACAAAGCGATGCCTCGGTCGAGCGTGCGGCCGAAGCCGGCTTCTTCGTCGCGGATGAGGTCGGCGACCTTCTGTGGGCGCTCCTTCAGTTCCGGGAAAACGTGCCCCATGGTCTGCACGATAGTGGGCACGAGCTTGTAGATGAACGGTTCATTTTGACCGAGCTGCTGGCGACCAAAACGGGCGGCCCGACGCAGCAGGCGGCGCAGGACGTACCCGCGGCCTTCGTTGCTGGGCTTGGCTCCGTCGGTAATCGAGAAAGTCAGCATCCGCACGTGATCGGCGATCACGCGGATGGCGATGTCCGTGTTTGAGTCGAGCTTGGCCGTGTAGGTTTGCGCGGTCAGTTCGCAGATCTTGTTGATGAGCGGGGCAAACACGTCGCTGTCGTAGTTGCTCTTTTTGCCCTGCAGCACGGCGACGATGCGCTCGAAGCCCATGCCCGTGTCGACGTGCCTGGCCGGCAGCGGCGACAGCTTGCCTGCCTCGTCGCGGTTGAACTGGATGAACACCAGGTTCCATATTTCCATGACCCGCGGGTCGCCTGCGTTGACCAGGCTCTCGCCGGAGCCGTCGGGCGTCAGGTCGATGTGAATCTCGCTGCACGGCCCGCACGGACCGGTGACGCCCATCTCCCAGAAGTTGTCCCTTTTGCCGAAGCGCTTGACGTGGGCCGGGTCGATATCGGTCACTTCGGTCCAGAGGCCGGCGGCCTCTTCGTCGGGCGCCAATTTGTCCTCAGGGTCGCCGCCGAAGACGGTGGCGTAGAGGCGGTCCTTGGGCAGGCCCCAGACGCCGGTGAGCAGTTCCCATGCCCACCCGATGGCCTCGCGCTTGAAGTAGTCGCCCAGCGACCAGTTGCCGAGCATCTCGAAGAAGGTGTGATGGTAGGTGTCGCGGCCGACTTCTTCGAGGTCGTTGTGCTTGCCGGAGACACGGATGCACTTCTGGGTATCGACCGCCCGTTTGTAGGGCCGGCTACCGGTGCCCAGGAAGACGTCCTTGAACTGATTCATGCCCGCGTTGGCGAACATGAGCGTCGGGTCGTCGATGGGCACTACCGGCGAGGACGGCACGGCCGTGTGGCCCTTGCCTTCGAAGAAGGCGATAAACTCTTGTCGTATCTGGTCGGCCGTTCTGTGACCCATGGACGTTCTCTGCTCCGACAAAGCAAACCTTGAAATCCGACGACAGGCCAGGCAATCGTAAGCCTCGCCCCTCCCGGGGAGCCCGGAAGACCGAGCGGGGTATTCTAGTCGATCAGGGGCGGTTCGTGGAATGGGGCCGGGAACGGATGCTCGTCGCAGGCCGAACGGGCGACCCAAGGCTTCTGAGGCGGACTCGCCACGCCAGGGCCTATCTCGGGCGGGAGAACAGCAGGTCTCGGTCGCGGGGGCGACCCCGCCTGCGGCGAGGCAGGCTCGACGCTGCCCTGCGCCGCTCGATTGCGTCGCTTCTCGCACGGGCTGTTAACCGCCGACAAGGTCAGTACGAGCAGCGGGTTGTGCGACCCACGATCTACGCGGACGCGCGATCTCGCGGTTGCCGAGTTGCCCACACGCGGCCATGTTCTCGCGACCCTTGGTCAGCCGGCGTTTGACCACTTGCCGCTGCTCCTTGAGCCAGGCAATGAACTGCTTGATGGTCTGTTCGTCGGGAGCCGGCCAGGGAGACTCGTGCCGGGGGTTGTACGGGATCACGTTGACCACGCACTTGAGCGGGCGGAGGTAGTCGGCCAGTTCGAGGGCGTGCTCGTGCCGGTCGTTCACGCCGGGGATGAGCACGTACTCGATCATGAAAAACTGGCACTTGCGCAGCGGGTATGCCAGCAGAGCCTCGCGAAGCTCGCCCATCGGTTCCAGGCGGTTGACGGGCATGATCTTCGAGCGAATGTCATCGTTGGGGGCGTTGAGCGAAATCGCCAGGTTGAGCCGCCGCAGACCCAGGGCCGCGAGGCGCCGGATGCCCTCGATCCGCCCGACGGTGGAGATCGCGATCCGCTCGCATGAAATCGACAGGCCTGCCGGGTCGTTCAGCACCCGCACGGCCTGGATCACGTTGTCGAAGTTGTCGAACGGCTCACCCATGCCCATGAAGACGATGTTGCGGACCTCCTGGCCGAAGCGGGTTCGCACCACGGCCACCTGCCCGACGATCTCGGAGGGGGTGAGATTGCGGACCAGGCCGATCTGCCCGGTTTCGCAAAACAGGCAGCCGCGGGCGCAGCCGACCTGAGACGAGACGCAGAGCGACTTCCACTCCTTGCCGTGCCGCCGCATCGGCACCATGACGCTCTCGGTTTCCAGGCCGTCGTGCGTCCGCTGGATGAACTTGGTGAGGTCGCCATCCTCGACGCACCGGACCACTGGCAGGAGGTCGGCTCGCATGCGATCATTGTCCCGACCGGCCAGGGCCGCGCGGTACTCGGCCCGCAGAGCCTTGACCTCGTGCGGCTTGACGCCAAGGGCTTCCCGAACCTCGTCAAATGTCACTCCCAGAACGTCCACCGAACGATCACTCCGTCCTCACGAGTGAATGGTTTCATCTACTCACCCTGACACGAGCGATGAGCCGGCGGCAGAGCGAACGCACACCGGCTTAGAACCTATCCCAGTTGGGTGCCACGGGCAGCTTGTCTGCCCGTGCACTGGCGGGCAAGCCGCCAGTGGCACCCGAGCCAACTGAGC
>JAFGPY010000002.1 GCA_016935955.1 Planctomycetota bacterium
GCCTGTCCGAGTTCGCCCGACAACGTCAAGACCGTCCGCGAGGTGGCCGGGCTCGACGTGCAGCAGGTCTGCATCGGCTCGTGCACCAACTCGTCGTACCGCGACCTGATGACAGCTGCGGCCATTCTTCGTGGTCGGCGTTTGCCCGCGGGAACCGAGTTAATCGTGGCCCCCGGCTCACGACAGGTGGTCATCAACGTTCTTCGCGACGGCGGGCTGGCCGACCTGCTGGCCGCCGGCGCGCGGCTCGATGAGTGCGCCTGTGGATTCTGCATCGGCGCCGCCCAGGCTCCGGCCACGGGCAGTGTCTCCGTGCGGACCAACAACCGCAACTTCAGCGGACGCAGCGGCACGTCCGGCGACCAGGTCTACCTGGTCAGCCCCGAGACTGCGGCTGCAACGGCGCTGGCCGGCAAGCTGACCGACCCGCGAACCCTTGGCAAGGCGCCTGTGATCGAGTCGCCCGAAACGTTCCTGGTCGACGACTCGATGCTCGTCGTTCCGGCGGCCGGAAGCGAGAAGGCTGCGGTGCTCAAGGGACCGAATATTGGTGACCCGCCAAGCGGTGAACCGTTGCCCGACGAACTGATCGGCCGCGCGGCCCTGAAGGTCGGCGACAAGATTACCACCGACCACATCATGCCGGCCGGGAAGCTCTTGCGGCTGCGGTCGAACATTCCCGAGTACGCCAAGCATGTCTTCGAGAATGTGGACGCCGAGTTCGCCGCGCGAGCCGCGGCGCTGCGAGATCAAGGCCTTGCCGCATTCATCGTCGGCGGCCTGAGCTACGGCCAGGGTTCCAGCCGCGAGCACGCCGCCATCTGCCCGCGGTTCCTCGGCGTCAGGGCGGTGCTGGCCCGATCGTTCGAGCGAATCCATACGGCCAATCTCGTCAATTTCGGCATCCTGCCGCTGGTCTTCGCCGACGAGGCCGACTACGACCGCGTGAGCGCCGGTGACGAGTTGCGGCTGACGGGGCTGCGCAAGGGCGTCGCCAAGAGCGGGACCATCGAGGTCGAGGACGTCACCCAGGGATTCACGTTCACGGTGAAGCTGGATGCCTCCGAGAGGGCTCGCAAGATTCTCCTGGCCGGCGGCCTGTTGAACGTTGACGCCTGAGCCGGGCGGTTTTGCCTTGGCGCTTGAGCGGTCCCGGTTCTACAATCAACGACGGTGCTTGCATCACGGGGAACGATTCATGAAGACTGGCTCTGGGTGGTTCTGGATTGTGCTGGTCCTGGCGGCCACGGCTCTAGCGACGCCGCGGCTCGGCGCCCAGGAGCCTGCGCCCATGGATCCGATCCCGATGAAACCCGTTGACTCGACGACGCCCGCGACCGAGCCGGCGCAATCACCCCCGGCCGGGTCCGTCGCCCCGACACCCGCTGAGCCCGAAGCTGTCGAGCCTCCGCCGGTTGTGGAGGACGACGAGCCCGCCCAGCCCATTCCCGAGGCCACGTCCTCGAACCCGTTCGGAGTCAGCAGGTCATCCAAGGGGGCCTCAGCCGCGTCCGGCGGAACCGACGCGGCCGCAGGGGCCGACCAGACGCAACGGCTGGCGCCGAAGCTGATCCGCGAGGGCAAGCGGCTCTTCGAGCGCCGCGGGCGAGTGAGCCGGCAGGGGCCGGACATGATTCTGCTGCTTGAGGGACATTCACAGCCGCTTGTCTTGGTCAGAACCAAACCGCTCGAACGGATCGAGGACCTGTCGGACTATGGGCGGCAGGGAATGGAGTTCGTTGTGTCGGGCATGGTCAGCGAGTACCGCGGCCGCAACTATTTCATGCTCGATTCATTCCGCGTTCCGCGAGTCGCGGGCGACGGTAAGGACGACGAGTCGGGCGAGCCGGCGTTCACTGAGCCCGTGAATGACCAGACCGATGCGCCGTCCGAACCGGCAGCACCGCAGACACGCGACCGGACGGCGGCGCCCGATGCGATCGAGCGAGGTATTCCCGAGGCTCCGCCGGTTGAGGAGCCTGCGACTCCGTCCCCCTCGCCGCAAGCCCAGCCCGGCGGCGCCGCGACGCTGCTTCGTCAGGACAAGCGCCTGACCGATCGCGAGGGCCGCATCGTGCGGCAAAACCGTCAGACACTCTTCGTGTTCGATAGCGGCGACAAGCCCCTGGTGCTGTTGCCGAACATGAAGCTTCAGCAGATGGAGGACATGTCTGATTTCGGTCGGCGTGCTGTTCGCTACAGAATCTCCGCCATGGTTACGGAGTACCGCAGCCAGAACTACCTGATGATGTCCAAGATGGTCATCATCCCCAAGGAAACCGAGAAGCTCTAAGCGACGACGCGCCTGACGCCGCTGGTCGTCGCCCGATCCGTACCGAAACAGCATCGGCCCCATTCGTCGGCATCCTCCGGCATTGCAGCTACGGAAGCCAGGACAGGCATGGCCATTTCCTTCGAGTTTCCCTCGCTGCTCTACGCCTTGCTGTTGCTTCCGTTGCTTGCCATCCTTCAACTCATTCTACCCCGGGCCCGTCGTGTCACCGTTTCGTCCCTGGCATTCTGGCAGGACGTCCGCGCCGAGTCGGCCGCCGCTAGCACCAGCAGGTTCCGCCGGCTTGATCTGGCGGCGCTGCTGTTGCTCGCCCTGTTGGCCGCCCTGATCCTTGCCCTGTCCGGCCCGAGCCTGACGCGGCAGGAGGAGACCGGCGTTGCCTGCACGCTGGTCATTGACGTTTCGCCCAGTCTGCTCATGACCGATCGAACGTCGGAGACCCGGCTGGCGCGGTTGCGGAGGCGGGCCGACGAGTTACTCGCTTCGTTGCCGCCCGACACGCCGGTTGCCATTGTGACCGTACCCGACACGCCCGACCAGCCGGCGCTGGAAGGGCCTGTCGCCGAAATCCGTTCACAGACGCTCGACCGTTTCAAGGCCACCGACATGCCTCTGACGGCGCAGCGGCTTCGCAACCGTGTGCTCCTTCTACAGAGTCGCACGCAGGCCCCCGTCGTCCTGCTGACCGATGTCTCTCCGTACGATGCCGACAGCCCGCAGCCGCCGCTGGTTTCCCTGCTGGCCACGGGCGCCGACGCCAGGAACCTCGCCCTGACCGCCGCGTCGGTCGTCCATCGCGACGACGAGGCATTTGCCATGCTCTCAGCCTCGGTTCCCGATGGCCTGGACACGACGGCGCGCGTCGCCCTGAGCGGGGCGGACATGCCGGCATACAACATCGACCTGCCGCTGAAGAAGGGCCGGCATACCTGGACCTTTCCCGTGCCGCGCGCCTTGCCCGACCGCATTACGCTTGCCCTCGACGCGGCCGACGACTTTGCCGCCGACAATCGCATGAACCTCCTGCGTATCGAGGGGCGCCGGTATCGCCTGGCGTACGTCGGACGTCCCGACGCGGCGCTGTTGGCCATGTTGGCGGCCGCGGGGGCGGACGTCTACGAGGCAGACCAGTCGCCCGACACTTGGCCCGAAGACCTCGACCTTGGCCTGTTCGTTGATCGTCTGCCGCCGTCGGACTTCCGGCATCCGGCCGTGATCGTGAATCCGCCGTCGTCGTTTGGTCCGCTGGTCAGGACGCAGGACGTTCGCCGCCAGGTGACCACATGGCGAGTGACCGCTCCGTCCGACCCGCTTGCGGCTCATCTTCCGAGCACGGGGCCCGCCGTGGCGGTCGTGCCGATCTTCCGGCTTCAGCCGCAGGCCGCCGTCGTCATCGCGACCGAGCAGGGCGATCCGCTTGTCGCCCGGTTCGTCCAGGGCGAGGCCGCACGAGTCGCCGTGCTGTTCGACGTGGACCGCGGCAACACGACTTGGCCCGACGAGGTCTCGTTCGTGTTGTTTTGGGATAACTGTCTGAGTTCCCTGGTGACGGGATCTCCGTCATCGATTCGCTATGTGCCGGTGACGCCGAGTGAGGCCGCACTCGGCGAGGTCGAGGGCTGCCAGACCAAAGCTGCGGCAATTGACGAGTCGGAGCAGGCCCGCGCCGCCGTAAAGGGACATCTTCGTCGACGAGCCGGTCAGCGAATGCCGTTGTGGCCGGGTTTTGTGCTTGCAGCTGTGGGACTGTTGATGTTTAGAACGAAGGTCATGCGATAATGAGCCGTTCACGATTGTTGCCGCCGTCGTGGCCGCAGGACGACAGTGGTTTCTACTGCCTGCTGCTCCATGTGCCGCGACCCATCTATCTCACGGCAGGCCGTCTCAGCGGCACGCACGTCGAGCCGGGCTTCGCCCTCTACGTCGGCCGGGCGCGAAAGAACCTCTTCGCCCGGCTGGCCCGCCACATGCGCCGCCGCAAGCCGCGACGCTGGCACATCGACTACTTTTTCCCCGCGGCCACGCCCCTGGGAGCGTTCGTGCTGACCGACGGCGGACTCAGTGAGTGCGCCATCGCCGACCGCTTGGCCCGACGACCGGCCGTGAGGCGGATCATCCCGGGCTTCGGCGCCTCGGACTGCCGCTGCAAGGGCCACCTGCTGTGGATGCCGGCGGGCAAGGCCCCCGTGGCGACCGGACTACAGAAGGTCGAATTCCGCCCGCCGCTGCACTTGGCGGGAGCGGCTTTTTTCCCCGCCGCGACGTGGTAGGGACCGCCGCGGCATCCCGGAGGGCAGGGCAATCGCATCTTAATTTGTTCGCTGCGTCACGGCCGCCATCATATTGACGACGGAATATGCTTGCGCCAGGGCTCCCTCC
>JAFGPY010000068.1 GCA_016935955.1 Planctomycetota bacterium
TCAAGCTCTCGTTCCCCATGCTCAACAGCGACGGCAACGAACTCGACCCGCGGCACCCGCTGGTCGTCACGCTGGTGCAGTCGCTGGAGGCCTCCGGCGTCGCCCCGACACTCAGCGCCCTGACCGGATCGTGCGACGCCTGGTTCTACGCCAACCAGTTGGAGATTCCGACCGTGGTCTTCGGTCCCGGCGACCTGGGCACGGCCCACGGCAAGAACGAGCAGGTCGGCCTCAGCGAAATCCTCAAGGCCGCCGAGGTCATCATCCGAACCTTCGACCGCGTGAATGCGGCGAAGTGAGCAGACCGCGTGGCTGCAAGCAGCCGCCCTACGTGCTGAACGCGGCGAAGTGAAGAGGCTGTTGTAGGGGCGGCTCGCGAGCCGCCCGCGATTGACCGAGGGGAAATTCCTTATGGCCGGGGTGCCATGGCGGCCGTTGTCCGCCGCCATGCTGACCGAATGGAGCAGCCGATTCGCATGCTTCTTCAAGGAGAAGCATGGCACCTGATGCACAGGAGTGGTGAAACATGGCAACCATGAAAGCGCTGGTCAAGACGGCCAAGGGCGTTGGGAACATCGAGCTTCAGGATCGGCCCGTGCCGTCGATCTCCAAGGCTGACGAGGTGCTGATCGAGGTCAAGGCCGCGGGCATCTGCGGAACCGACATCCACATTCTGCACGACAGCTTCCCCTACTGGCCGCCGGTCATCCTGGGCCACGAGTTCGCCGGCCAGGTGATCGAGGCCGGCCCCGAGGTCACGACCGTGAAGGTCGGCGACCGCGTGATCGGCGAGCCGCACACGAAGGCCTGCGGCAAGTGCTATCTCTGCCGCACCGGCAACCGCCAGATCTGCCCGACCAAGCGCAGCCCGGGTTGGGGCATCGACGGAGCGTTCGCGAAGTACCTGGTGATGCCCGACGTGCTGCTGCACCGCATTCCCGACGCGATGAGCTATGAGGATGCGGCCCTGGTCGAACCGTCGGCCAACGTGGTCCAGGACGTGCTGCTGCGGTCGCGCGTCGAGGCCGGCGACGTGGTCGTCGTGCTCGGGCCGGGACCGATCGGCCTCGTGGCGGCGATGTGCGCCCGGGCCGGCGGAGCCAAGGCCGTGGTCGTCGTCGGCACGAACAAGGACGAGGACCTGCGGCTGCCGACGGCTCGCAAGCTCGGTTTCGAACACGTCGTCAACGTTCAGAAGACCGACGTTGCGGCCCTGGTCAACGAACTGTCCGGCGGCCGCGGAGCCGACATGGCCATCGAGGCCAGCGGCGCGGAGCCGGCGATCAACCAGGCCGTGTCGCTGATCCGCAAGCAGGGCCGCATCTGCGTGATCGGCATGACGGGACGCAAGACGATCAACTTCGGTTGGGATGCGGCCATCTTCAAGGATTGCCGGATCGACTTCCACATCTCGACCGGTTACGAGTGCTGGGACCGCACGATCGCCCTGATCGCCTCGGGGCAGATCGACGTCAAGCCGCTCGTGACGCACCGCGAGCCGCTGGCCAACTGGAAACAGGTTTTCGACGACGTGGAGAACCAGCGCGGCCTGAAGGCCCTGCTGATTCCGTAGCAGTCCGTTGAAGAAGTCGGAACCCATGCAGCACGCCCGCCCTCGGGCGTGGCGTATGGCTGCAAAGGACCGTTCACGCCCGTGTCCCCCGGCCGAGGGCGGCCGGGCTACATTGCCTCAACGGGCTGTCAGCGCGGCATCGGCAAGCGAAGGAGTGCAACCATGGCAGACAAACCGTTGCGTTTCGCCCTGATCGGCACCGGACTGGTGGCCGACTTCCACGCCCGGGCGATCATCGAGTCGAGCAAGTGCGAACTGGTCGGCGCTACGGACATGAACACCGAGCGGCTGGCAAGGTTCGCCGAGAAGTACGACTGCGAGGCCATCCCGTCGCTTGAGGCCCTGCTGGCCCGCGACGACATCGACGCCGTGAGCGTCCTGACGCCGAACGCCACGCATTCGGCCCTCGGCGTCCAGGTGGCCAAGGCCGGCAAGCACTGCCTGGTCGAGAAGCCGCCGGACATGACGCTCGAGAAGGCCGACGCCCTGATTGCGGCCTTCGACGCCTCGGGAACCAAGCTGGCCGTGTGCCTCAACTGCCGCTTCCGCAAAGCCCTGGAGCCCGTCAAGCAGGCCCTGGCCGAGGGACGGTTCGGCACGCTGCTGGCCTGCGACGTGTACATGAAATGGTTCCGCCCGCAGGACTACTATCACCTGGACGCCTGGCGGAGCAGCCGCGAGCACGGGGCCGGCGTGACCGTGCAGCAGGCGTTCCACTACTACGACCTGGCCCTGTACCTGATGGGCCCGGTGTCGCGGGTCTGGGCGCGGATGGAAAACCTGGCCCACCCGGGCGTGCCGGTCGAAGACACGACCATGGCCATGATGGACTTTGCCAACGGGGCGCGGGGCGTGCTGCAGGCTTCGACGGCCATGTATCCCGGCAGCGACCTGCGGATCGAGATCAACGGCTCGAAGGGTACGGCCGTGATGGTCGGCGAGCGGCTGGCGAGGTTCGAGTTCGAGGACTCACGGCCCGAGGATGCCAAGGCCCTGGAGATCGGGGCCGCCCAGGGACCGACCGGGGCCGGCGGTGCGGCCGCATTCCAGCACCACGAGCACATGTACCTGATCGAGGATCTGTGCGACGCGATCCGCGAGAACCGCGATCCGCGAATCACCGGCCGCGAGGGTCGCCGCACGCTTGAGTTGGCGCTGGCCATGTACGACAGTGCCGAGACGGGCAAGTGGATCGAGTTGAAAGGCTGACAATGTAGGGTGACTGCCAAGCCACCCGATAACAGGAAGTTCTTTGCGGGCGCGACTTGTAGTTCGCGCCCGTTTCTTTTTGTGCAATGGACGCACACGACGACTCAAGGCCAGCCATGGCACATTGCCTACTCTTCCAGCATGGCGGCAAGACGATCGGTGTCGAGAAGGTGGACGGTCTGGCCGCTGGTGGTCAGCAGGCCGCGGTCGTCCATGCGGGTGAAGGTTCGCGACAGGGTCTCGGGCGTGGTGCCGAGTTGGCGGGCCAGTTCTCCCTTGGGCATGCTCAGCCGGAACTTGCGTCGCTCGTGACGGTCCGCCTCTTCCAGCAGATAGCGTGCCAAACGTGCCGAGACCTCGCGCAGACTCAGGTCCTCGATCAGGTTGACGAAGTCCTGTAGGCGGCGGCTCATGGAGGCCAGGACGCGCATGGTCAGTTCAGGATAGCGGCCCAGCAGGTCGACGAATTCCTGCCTTGGCATGAGCAGACATTCGCTGGGTTTCATGGCCACGGCGTGGGCCGGATAGCGCGCGCCGGCAAACACGGCCGCCTCGGCAAAGGCGTTGGGCGGCGTGACCGTGTGCAGGATCTGTTGGCGTCCGTCGGGCGACGTGCGGAAGAGCTTGACGGCCCCTTCCACGAGCACGTAGAAACGGTCGGCCCGTTGGCCCTGCAGGAAGAGGGTAGCGTCCCGCGGAAAGTGTTCCCGCCGGGCGACCGAGGCCAGTTGCAGAAGGTCCTTCGGCGGCAGACTCTCGAACAGCGACACGCGAGCCAGGTCGGTGGCGCACTGTGGACAATCGATACCCGTCATGTTAGCCTCCCCTCGCTGCCTTTCAGTGTACGCACATCGGCGTGCGGAGGAAATAGCCGACTGCAGCGAATCCCGAGCGGTCGTGGGGGCAACCGGAAATGGGGGAAATTTCGACTGCCGATTTTGCCGACATTCTCGTAGAATATGGGGCTGCGATGTGGGACTCGATGGCCGCCACGGCGGAGGGTGCGGCCGGACAGTCGCGGGCGGCACGACGGAGTGCCCCGACGACGTGAGGATCTGCAACCGGAGCTTTCACGGATGAAGGTTGAGTGCTCGTGTGGACAATCAGTTGAGGTTTCCGACACCTCGGTCGGCCATGACGTTCATTGCCCCCTTTGCGGCCGCGAGATCGAACTGCCCAAGACCCTGGACGTCATGGGCAATCCCGTGGACGAAGACGAAGGGGAACTGCTGATCGCCCATGATGCCGCGGATGAGCCCTTGGTGGTGGCCATCGATTCGCCGCCCCGCCCTGTCGCGACGGCAAGGCCTGCCTCCGGCTCGGCCAACGGCAACGGACGGCCTGCGGGCAAACAGCAGGACATGCTGCCGTTGTTCATTGTGGGCGTGGGCGTGGTGTTGCTGGTGTTCGTGTTGGTGATCGTCGTGCTCAACGGCGGCGGGCCGACAAGGGAGTCGCGGGACCCGGACGAGAACTATCGCCAGCAACTCGATGCCACGGCGCGGAAGCAGAAGGTTGAGACGCCTGAGATGCCGGACACGGGAAGCGGCTCCGGGTTCTTCTCGAACGTCCCCGACGGCCGCACCAGCAAAGACTACGAAGAGGAGAAGCAGCGTCGGCTCAATGGAGACCCGTAGCTGGGATTTGTCATTCGGACACACCGTGCGGGGCCGCTTTTTGAGGCGGCCCCGATCATTTGCGCATTTGTCTTCAAAAAGGTTGTAATCGGCAGCCCCGAAGACTCGATATAGGGTGGTGGTGTCCGGTTCCTCCCGGGGCCGGGCGACCGATGGGCCTGCGCAGTCAGGGGGCGGAAAAGCCTCACGAAGGAGTTGTCAAGCACCATGAAAACTGTCGTTCACGTGACGCACGAAGCGCTGCAGAAGATCGGCGGCATCGGAGCCGTTCTGCAGGGGCTGTGCACGTCGAAAGCCTACCTGGAGAGGGTGCAGCGAAACATCCTCATCGGCCCGATGTTCAGCGGCGACAAGGAGACCGCCGACCAGCTCAACCAACACGGCGGCGAGGTCTTTTACTGCAGCGGCCTGGGCATCGACACCAACGGCTGGGGACGACACTTCGGTCCGATCGAGCACGAGTTCGGCGTGCGGATCATGTACGGCCGTCGGCAATTCCGCGACGGCGGCAACGGCGGCGAGAGCAAGCCCGAGGTGTTGCTGGTGGGCATTGACCACATGCACGCCCATCCCCTGGCGGTGTTCAAGCTGCGGCTGTACGAGACGTTCGGCATCCGTTCGGACATTTACGATGCCTGGGACTACGAGCAGTACACGCGAATCGCGCTGCCGGCGTACAAGGCGCTTGCGGCCCTTGGCGCGGACCAGGCCGACGAACCGGCGACGATCATGGCCCACGAGTACATGGGCATGCCGCTGGCCCTGCTGGCGATCCTGGAGAAGAACCGCCGCTATCGCACACTGTTCTATGCCCACGAGACGGCGACCATCCGCCGCATCGTCGAGAAGCACCTGGGCCACGACACGATGTTCTACAACGTGCTCCGCCGGGCGGCGGCCGAAGGCAAGTACGTCGAGGACGTCTTCGGCTCGCAGATGTCGTATTTCAAACATCCGCTGGTGGCTTCGGCCTGGCGGTGCGATGCGGTACTGGCCGTCGGCGACCTGATCGTCGACGAGATGCGGTTCCTTTCGCCGAATTTCAAGGACTGCGACATCCGGCTGGTCTACAACGGCATCCCATCGCACCAGATCGACATGGCGGAGAAGTTGGCCAGTCGCCGCCGCCTGCAGGACTACGCCGAGAAGCTGACGGGATGGCGGCCGGACGTAATCATGACGCACGTGACGCGGCTGACGTTGTCGAAAGGCCTGTGGCGTGACCTGAAAGTCCTCTGGCATCTGGAGCAGAGGATGCGTCAGGCGGGGCGCACGGGCATCTTCTTCATCCTTTCGACCGAGATCGGCGGCCCGCGGGCGTCTCGCGAGATTCAGCAGATGGAGGCCCAGTACGGCTGGCCGATCGCCCATCGCGAGGGATACCCCGACCTGTCGGGCGGCGAGGCCGAATTCTACACGTCCGTGCAGCGGTTCAACGCTTCGAGCCGCAACATCAAGGTCGTCTTCCTCAACCAGTTCGGCTGGTCGCGCCAGTGGTGCGGCCTGGCGATGCCCGAGGACATGGGGTTCATGGATATCCGGCACGGCAGCGACCTGGAATTCGGGCAGAGCGTCTACGAGCCGTTCGGCATCGCCCAACTCGAGCCGCTGGCTTTCGGCGGTCTGTGCGTACCGACGGACATCTGCGGCTGCGCGGGCTTCCTGCGTCGCGTGGGAGGCGACGGCGACACGGCCAATGCCGTGCTGGCCGATTACACGCACTTGCAGACCGAGCCCAAGACGATCGAAGAGATGCTTCAGATCGGCGTCGTGGAGCGCGGCCGCATCGAGGAAATCGAGGCCGCACGCGTGGCCGAGGAAGTCTTCCGCAAACTCCCGGCCGACGAGGGCCAGATGCAACAGATGCTGGAATCGGGGTACGACCTGGCCCGTCACATGGGCTGGGACAGCGTGGCTTCGCAATTCGTCCTGCCGGCCATGGCCGACACCGACGCACGGCCGTGACACGCGTCATCCGGAAAGACCTGAGGACGGCTGGCAAATCGCCTTTGAATGCGCCGCGCGACCCATTGCTGCAGGCAACGGCCCCATGGCACTCAACGCCCAATGTCTGATAACGTGATTCATCGCCGCGCGGTGCGTGTGGTGGAGATGATGCCCATCTGCAGGGCGGCCTCGGCGATTTGTTTGGCCACGGGACCGGCCACGGCGCCGCCCGATCCGCCGTATTCGAAGACCACACTGAAGGCGATCTGCGGGTCCTCGGCCGGAGCGAAGCCGACGAACCAGGCGTGCGTCCGGTGGTCGCCGAGTTCGGCCGTGCCGCTCTTGCCGGCAATCCGCACCTGATCGCTTCTGACGGTTCTGTAGCCCGTCCCGCCTTCCTCGTTGACCACACCGGTCAGGGCATCACGAACGGTTGCCATGTAACCAGGATTCAGGTCCATGTTGATGCGGACAAGCGGCCGGTTGGCCGGTCGCGGCGAATCGATCACATGCACCTCGGTCATCTTGCCGTCGCTGGCGATCAGGGCCATGAACCGCGCCGCCTGAAGGGGCGTGACCATCAGTTCGCCCTGGCCGATGGCCAGACTCTTGGGATCCCCGCTACGAGGAAGGTTGCCAGCCTTCTCGCCTGGAATCAGCAGACCGCTGCGCGTGCCGAAGCCGAACCGCCGTCCCCACTCATACAGCTTGTCGGGTCCGAGGGCCAGACCGGTATAGTAGAAGTAGATGTTGCACGACTTGACCAGGGCGCGGTGCAGGCTGATGGGGCCGTGCGTGCCCAGGCAGGTGAACTTGTTCGACACGCCGGGAAAGAACTGCTTGTTGCAGACGAAGACGGTCGAGGGGGTGATCTTGTGCTCGTGCAAGGCGGCCGTCGCGGTGACGGCTTTGAAGATAGAGCCCTGGGCCAGTTGGGCACCTATGGCACGGTGCACCAGCGGCCTGCCCTCGGCCTCCATCAGTTTGGGGAATTTTTCCGAGAACGTGTTGGGGTCAAACCTCGGCGTCGAGACCAAGGCCAACAGGGCGCCCGTGCGGATGTCGATGACCACGACGGCCCCGCAAATGGCCCCAGAGGTCTCCGGCGGCGTGGGCGGCCGCGACATGAAGACCTCGATCTCGCTCTGCAGCGGCACGTCGAGCGTCAGGCGCACGTCCTGTCCGGGCTGCGGCGGTTCGTGCTGCAGCAACTGGTCGGCCTTGTCGCGTTGCTCGATGCCGCGGCGGCCGCGAAGGAACCGTTCCATTCCACCCTCAACGCCGGTCACGCCGACCATGTCGTGCAGGCGGTAAACGCGCTGTAGATCCTCAGCGGCGGCCTCGCCATCGCCATCGGGACTAGTGCCCAGGTGTTGCTCATCCACCTCGCCGACACGACCGACCACATGGGCGGCACAGTCGTTGTACGGATAGATGCGTTTGGCGTGCTGTTCGAAGACCAGCCAGTCGTACTCGGTCTGCATGGCGGCGACAACGGCCTTGGTCAGTTCGTTGACGTCGACGAGCATCGGATGGGCGACGCCGCGCGGGCCCGCGACCTCCTCTTTGATCTGCATGGATCGTCCGTGGCGGCGTTCGATGGCGCCTTTGAGGGCTCGAACGATGTGCAACGTGCGAATGCGCTGCTCGTCGAGCACGGCCACGTCGATGCCGGTCTTCTCGGCCAGCAGAGGCCAGAACTCGGACAGTTTCTTCTCGATCGTAGGCGTGAGTTCCGGGCTGTCGTCGATGAGATCGGTGAAGCGTTCGGGATCGATCCACAAGTCCTGCATGAGCCGCGACGCCTCGGCCTCGGACAGCCGCGGCGCAGCCGGCGTCGAGAACCGCAGACGGTCGATCGCCGCGCCGACGTCGTCGGTCTGAAGGCGGCCCTGCTCCGTCAGCAAGCGACGCAACTCGGGGTCGCGCGAAGCCAACAACTCGGACCACTGGCGGCTGGCGGCCACGCGGCGGCAGAGCGAACTGTCCTGCCCCGCCGCGGCCACCAGCAGGTCGAACCGGCGGCCGTCGGAA
This sequence comes from Planctomycetota bacterium, assembly GCA_016935955.1. Next base: position 8,401 of record JAFGPY010000068.1, read on the forward strand.
AGGGTCTTCTGCAGGATTTCGTCCCAGAAGCGCGTCGAGACCAGGGCCAGGGACAGCTCGGACCGGGCGGCGATGCGACGGATCAGGGCCGGGTCCTCCACGGCCAGGAACGGGTAGTAGACACAGACGTCGAAGCTGGCAGTATCCTCGGCGAGTACCAGACCGTTGCGGTCGCGGATGGCCCCGCGGCGAGTCTCCAGCAGCGCGGGGCGACGGATGAGATTGACTCGGGCCTCGCGGTCGTATCCCGAGGCGCCCACGACCTGAAGCTGGCCGAGGCGCACAGCCAGAATGACCATGGCCAGGGCCACAACGACGAGAAAGAGTTTCAGGCGGCTCCAATACATTGCGGCAATGGCATCCGAAGCGGAGTGACGGTCACAGAACTCACTGATACCCTAAGCGGGGGTTGATGGCAAGCAAGAAGGAGCCGGGGATGAGGATTTGCCTCGCGGAGGCCGGCTGCGGACGCTCAGGACCGGCTAGCGAGGCGTCCGCGGTGGGTCGCCAGACGGGCCATCACCCACAGGAAGGGCCAGGCCAGTATGGCAGTATAGACGGCATCGCCAAGCGTCTGGTCGACAAGCAGCCCCAGTCCGATCGTCGGCCCCAGCGAGAGCCAGGAGGCCAGCAGGAGTTGCAGCGGCCGCATCAGCAGCACCATGGCGGCGGCCAGGACGATCTGGGTGATTGGCCGCTCGTAGATCATGACCGACCGGGCATGGCAAAGGGCATAGCAGACAAGGGCCAACAAGAGCGCGGTGATGCCCAGCCGCTGGCTCGGGATGACACCCATCAGGTCTTCGACCATGCCGATCATCCAGCCGACGACGAAGGCCTCGTTCGGCCGCGCAACCAGGGCCACCAGCAAGGCCATGAGGATGAACAGGTCGGGTCGGACGTCGGCCTCGAACGGCCGCAAGGCCAGCAGCTTAGGCACGAAAAACGTGGTTTGGATAACGGTGCAGGCCCAGCCCAGAATGATGAAGACGAACCAGCGCATCGGCGATTCCGCTCAGTGGTGGGTTGGCAAGCGTCGGGCGTCGCGCTACTTTTTGAACTCGCGGCTGCGCGGCGTCAGGACATAAACTTCGTCGAGCCTGCCGAAGTCGATCCGCGGACGGACGATGATGCGATGAGTCAGGCCGCCCTTCCCCGGCTCCACGGACGTCACCTCGCCGAGAATCATCGAGTCGGCGATGCCGATGCCGGCCGAGTAGGTCACCACGTAGTCGCCCGGGGCGACGTCGACGTTGCTGCGAACAAGCTCCATGACCATGGACGTCTTATCGTCGCTGCCGGTCAGGCGCCCGACCTCCGGCGCGGCGACCCACTTGCGACTACCGACGTCCCAGTGGACGATTCGCGCGGACAGCCGGCAATCGGGGCTGGTCACGAGCCGCACCTCACTGAAGTCCGTGTCGGCGTGAGCGATGATGCCGACAACCCCTTTGCCCGTGACGACGGCCTGTCCGTCGCGTACGCCGGACGTGCGGCCGCGGGAAATGTAGGGGTAGAGAACGAACTGCCCCTCGCAGACGCCCTGCTTGCTGCCGGAGTCGATGCGGTATCCGCCACCCTGGTCCACGTAGCTGGGCGAGAGAATGTGGGCCGGAATAACGTCCAGCGGATACTCGGGCAGTTGGCCGAGAATCTGCTGCATGATCCGCTGCGATCGTTCCAGTTCGTTGATGCGGGCGGCCTGCTGGGCGACAATCGCCCGGGCCTCGTGGAGTTGAAGTCTGGTGAATTCGAGCTGCTTCTCTTCGTCGCTGATCAGCCGAATGTCGGGGGCCTGCTCGCGGATGACCAGCATGGCCTTCTGCGACAACTTCTGTCCGGGCTTGAAGACGTGCGCGGCCAGCCGCCGGCACTGAGCAGCAGCAGCCCCGTTGCGGTCCAGCAGGGCCAGCATCAAAGCAGTGACCACCAGGAAGGCGATCACGAGCCGACTCCATGTGCTGGACTGGGTGCGAGGCATTAGCGAACCTGCTTTCGCAGTGGATTGTTGACGTCACAACAAGAAGAACCATTTACAGGGAGGCGGCGATGATGCATACGACCACGGTCACGATGAAGCCCGGACCGTTCCCCCTCATATAGTACACCGGACAGACGTGACGAGGTTCGCGAAAAATCACATATCGTCGCCGCTGTCGATCAGTCCGCCCAACAAGTCGATGTTCTCCAGGTAGACGGCCGTGCCACGAGCCACACACGTCAGCGGATCGTCCGTCACGCCGACCTTCAGACCCGTGGCCTGGGCCAGTACGGTGTCCAACCCCCGCAGCAGGCTGCCGCCGCCGGCCATAACGATGCCGTTGTGTACCAGGTCGGCCGACAGTTCCGGTTCGCTGCGCTCGAGCGTCCGCTTGACGGCCTCGACAATGGCCTGCACCGGCTCGCTCAGAGCCTCGCGAATCTCCTCGCTGGTGACCACGGCCTTCCGCGGCAGACCTGCAATCAGATCGCGGCCCGAGACCTCCATGGTCAGTTCCTGCTCCAGCGGATAGGCCGAACCGATCTCGATCTTGATCCGCTCGGACGTCAACTCGCCAATCAGCAGGCTGTAGGTCTTCTTCATGTGGCTGATAATGGCCTCGTCCATGTCGTCGCCGGCTACGCGGACGCTTTCACTGCAGGCGATGTCGCCGAGGCTGATGACCGCCACCTCGGTGGTGCCGCCGCCGATGTCCACGATCATGCTGCCGACGGGCTCCTCGACGGGCAACCCGGCCCCAATGGCCGCAGCCATGGGTTCGCGCACCAGGTAGACCTTGCGGGCGCCCGCGCGGCGGGCCGATGACCGGACGGCCCGGGTCTCCACGGCGGTGATGCCCGAGGGAATGGCAATGACCACACGCGGGCGGAACAGACCGCCACGGCGATGGACCTTGCGGATGAAGTAGCTGAGCATGGCCTCGGTGATGTCGAAGTCGGCGATGACGCCGTCCTTGAGCGGACGGATGGCCACGATCGAACCGGGCGTCTTGCCGATCATCTTCTTGGCCACGTCGCCGACGGCGTTGCCGTTGAACAGCGGCTTGTTGGTGTCCTTGTAGACGGCCACGACGGAAGGCTCGCACAGGACGATGCCCTGGCCTCGAACGCTGACCAATGTGGTGGCCGTGCCGAGGTCGATGCCCATGTCCGTCGAGAACATGCCCAGGATACGATCGACGATCATACGGGTAGCTCCGATAGCTTCGATGCGACCGTGTTCAGGAAGACCGCATAGAGTTGATCACCGGCGGCGTCCGCGGGAAACCGCAGTGCGGACACGCCGTATAAGCAATATGGGACGATCCAACCGGTCGTTAGATCGTCCCTTAGCGAGTTAACCCCCGTACGAGATTTCCACTCAGCCCCGAGCCCGGAGCTTCGCGTCGCCGGACCGTCTTACGACCGTCTGCCTCCTGCCCTCTCCGGCACGTCCTGCTGCATCGACACGGCCCGGCGATCCTGCGTTTCCCCCGTTCGCCGGGCACTTCTGACACGCCTACTGACCAGGCAGCTCACCGCCGGCCTGATTCTGAGACGTGTTGGTCGTGTTCAGACTGACTGTCTCCAGGGCGTTCTCGGCTTCCTTGATACCCCGGTCCAAGTCGCTCATCGCCTTGTCGTGGTCTTTGAGCGTCTTCTCGTACTTCTCGCCGAACGGAACCGACCACCCGTAACGAGCGTCGGCCTGCAAGGCCACGAAGACCACGGCGACCAGCAGAAAGACCAAGGCAATGATCGTCAGCAGCGTGTAAATACTGTTCGACGGCTGGGCCGCAACCTGCATCCCGGCACTACCTCCTGACGGTATACGTGACATTGTCGTCCCTCCGCACGTCGCTCTGCTTGTACTCCAGCCGCCCGACCGCCGTGTTCTCATCGACCTTCATGATGACCAGGTCGGCCAGGTAATCGCTCCCGCGGGAGACGATGAACTTCATGTTCTCGACCACCTGATCGCTCGAACCGAGGCTGATTTCGGCCACGTTGGTGCCGTTGTCAACGTCGCGAACAACGCCGTGCAGGTCCACCGTCGGCAGGGCCGGAACGGCCTTGGGCAGATCGACCTTGGCGTGCTGCTTCAGGTAGGTGTTCTCCTTGCCCATCTCGGAGACCTGAACTTCCAGACCGCGTATGCGGGCACGCAGATCAATCACGGCCTGCTTGAGATCCTGGTTCTGGCTCTTCAGATCGCTGTTGACCTGACGCAGAACCGTCGCGTCGGAGACCTGCGTCTTGTAGGACTCCTCAAGCTGGTCCCTGTCGGCCTTCAGCTTGGCGTAGTTGGAGTCCAGACCCTGGACGGCCGTACGCAGCTCGTTCAGTTCCTTCTGCTGTTGGGCCTTGTCACGATCAAGCGCGAGATTGGTGTTTCGCAGCTGTTCGATGAGCCCCATCTTGTTTTCAATTTCCAGAGAGTACGTCTTGGCCAGGTCGTTGCGCTTCGTGTTGGCGTTCAGCAGCGCATCCTGGAAGGCCTTCCAAGCCTCCTCGGCTTTGGCACGGCCCGCACTGGCCTGCTCATACCGCAGGTTCAACTTTTCGCTGCTCTTGACGTACGCCACAACAAGCACGCACAGGGCAATCGCGGCGACGACGTTCAGTACCGTAAAGATCTTACCGAGAGTACTCAAGGAAACGTCCTCCCTAATCGAGCCGGCCCAAGCCTCGCGGCAGGCCAACCGGCACATGGTTCAA
>JAFGPY010000008.1 GCA_016935955.1 Planctomycetota bacterium
GCCATGCAGTACCATCCCGACCGCAACCCCGACAATCCCGAGGCCGAGAAGAAGTTCAAGCAGTGCGCCGAGGCCTACGAGGTGCTCGGCGATCCGGACAAACGGTCGCGGTACGACCAGTACGGCCGCGCGGGGCTTCGCGGTTCGCCGATGCACGACTTCTCCCACGCCGACGCGGGCGACATCTTCGACATGTTCCGCGACGTGTTCGGCATGGGCGACCTGTTCGGCTTCGGCGATGGTCGTCGCAGTCACGGCCCGGCACGCGGCCAGAGTCTGCGGGCCATGGTCCAGATCCGACTCAGGGAAGTGGCCACCGGCGCCACGAGGACGCTGGAGGTCAAGCGGCTGGAACTCTGCAGTTCTTGCGGCGGCAGCGGGGCCAAGGCCGGCACCAAGCCGGTGCAATGCAAGGCCTGCGGCGGGCAGGGCAAGGTGCAGCGCGGCGGCGGCTTCTTCCGCATGATCACCGAGTGTCCGCAGTGCGGCGGGCGGGGCACGGTCATTGCCGATCCGTGCCCGGACTGCCGCGGTCACGGACGCCGGCCGCAACGCAAGACCATCGAGGTCAGCATTCCGCCGGGCATCCACAGCGGCCAGCAGATTCGCCTGGCCGGGCAGGGCGACGCCGGCGAGCCGGGCGGCCAGCGGGGCGACCTGTTCGTCGTCATCGACGTGGCCGACGATCCGCTGTTCGAGCGCGACGGCAACAACCTGTTCTGCCGTGTGCCGATCGGCTTCACGCAGGCGGCCCTGGGCGGCGATGTCGAGGTGCCGACCCTGACCGGCCCGCACACGCTGACGCTCTCGCCGGGTACGCAGTCGGGCGAAGTCATTCGCCTGCAGGGCAAGGGCCTGCCCGACCTGCACGGCCATCGCACAGGCGACATCCTGGTGCAGGTGATCGTCGAGGTGCCTCGCAAACTCACGGCCCGGCAGAAGGAACTGCTGCGTGAATACGCCGAGACCGAGGGCAAGTCGGTGTTGCCCGAGCGGAAGGGTTTTCTGGAACGTCTGGCGAAGTACTTCGCCAACGGAGGGTAAGGACGAGTGAGCGGCGACGAGAAAGAGACAAACCGCGACGAGACGGCAGCCCAGCAGCCTGCGGCCGAGACCGGTGCGGCGGACGACGCGGGGCAGGAAATGGCCGCCCTGCGCAAGACGCTCGAAGAGCAGGAGCAGCAGACCGAGCAGTTGCGGCGGGCCTTGGCCGACATGGACAATCGCCGCAAGCGCATCGAGCGGCAGATGGAGCAGGCCGACCGGTACGCCATGCAGGGCATCATGCTGGACGTTCTGCCGGTGATCGACAACTTCGAGCGGGCCCTCAGCGCCGCCGAGGAGACGCGGGACTTCGACGGCCTGCATGACGGGCTGAAGCTCGTGCACGATCAGTTGATCAACGTGCTCCGCAAACACCACGTGACGCGAATCGACGCCCTGGGCCAGCCGTTCGATCCGAACCATCACGAGGCCGTGGGACAGATGGATTCGGCCGACCATCCCGACAAGACGGTCATCGACGTGCACGAGGAAGGGTACCAGTTGCACGACCGCGTGATCCGCCCGAGCCGCGTGATCGTGTCGCGGCTGTCCGAGCCGAAGGCCGGCGAAAAGGACGAGCCTGCCGGCGACGACCAGCCGTGCGGCGATCAGGATGACGGCGACGTCGCGACCAACTGACGGCGCGCCCGAGCGGGTTTGAGGAACGAGGTGTGAGATGCCGACGTACGAGTACGAATGCGAGGCCTGCGGCCACCGGCTGGAGGAGTTCCAGTCGATGACGGCCAAGCCGCTGAAGACGTGTCCCGAGTGCAAGAAGCGCAAACTCAAGCGACTGATCGGCACGGGGGCCGGACTGATCTTCCGCGGGTCGGGCTTCTACATCACCGACTATCGCTCGGGCGATTACAAGAAGCAGGCCAGCGCCGAGAAGTCGTCCGCGAGCAGTAGCAGCAGCGAATCGAAATCCGAGAGCAAGTCCTCGGGCGGTTCCGGCGGCGCGTCCGGCAAGAGCAAGAAACCCAAGTCAGATTGACGACCATGAAATGGCGATGTCCTCACTGCAAGCGGCAGTTGGAGGTCGAGCGACTCGACGACCTGCCGCACCTGCCGTTCTGCAGCGAGCGCTGCAAGATGGCCGACCTGAACGGTTGGATGAGCGGCAGCTACGTCATCTCGCGTCCGGTCGAGGAAGGTGACTTCGGCGAAGCCTCGTCCTCCGACATCGAGCCCCCTCCGCCGCGCGGCAATCCGCTGGCCAACTGACGCGGACCGGCGCAGACCGGAGACAGTGACCCTCCCCGTTTCATTTTGCTTGAAGGCAATCGCGGCCCCCTTATAATGACGCGCAGGGCGGCCCCGCGGGCCGCGTGACGGGCATGTCCCTCTGCCTCCGAAGCCTCACATCGACAGGAGATCGACCATGACAGCTAACGAGACGGTCGTCCGCGGCGTCCAGTGGAACCGCGTCTTTTCGATCGGTCACCTGCTGCGGACCTTCCGCATCGCCCTCTGGCCGCCGTCGAAGCTGCTGCTCTGTCTGGCCGCCATCGTCGTCACGGTCGGCCTCGGCATCCTGCTCGACCAGGTCTTCAAGACCAACGTCTACGGGCAATCGTTCCGCGAGAACATGGTCGATGTCTACCTCGCGGCCACCGGTACCACGATCACCGAACGTCCGGTCACAGGACGTCCCGAGCATATGCTCAGCGTGGAGAGTTACAAGCTTGGTCTGGCCGCACGGACCACTAACGGTCTAATCAGGCAATTCAAGGACCTCTACGGCGACAATGCGTATCTGGTGAAGGTCGCGCCGGAGGAATCGATCAACATCTACCTCGGCCTGAGCGCTGGTAGCCGCGGCTTCTGGTTCGGTCCTCTGGAGGCCATTCGCCACGTCGGCCGTCTGACGTGCCGCTACTGGCAAGAGGCCCCGTGGTTTGCGGCCATCAACTGGCTCATCGCCTTGCTGACGTGGGCCTTCTTTGGCGGCGCGGTCGCGCGACTGGCGGCCGTGCAATTCGCCACCGACGTCCAGCCCTCGCTCCGCGAGGCCTTCTCTTTCACCTGCAAACGTTACGTCTCGCTGGTGACCAGTCCGCTGGCCCTGCTGATCGTCATTGCCCTGATTTCGCTGGTCGTTTTCCTGCCTGCGGCCCTGGTCATGTGGATTAAGTTCGCCGGGGAGATTGTCTTGGGAGTACTGTTCATCTTTGTGCTGATCCTCGGATTCGTCCTGTCGCTGCTGGCCCTGTTCGCCGTCTCGAGCCTGGGCCTCCAGGCGCCGGCCATCGCCGTGGAAGGGCGGGACGCCTTCGACGCCATCTCGCGCGGCGTCAACTACGTCTTCGCGCGGCCGTGGCGCTACATCTTCTACACGCTCTTCAGCTTCGTCTACATGTGCCTGTCGTTCGTCCTCGTACGGGCCTTCGTCTTCATGATGCTCAAGATTCCGCACTCGGCGATGAAGATGTTCTGCTTCGCCGACAACCAGGCCGCCAAGCTTGATCACCTCTGGACCGAACCGACCCTGTATCGTCTGTTCGCCATGCCCGAAGGCGCCGAGGGCACCGAGTACGCGGCCGCTGTCCTCATCGCCGTCGCCGTCTTCATCCTGCTCGGGCTGATGGTCTCGTTCCTGCCGAGCTTTGTCATCACCAGCCAGACGATCATCTACTTCCTGTTGCGACGGATGGTGGACGAGAAGGACATCGACGAGGTCTACATGCCCGAGGAGCACGACGTCAACGGCCTGGACCGGCTTGAACGGAGTGACGAAACCGAGATTGAGCCCGAGCCGCCTGTCGAGGAGACGTCTGAGGCTGCAAGTGCGGCCAAAACTGCTGATGCCGGGGCCGAGAAGGACGATGCGAAGGCCGATGAGGACGAGAAGGCGTAGTTGCCGCATCGATCACAGAGAAACCAACGGGCTGGCCATCGTGAGATGGTCAGCCCGTCGTGTTTTCAGGAGGATTGTCGCGGACGCGGTTGCCTGCCGCAGACGATGGGGCGTCAGTTCTCCTCGACGCCTTCCTCGGCGGCGCGGATGCGCTCGCGGAGGAACCGGGCCGTGTGGCTGGCCTTGCAGCGGGCCACCTCGCGGACCGGGCCGGCTGCCACGATGCGACCGCCCTCGTCGCCGCCCTCGGGGCCCAGGTCGATGATCCAGTCGCTCTGCGTAATGAGGTCCATGTTGTGCTCGATGACCAGCACCGTGTGCCCGGCGTTGACCAGCCGCTGGAACACCTGCAACAGCACGCGGACGTCGGCTATGTGCAGCCCCGTGGTCGGCTCATCGAACAGCAGCAGGCACTTCTTGTCCTTCTTCTGCGCCGCCAGGAACGAGGCCAGCTTCAGTCGCTGGGCCTCGCCGCCCGAGAGCGTCGCCGTGTTCTGACCCAGCCGCAGGTAGCCCAGCCCGACGTCGACCAGCGGCTGCAGCCGCGTCGCGATCCGCTCGTCGGTCGCGAAGAACTGCAGGGCCTCGGTCACGGTCATGTCCAGGATGTCGTTGATGTTCTTGTCGTGGTAGCGGATGTCGAGCACCTTGCGCTGGAACTTCCTGCCGTTGCACTCGCTGCAGACCACGGTGACGTCGGCCATGAAGTACATGTCGAAGGTCAGCGTACCGACGCCTTTGCAGGTCTCGCACCGTCCGCCCGCGACGTTGAACGAGAAGTCGCTGGCCTTCACGCCCGCCACCCGGGCCCGCGTCGTCGCCGCCAGCAGCCGCCGTATCTCGTCGTACGCCTTGACGTAGGTCACGGCGTTGCTGCGCGTGCTGCGACCGATCGGGCTCTGGTCCACCAGCACCACGTCGTCAACCTGGTCCCAGCCCTCGATTTCGGCGTGCCGTCCGACCTCCTGGCCGCCGGCGCGATTGCTGTGCTGCTGCCACGCGGCGTAGAGAATGTCATTGATCAGCGTGCTCTTGCCGCTGCCGCTGACCCCCGTGACGCAGGTGAAGACGCCGAACGGGATCTGGACGTCGATGTTCTTCAGGTTGTGCTCGTCGGCTGCGCGGATGGTCAGGAACGTCGAGGGCTGGCGATCGTAGGGGCTGATCGCCCGGTGCGTGTGATGCTTCATCGCCCGGCCCGTGGGGCTGCGGTCCTGTTGCAGCAGTTCGTCGAAAGTGCCCTGGAAGACGATCTCGCCGCCGGCTTCGCCCGCTCCGGGGCCGAGGTCGATCACGTGACTGGCGCCGCAGATGATCTCCGGGTCGTGCTCGACGACCACCACCGTGTTGCCCTTGTCGATCAGTTGTCGCAGAATCTCCAGCAACCGGTGGCTGTCGCGCGGGTGCAGGCCGACGGTCGGCTCGTCGAGCACGTAGAGCGTGCTCGTGAGGCTGGAGCCCAGGGCGCTGGCCAGGTTGATCCGCTGGGCCTCGCCGCCGGATAGCGTTCGCGTCTGGCGGTCGAGCGTCAGGTACCCGAGTCCCACCTCGTCGAGATAGCGCAGGCGATTGCGGACTTCGGTCAGCAGGATACGGGCCTTCTCGCCCGCCTCGCCGGGAAGCTCAAGGGCCTCGAAGAACGTCCGCAGGTCCTTAACGCACAGCGTGCAGACCTCGGCGATCGTCTTGTCGCCGACGCGAATGCAGAGGGCCTCGGGCCTCAGCCGCTGGCCCTGGCACGTCGGGCAGGTCGAGTAGCCGCGATAGCGGGCGATCATCACGCGGACGTGGACCTTGTAGCGTTTGGTGTCCAGCCACTCGAAGAAGCCCCTGACGCCCGGGTACTCGTCGTCCCCCTCCCAGATCAGCTTACGGGCCGAGGCCGAGAGGTCCTTGTAGGGAGCGTCGAGGTTGATCTTGTTGCGGCGGCAGGCTCGCTTCAGTTCGCGGCGAATCTCGTGATAGGCCGGCGTGTTCCACGGAGCGATCGCTCCCTGGTTGACCGACAGCATGGTGTCGGGCACGATCTTGCTTTCGTCCAGCCCGCTGATGCGGCCAAAGCCTTCGCACGTCGGGCAAGCGCCCAGCGCCGAGTTGAAGCTGAACAGGTCGGGGTGCGGCTCCAAGAACTCCCGGCCGCACGACTCGCAGTTGAATCGCGTGTCGAACACCAGCGGCGCGGCGCCTTCCGGCCTGGCGGTGGTCCGGCCGCGGCCCAACTTGAACGCCGTCTCGAGGGCCTCGGCGGCACGGGCGTGTTCTTCCGTGCGGCACTCGAAACGGTCGACCACCACCTCCAGTCGCACGTTGCGGGCGTCCGACTCGTCGCCCTCGGCCGCAATCCCGAAATCGCCCAGGCGCACGTCCGCCAGCCGCCGCACTTCGTCGCCGATCAGCACGCGCGTGAACCCGCCGCGTTGCAACTCGGCCTTGAGGCTGGCGAAGCTGCTCATGCCCTCCATGCCGACTTCGGCCGTCACCAGGACGCGCCGTCCGGCCGCCTGTTCGAGCAACTGCTCGACGGCCCGCTCGACCGTGAACCGCTCGACCGGCTTGTTACACTCCGGACAGATCGTCACGCCCACGTTCGCGAACAGCAGCCGCAGGTAATCGTTGATCTCGGTGGCCGTGCCGATCGTGCTGCGGGCGTTCTTGACGCTGTTTCGCTGCTCCAGGGCGATGGCCGGCAGAATGCCGCTGATGCGGTCCACGTCGGGCCGCGCCATCCGCTCCAGGAACTGGCGGCTGTAGGCGCTCATGCTCTCGACGTACCGCATCTGGCCCTCGGCGTACAGCGTGTCGAACGCCAGGCTCGACTTGCCAGAGCCGCTCACGCCCGTCACCACCGTCAGCCGACGGTGCGGGATCCGCGTCGAAATGTTCTTCAGGTTATGCGTCCGCGCCCCGACGATGTCGATGGCGCGGCCGTTGGGCGAAGCTGCCGGGCTTGCCCCGGCACGGGCCGGCGATGCGGCGGCGCTGTCGCCCGGGGTGTCGGGCGAGGGGGTCCTGCGTGCCACCGATTTGCCTTGTCTTGCCTTGTCTGGCTTCATGTCGTCCTTCCAGACCGCCTGGGAACCCCCCACTTTAGCACGCCACGCAGAGGCTGTCAATGACGCTTGAAAACCTTCCGCCGGTTGCCGGTCGCCGCCCGACGCCGGATCGGCCTTGACCTCAGCCATCACTTTCCGCTACCCTACGCGGGGGTTCCCGTTGTCGTTCCGTCTTCCGTTGGAGAGCCGCATGACGCCGACTATGCCGAATCGCTATCCGAGGCGGTCGGTGGCGCTGATGGTCGCTGTTATCCTGCTGATGGCGATTCCCGTTCTGGCCCAGCAGGGCGGTGGCTCACAGACCGGGGCCGGCGAGCCAGCGGCCTCTCTGTCCGAGCCGGTTCGCGAAACTGCGGCCGAGGACGGAACCACCTTGCCTTGGTGGGCCTGGTCGCTCATCCTCTTCGTCTTCTGCTTCGCTATGGGCATCCTGGCCGTTATGGCCGGTGTCGGCGGTGGAGTGCTCTATGTGCCGTTGGTGGCGGGCTTCTTCCCGTTCCACATCGACTTCGTCCGGGCCACGGGCCTGCTGATCGCCCTGAGCGGCGCCCTGGCCGCCGGACCGGGACTGCTCAAGGCCCGCCTGGCCAGCCTTCGCCTGGCCCTGCCGTGCGCCCTGTTCGCGTCGCTCGGCGGTGTGGCCGGAGCCTTGATCGGTCTGCGGATGGACCCCAGCGTGCTTCAGATCGCCCTGGGCGTCTGTGTCCTGGCCGTTGTGCTGCTCATGCTCGTCGCCCGCAATGTGGAGATTCCCGAGGTCCTCCGCTCGGACCGCCTCTCGGCCGGCCTGAACATTGGCGGCGCGTACTTCGAGGAGTCCCAGAATCGCAGCATTCCCTGGCGCATCCACCGCACGCCCCTGGGCCTGGTCATGTTCATCGGCGTGGGCTTCGTCGCCGGCATGTTCGGCCTCGGCGCCGGCTGGGCCAGCGTCCCGGTCCTCAACCTCGTCATGGGCGTGCCCCTGAAACTCGCCGTCGGCAGCAGCGTCTTCATGATCTCGATCAACGGCGCCGCCGCGGCGTGGATCTACCTGAACGGCGGCTGCTGGATGCCCGTCATGGCCGTGCCCTCGATCCTCGGACTGATGCTCGGCACGTCGCTCGGCGTGAAACTGCTCGGCCGTTCGCGGCCGCGAAGCATTCGCTACGTTATCATCCTCGTGATGGTTTTCGCCGGCGTCCGTTCGCTTCTGAGAGGACTGGGAGTGTGGCCATGACCGAACCCGTCGCCGGAGATGATCGCGAGCGCCCATCGATGTCGCCCGAGGCGGCCCGCTATGCCGCCGTCCTGCGGATCGGCGTCCGCGTCGCCCTGGTCCTGCTCGTCGCGGTCTTCTGCCTCTACGGCTTCGAGATCGTCCAGCCGCATGTGCCGCTGAAGGAACTGCCCAGGTACTGGAGCCTCAGCTCGGCAGAGTACATCGAGCAGACCGGCATGCCCACGCGCTGGCAATGGCTCGACCGCCTCGGCGAAGGCGACGTCCTGACGATCCTGCCCGCCGTCTTTCTGGCGAGTCTGACGGCCGTATGTCTGCTGGCCGTCCAGCCGCTCTTCGCCCGGCGCGGCGAACACATTCACGTCATCATTATCCTGCTGCACCTCTTCCTGATTGTCCTGGCCACCATTCCCGGCCCCGGCAAACACTGACGCGATGCCGCCCGGAGTCGGCGACTCCTTCAAGTATGTTGTGTGAATGGTCGTGTGCCGCGGCGAGCTTTGCCTGCCGTGCCTTGTTGCGCGTGATCGTGTGCGACGCGCCGGAAAGCAGTGTTCGGTTTTTATTGGGATCAGGTCTCGCCGGTCGCGACGCCCGGCAGGAGGTCCAGCAGTTCGCTCAGGCAAGCGATCGTCGTCACGTCGGGGTGCAGGCCCAGGCCGAGCGGGTCCACCAGCACCGCCTCCAGCCCGACCTCCCGCGCCCCCGCGACGTCCACGTCGTACAGGTCGCCCACGTACAGCGACTCGCCCGGCGTCAGGCCCATCCGGTCCAGCGGCACCAGGAACGACGCCGCGTGCGGTTTCGAGTAGCCCAGCGCCTCGCTGGCGAAGATGCCCTCCAGGTGCTCCTTCAGTCCCATCAGCGACATGGTGCGCGGCAGGTCGGCCGACCAGTTGCTGATGGCCGCCAGCCGGTAGCCCCGGTGCCGCAACTCGATCAGCGTCTCGGCGGCGCCGATGGTCAGCACCAGGTGCCGCGCCTCGGGATGGTCGAACAGCACCTCGTCCAGGGCCATGTCGAGTTGCCGCTGCGACAGGCCGAACTCCTCGGCCAGGTAGCTGCTCAGGCCGGGGATGCGGGCCTCGCGGTTGTTGGCCACGGCGACACGGTCGGCGGTCATGCGGCGGACCGCCCGTTCGTACGCCTTGACGACGGCCACCAGGGCCATGGGCCGCCCGGTCCGCTTCATGGCCAGACTGTAGAACTCGTACCACGGCAACGCGCCCTCGACCAGCGTGTTGCCCACGTCGAAGATCACCGCTCGTATGGCCCGCATGCGTCCTCTCGGCAAGAAACGTAGGGGGGCTGCTCGCCGTTAGGCCCTGAGCCCGTCGAAGGGCAGCCACGCGGATTGGGCACGCGAGCATTCTAGCGGACTGCCGCGGGCCGAACAACCGCTTTGTCATCTTGGAAGATCGGCTGTGCGATGTTAGCAGCCCGTTGAAGAAGCCCATGTTTTCATGACGGCCCTCAGGCGACGCGGGTGAGGGCGATTTCGGTCGCTGGCGCGGCGGCGA
>JAFGPY010000069.1 GCA_016935955.1 Planctomycetota bacterium
ATCATAAGATCGTGGACGAGAAGAAGGACACGGAACTCAATGAGCAGTCGCGCCTGAACAAGGGCGTGCCCTACGACCTGAGTTGGCACACCTGCGAGATGCTGGACGTGCAACTGGTGTCCGAGGGCGAGGCGGGCCTGGTGCCCAACGCCGCGCGGCCCGAGGGGCAGCGACCTGCGCTGGAGGCCACAGCTCGACTGGACCGCGATGCGGCGCCTCCTGCCGCGCAAACCGAGGGGTGGCAACTCTGGAACAGCGACTTCCTGATCCCCGACTTCGAGTCCGACCAGGGCGACCGCTGCGAGCCGCTTCGCCCGATCGCCATCAAGGGCGTCTGCAACGGCTGGCACTCGGGCAAGGTCGTCGTGGGTTCGCCCAAACCGATCGAGGGCCTGAAGGCCGTCTGCGGCGATCTGAAACAGGGCTCGGCCACGGTGCCGGCCTCGGTCGTGCGGGTGCGCTATGGCTACAACTGGGGCGGCACGGTGGCCCGCTACGGCGAATCGACTCGCGGCAGCGCGGGCCTGATCGATGCCCTGCTGGAGGAGCCGCTGGAGACCTTCAGTGGCGAGCGGTACGGCACGGTCGTGCCGATCTGGCTGACGGTCAAGGTGCCGGCCGACGCCAAGCCCGGGACCTACACCGGCGAACTGACCGTCACGGCCGCGGGCGAGCAGCCGCGAAAGGTGCCCGTGAGCCTCGAAGTGGCCGACTGGACGATGCCTGAGCCCGCGGATCGTCGCACGTGGGTCGAACTGATGCAGTCGCCTGACACGCTGGCGGCCGAATACGAACTGCCGCTGTGGTCCGACAAGCACTGGGAGATGATCGGCCAGTCGCTTCGCCTGATCGGCGAGGCGGGCAACCGCATGGTCTATGTCCCGCTGATCTGTCACACGAACTCCGGCAACGAGCAATCGATGGTCCGCTTCGTCAAGAAGAGCGACGGCTCGTGGGGTTACGATTTCTCGATCATGGACAAGTACCTCGACCTGGTCCAGCAGAAGATGGGCCGCCCGGCGATGGTCGTCTTCACGGCCTGGGAGGTCTACCTGCGGCCACCGGAGAAGGAAATCGTCGTCAACGAGGACGACAGCAGCTACGTCCGGATGGAGAAGTCGTGGGCGGCCGCTCGCTGGGATCTGCGCGGCAAGGGTCCGGCCGTCACGGCCGTCAATCCCGACAATGGCGAGTTGGAAATGGTCCACCTGCCGCGCTACGAGGCCCCGGAGTCCAAGGCCATATGGCAGCCGCTGTTCGACGAACTGCACAAGCGCATGGCCGCGCGGGGCATTGAAGACACGATGCGGCTCGGCATGGCTTCCGACACCTGGCCGAGCAAAGAGGAAACGGAGATGCTGCAGGAAGTGTCGGGCGGCCTGTCGTGGGTGATGCACACGCACGGCGGTAACCGCGTCGGGCGCAAGATGCACGACATCGGCGAGATCAGCTACATTGCCTACGTCTGGAACGTCGAGTACGCGCCCGATCCGTCCGAGGGACACGTCTACGGCTGGAAACAGCCGGAGCTGATGACGCAGTTCCGCCGGTTCACGGCGCTGAACAACATGTCGCCGTCGGCCCTGATGCACTTCGAGGAGTTGAACATCACCGGCCATCAGCGGGGCCTGGGCCGCATCGGCGCCGACTTCTGGGCGGCCTTCAAGGACAAGCGCGGCCGCCGCAGCGGGCACGTCTGGAGCCGCTACCTGCAGAGCCTGTGGCACAGCCTGAACCTGAGCAGCCACATGCTCGTGCCGGGCCCCAAGGGCCCCGTGGCCTCAACGCGGCTGGAGTACCTGCGCGAGGGCATCCAGCAGAGCGAGGCGCGGGTGGCCATCGAGCGCGTCCTGACCGACGAGGCCCTGAAGGCCAAGCTCGGCGACGCCATGGCCAAGCAGTGCCAGGAGGTGCTCGACGAGCGGCTGCGCGAGGTCTGGCGTTCGGGCAGCGAGATGAACCTGACCGGCCGCGACTACGCTTCTTCGAAGCTCAACGGCGACAGTTACGGCGGCATCGCCGGCCACTGCTGGTTCGCCGGCTCCGGCTGGCAGGACCGCACGCAGAAGTTCTACGATCTGGCCGGCGAGGTCGTCCGCAAGGCGGGCGTCAACTAGGCATTGTTCAACAGCAATTGCACAGTGCTTTGAGCAGGAGATCCGACGAGTTGGTGCCATGGCCGCTTGCGGCCATGCCGGTGGGCTGAGAACTCATGGCCGCGAGCGGCCATGGCACCCAGTCCTGAGACCGTGCGGCAACCAGTCGGTGACGATGCTCATGAGGAGATGCCATGAGACTGGCCGCACCGATTCCCGGCTCCTACGAAGACCCGCAGGCCTGGGCTGCCGCCGTGAAGGCCAAGGGCTATCGCGCCGCCTACTTGCCGGTTGCCGAGGCTGCCGGACGCCCCGAGGACTTCGCCCGTGCGGCCCGGGAGGCTGACATCGTCATCGCCGAGGTCGGCGCCTGGAGCAATCCCCTGTCGCCCGACCTGGACGAGCGGCGCAAGGCTCGCGACCTGTGCCGCGAGCGTCTGGCCCTGGCCGACCGCGCGGGAGCCCGGTGCTGCGTGAACATCAGCGGCTCGCGCGGCAGGAAATGGGACGGTCCCGACCCGCTGAACCTGACCGACGAGACGTTCGACATGGTCGTCGAGATGGTCCGCCAGGTCATCGACGCCGTGCAGCCCACGCGGACCTTCTACACGCTGGAGACCAT
>JAFGPY010000070.1 GCA_016935955.1 Planctomycetota bacterium
AAAAGGGGTCAAGAACAGTATGGGCGCGAACTTCTTTTGGCGCAAGTAGTTATATTAATGGCGCATAATGTTGGATGCTGGGGGCTTCAACTCCCCCGGCGATGCCCGGGGCTTCAACGGCAACGCCGCCAGCCGATTAGGGTACACTCAACCGTGAAATGCTCTAACAGCCTGTTGAAGAATGCAGCCCGTATGCGCCACCATGCGACCGGCGCCGGTCAACGGCTGCCCCGCAAAAACTACGGCCTGCGGTTGCGGTCGTCCCGCGGGATGTAGCGTTTCAGACAGAATATCTTCCAGCGGCGCTCCAGTTCGGAGTAGGTCATGCCGCGATAGGCCTCGCCCAGAGCCTGCTCGGGCTCCATGCCGGCCTTCAGCAGGACGACGAAGTTCATGACGCCGTCCGGATCGATGTCCAGCAGGCATTGAACGAGGCTGAAGCTGAGCGAGTAGCCTTCCAGGTCGCTGGCCGGAAACTCGCGCGTCCAGAAGTCGCCCAGCGGCACGTACGGATTGGCGCTGGCCCGCTGGTAGGACCGCGACTGCTTGGACTCCTGGAGGTTCGCGTCCATGGCCACGGTCATGTACTCGGCCAGCCCCTCGTTGACCCACAAGGGCAACCGCGTCGACTTGCGGTACAACTGGATGATGGCGTGCGTCGTCTCGTGGACCAGTACTTCGCGCAGGGCCTCGTGGCCGCCCCGCAGCGGCTGGAACGTGGCGATGTGGACCAGTCGCGGCTCGTCGCCGCGGCGGGCCTCCATGACGAAGTAGCCGCGCGACCGCCCCACGGAGTGATCGTCGAACAACTTCGCGTAGGTGACCAGCGAGTCGTGCTCGGCGAAGACCACGACCACGCACTTGCCGTCCCAGAGGCGAGCGCCGGCCGGCAGTCGCAGGTGCGAGATCGTCTTGTCGCGCAGCTCTTCGAGCCAGCGAAGGATGGCCCCGCGGACTCGAACGTCCAGGTCGGCGATGAGCAGGAAGTGGTCGGACTCGGCCGCATAGGCCTTCACGTTGACCTTTTGGCGGATCGGCTCGAGGCGGGCCCGCTGCTCGGCCAGAATGGCCTCCTGGTCGAAGGCCGGCAGGTCGGGATCGGGCGACTCCAGGACCGTGCGGTCGATCTGCGACTCGGTCCCCTGCTCCGCCGCACACGGCACGGCGAGCACGGCCAGTGCCGCCAGGCTCCACACGATGGGCCACGACAAGAGCGATTTCATGACGCCGATCTCCTTGCGCTTCCCGCGCCGCCGCGATCGTCCTCGGCGAGCGGGTGAAGCGTGATTTCCAGTTCCGGGTACTCCTGAAGCAGATAATCGGCCAGATGCTGGGGCAATCTTGTATGGACGATTGTCGAGCCGTCGCTGAATTCCCGACGCGCCGCCTCGGCGTGGCGGGCCAGCGTGGACTGCCAGGCGCCGTCGCCGCTCGGGCCGCGGATCGTCAGGTCGCGGACCTGGCCGCCCAGGCGCGCCAACACGGCCCCGTGCAGCGACTCCAGCCCGTCGCCCGTCAGGGCGCTCACGGGCACGCCGTCGGGGTACTGGTACTCCAGCACATTGATGTCGTCGCGCGACTCCAGGCGGTCGATCTTGTTCAGCACGATCAGCCGCGGCTGGTCCTTGCAGCCGATTTCGTCGAGCACCTCGTTCACGGCCGCCACCTGCCCGTCGATGTCCGGGGCCGAGGCGTCGACCACGTGCAGCAGCAGGTCGGCGTGCAGAGCCTCCTCGAGCGTGGCCTTGAACGAGGTCACCAGGTGGTGCGGCAACTTGCGGACGAAACCGACCGTGTCGCTCAGCAGCACCTTCATCCGGAACGGCAGCGTCCAGGTCCGCGTCTTCGTGTCGAGCGTCGCGAACAACTGATCCTCAACGTACGCCTCGGCGTCCGTCAGGGCGTTCAGCAACGACGACTTGCCGGCGTTCGTGTAGCCGACCAGGCAGACCGTGAATTCACCCTTGCGGCTGCAGACCTGGCGCTCGCGGCGGTTCTCGATCTGCTCGATGCGCCGCTTCAGGTCGGTGATCCGCTGGCGAGCCAGCCGGCGGTCGGTCTCGAGCTGCGTTTCGCCGGGGCCGCGCGTTCCGATGCCGCCCTCGATACGCGACAGATGGGTCCACATGCGCCGCAACCGCGGGTACGTGTACTCCAACTGGGCCAATTCGACCTGCAGCCGGGCCTCGGCCGTCCGGGCGCGGGTGGCGAAGATGTCGAGGATCAGTTCGCTGCGGTCCAGCACCTTCACGTGCACGGCCTGCTCCAGGTTGCGGATCTGGGCCGGCGTGAGGTCGTTGTCGAAGATAACGACGTGGGCCTTCCGCGCCTGGGCCAGCAGGCGAATTTCCTCGGCCTTGCCGCGACCCACGTAGAGCCCGGCGTCGATCTCGCGCCGGCGCTGAGTCAGCGTCCCGACGACACTGCCGCCGGCCGCCTCCGTCAATCGCGTCAATTCGTTCAGAGGCTCGAGGTCGGCCGAACCGGCGTCGCCGTCCAGGAGCACCTCGACCAAGACCGCCCGCTCGCGGGAGACGGAGAGTTTCTTGCGTTTAGGTTCGTGACTGTTCAGCGTAATTCCTTTGCAGTTAATCAGTTACAGCCAGGGCCTCACAATTCTTGAAAACCCCCAGTCCAGCCCGGCCGCCCTTGGCCGGGGACGTCCATCCCGATCAGTAGATTATAGGAGACGCTTCGCCCCGGGTCAATCGGCCCGCACCTGCGAACGAGGAACCAGCAAGACCAGCAACCGCCCGTGCCATGTCGTCTCGGCGGCTTCGGCCTCCACGGCGGCCGAGGCGTCGCCCTGCCAACCGAACAGGACGCAACGGTCGGCCCGATAGTGCCGCCGAGCGATCCACCGCATGGCCCGGCGACGAAACAGATCGTCCGGAGCCTCGTCGCTCATGGCCGCCGCATCGGTCAGCAGCCCGCCGCCCAGGGCCTGGTACGTCCCGTCGCCGCCGATGTCGCCCAGGCGATAGGCGTGCCCGTCGATGTAAAGCCAAGCGTCGGACAGTGACGGCCCACCCTCTAAACGCACCACGGGACGCCGGAATTGCATGGAAAGCTCCACGCTGTCGGGCGATACGGCCATGTCGTCCCAGGCCGCGGCGCCGAAGGCCAGAAACGATCCCGCACGCAACGGGATGTCCTCGACCGACCACTGGCCGGCGCTGTGGCGATGCATCGTTGTGCCCAGGTAAAACGCGCGGCCGCCGTCGTCCACCATCAGCGGCCGCGGCATGCCCGACGCCGTGCCGGGAAAGTGCAGCGACGCGCTGCCGCGCCGATGCGAGTAGATGGCGGCCAGATGCTCGCTGAGCGTGTGGCCGGTCGGAAGATCGACCTGCACGACCGACACGGCGTCCACGAAATGGGTCGGCGTGGCGCCGAGGACGACCAGTAGCCAGGTGGCGGTCGCCGCGACGACAACCAGCAGCGCGACGATCTTGACCGGCCGCTTCAGCCGCCCGCCGAGAAGAGCCAGGACCAGCAGCGCGACGCCCATGGCGATCACCGGCAGAAGCAGCCGCAACTTCACTCCGCCCGACCACGGCCGATACTGAAACAGGTACGGGGCCACGTAGCCGGCCTGCTCGCCGACGGCCGCATCGAACAGGTCGGGCCGGATGTGCGTACCGGCGGCCAGTTCCCGCAGCGCCGGCGGCGCGACGACCGGATGCTCGAGCCGCGACGCGGCGCCGACGGTCCAGAGGTCCAGGCCGCAGGCGCGAGCGAGCGCGGCCAATTCCTGGAGTTGCGGCGACGAGGCGGCCGCCACCAAACCTGCGGCCGGGCTATCGATCAACAGGTCGGCCTGCAGGGACGCCACGTTGATCGGCTGGGGTCGCAGCAAAGCTCGTGACTGCGGCCCCGCGGCTGCAAGGTAGTAGTCGGTCCAGGGACCGAGACACTCGTACAGTTTCTCGGTGTCGAGCGACTGGCCGTCGTAGAGCAGCAGCACCGTCTCGGCGGCAAGCGGTCGCGGCTGCAACGACACGGCGTCTGCGGCCGGGTCGGAGGATTCCTCGTCGGCCGCACCGCCCAGGAGAAACCGTTGCGAGTCGTCGGCGTTGCGCATGCCGCTGAGTTGCATGGCGCCGCCAAAATACAGGGGCGCAAAGCTGACGGTTCCGCGACGGCCGGCCGGCACCAGCACGTCGAGACGATAGTTCAGAAACTGGTTGGTCGTCAGGTAGAGGCTGTTGAGGTCGGAGGCGGACGTATTCAGCAGATCGATCCTCAGCGGCAACGTGCGTCCGCTGAGGGCCGTGTCGGCGGCGGCAAACTGGACGGTCGCTGAATCGGTCTCCGCGGCTGCGCACGGCAACGTGACTGCGACGGCAAGCACCATGCACCAGAGAACGATCGGTACTCCATGGCCACGCCCCTCGACCGCGCTCGGGGACTGCGTCAAGCGTGGCCATGCCACCCGGGAAAGTGACCGTACGTTACTGGAGGTGGCTCTAAAGCTCATAGGCACGTTTGACTCTCAGGATTTCGGCAACGCTCCAGGCCTGGGCAATGCAGCCGCGCGGCGTGTGCGGCGGATCGCCGTCGAAAATCTCGTTGATCGATCCCAAGGCTCCGTCGTCGAGGTTTCCGAGGGCACTGTCGATCAGTTGCTGGGCTTCGTGCCGGGCGACCGACGGCACGTCGGCCGTGGCCATCAGGGCATCGACGTAGGCCCCGAGCAGCCAGGCCCAGGCGGTGCCCTGATGGTAGGCCCGGTCGCGATCGAACCATCCGCCGGCGTATTGCCCGTGATAGTTGGGGACGTCCGGCGGCAGGCTCCGCAGGCCGAACGGCGTCAGCAGTTTCTGGCGGACTACGTTGACCACCGCGCGTCCCTGCTTGCCGTCGATCGGCGCGTGCGGCAACGAGACGCCAAACAACTGGTTGGGCCGGATCGTGGCGTCGGCCCCGCGGTCGTTGACGCAGTCGTAGAGGCAGCCCAGCGACTCGTTCCAGAACGTGCGGCGGAAGGCCTCGGTCGTCTCCTTGCGGTGCCGCACGGGATCCGGCACCGGCAGCGACAACCAGTGGGCCCACTCGGCGGCAACGTGCAGGGCCGAGACCCACAGGGCGTTGATCTCGACGGCCTTGCCGTAACGCGGCGTGAAAACCGTGTCGCCGCACTTGGCGTCCATCCACGTCAGTTGCGTTCCGGCGTCGCCGGCGACGATCAGGCCGTCGGTATCGGCGTGGATGTTGTACCGCGTGCCGCCCGAGTAGCGTTCGATGATCTCGACGGCCGCAGGCCAGAGCGTGTCGCGAAGGAAGTCGCGGTAGCGCGTCTCGCGGATCAGGGCCTCGCCGGCCTGGATGAACCACAGGGCCGAATCGACCGAGTTGTAAGACAACTGGTCGCCGGTGTCCTCGAAGCGGTTGGGCAGCATGCCTTCGTTGACCAGGCCGGCGAACAGCGCCAGGACTTCGCAGGCCAGGTCGAGCCGACCGGTTTCGATGCACAAACCGGGCAGCGCGATCATGGCGTCGCGGCCCCAGTCGGCGAACCACGGGTAGCCGGCCAGGATGCTGACCGGGCGGTCGTCGCCCTCGCCGCGCTCGACCAGGAACTGGTCGGCGGCCACGACGAGGGCCTGCTCGCGCAGGTCGCGCGGGCCGGCCATGCGGATGAGTTCGCGGCGGCGCTCGAGTTCGCCCTCGCGGGCTTCGATGAACGTCACGGGGTCCTGCGACGAAGAGACGTTGGCCGTCACGGTCACGGCCGACGTCGCGGCCAGATCGACCGTCAACGTGCCGACCCGCAGCAGGTCCTCGAGGTGGTCCTGTCCGCGAAGAGCCTCCTGGCGACGGTGCACGCGGTTGTACCAGATGGGGCCGAGTTCGGCCCGGCCGTCGGTCACGTGGACGTAGAGGAAGCGGCCGGAATCGATCGGCAGGCGGAAGCCGATGGCCGCGCCGCTCAGTTCGGCGTGCAGGTCGCGCTGTTCGTGGCCCAGGTGGTGGAAGTCGCGCATGGCGACAAACGGCGACAGGACCAGCTTCGCGCCGTCGAGCGGTCCCGTGGCCGCATAGTGGACGAGCACGCAGTTCTGGCCGTGCACCATGACCAGGCGTTTGGTCAGTTCCACGTCACCGACGCGCCATCGCCACGTCGGCAGCGGATCGAGGTGGAAGTCCTGCAGGTAGGTGTAGCCGCCCGGGAAGAATCCGTCGGCGTACTCAACGGTGCTGAGGCAATGCTGCCGGTCGCCGAGGAAAAGAATTTCGTCGAGGTGGCTGAGCAGCAGGCGACGGTCGAGCGGCGGCTTCATGGCCGCCACCAGCAGGCCGTGGTACCGTCGCGTGTCGCAGCCCAGCAACGTGCTGGACGAGTAGCCGCCCAGACCGTTGGTCAGCAGGTACTCGCGGTCGAGGGCCCAGTTGACGTTCTGCAGGCTTTCGTGACCGGCGACGTAGGTCCACATCAGGTGGCCGCCTCCAGAGTGACGCGAGCTTGGACGATTCGACGAACCGCTTCGCAGCAAGGACTGTTCCATGGCGGTGGCTCCTTGCGGCACAGGGATGCCGGCGAAGTTGCAGCGGTCCGCCGCGACCGTCGCCGGCGCTTTTCAGTATACGTTGTCCGCCCGCCGGACGGCAAGCGATTAGGCGGCGAGATTCGATTGCCGACAGCCGTTGCGGCCAACTCGGAACGACCATGGCGGCACACAACGGCCGCCATGGCACCCCTGATTTGAAGCAACCGAACGCCGCGACCTAGTGCCTGAGCCGCTGGCGGATGTTGTCGAGCACGTTCATGAAGTTGATGTATGAGTCGTACGGCGAGTCGTACGGGTTGAAGTACTTGTGGACGTCGCCGTCGGAGAACCACTTCGTGCACATGTAGTAGAAGTGGTCCGAGGTCTGCAGCCGCCGCCAGTCGTGCAGCAGCATCGGATCGCCCTTCTCCTTGACCTGCCGCTCGAGGCGATAGAGTTCGTGCAGGGCGTTGGACTGCATGCTGTTGCCGAGCCAGGCCGACAGGTCGCGCTCCATGTCGGCCCAGGAGACCATGTGCGGGACGTCGAGCGAGCCGCTGACGTCGTAACGGTCGGCCACTTCCGACAGCCGCAGGAAGTCGTTGTCCGAGTGATCGAGGATCACCTCGGGCAGCTTGGACATGAACTGGAAGATGCCCGTGTCTTCCCACTGGTGCTCGCCCAGGGTCTCGTAGTCCATGAACAGATTGACGACGAAGCCGTTGCCGTTGACCTCGTTGACCCAGCGGGCGAACTTCTCGGCCGTCAGCGGCCATTCGCTCCAGCCGCGGTTCGAGAAACGGAAGGCGATGTCGTCGCTGAGGCGGTAGTTCTTGAGCATCAGCTTGATGCGGTCGGTGCCCAGCGGCCGGTAGAGGAAATTCGGGCTGCGATAGCCGAGCACGTAGTCGGCCCCCTCGGCCAGGATGCCGGCGTAGCCCATGTCCTGCACGTAGTGGGCCAGGTCGTTGTTGTAGATCAGCTCGGTGTTGCGGAAGACGCGCGGCTCGTAGCCGAAGACTTCCTGCATCTTGGCCTTGTGGCTCGTGACCTGGTGGCGGAACTCCTCGCGGCTGTAGAGGAACGACAGGCTGTGGTAGTAGGTCTCGGCCAGCAGTTCGACGCAACCGGTGTTGACCAGCGCCCGGAACGAGTCGATCACCTCCGGGCAGTACTCGATGAACTGGTCGACGGCCACGCCGCTGATCGAGTAGCTGACGCGGAAGCGACCCTTGTGGCGCTGGATCAGTTCCAGCATCAGCCGGTTGCTCGGCAGGTAGCACTTGGCGGCGACCTTGCGGCAGATTTCGGCGTTTTTGTAGTCGTCGAAGTAGTAGGGGTCGGCGTCGAACACGCTGTAGCGGCGAAGGCGATACGGCTGGTGCACCTGGAAGTAGAAGCAGACGGAAGCCATGGGAGTTGCAGTGTCCTTCCTGTATCAGACAGAAACAGACCCGCGCCCGACGTCACGCACGACCGTGGCAACACCGCCGGTCAGACGCGAGCCGTCAGCCGCTCGTAGATATCCATGCAAGACCGCGAGGCATCGTGCCAGGAAAACTTGCGGACTTCAAAATGTGCGTGCTTCTTCAGCGTCTCACGCAACGGAGCGTGCCGCAACACGGCGATGATTTTGTTGGCCATCTCGTTGATGTCCCAGAAGTCGACCTTGAGCACGTGCGTCAGCACTTCGCTGACGCCGCTCTGCTTGCTGATGATC
>JAFGPY010000071.1 GCA_016935955.1 Planctomycetota bacterium
CTGGCCACGAGCCTGCGGAACATGAAGACCGACCACGTGGACGTGCTGCAACTGCACAATCCCTCGGCGCTGCCCGACCCGGACGACGCCGAATCGACCTACGCCGGAGCGCTGGAGGCGCAAAAGAAGGGCATGGTCCGTTTCATCGGCGTCACCAACCACCGCCTGAGCGTGGCGCTGGAGGCCCTGGCGTCGGGCCTCTACGACACGCTGCAGTTTCCCTTGAGTTCGATTTCCAGCGACGAGGACCTGCGTCTGCCGGCGCTGTGCCGCGAGAAGGACGTCGGCCTGATCGCCATGAAGGCCCTGAGCGGCGGCCTGATCACCCAAGCCGCCACGACGTTCACCTTCCTGCGGCAATACGAGAATGTGGTGCCCATCTGGGGCATTCAGAAGGAAGCGGAGCTCGACGAGTTCCTGCGCCTGGACGCCCATCCGCCGCAACTCGACGAGGCCATGCGCGAGACCATCGCCCGCGACCGCCGCGAGCTGGCCGGCGACTTCTGCCGCGGTTGCGGCTACTGCCTGCCGTGCCCGCAGGACATTCCGATCCCGATGGCGGCGCGGATGTCGTTGCTGCTGAGGCGGTCGCCGTACCAGCCGCTCTTGACGGACGAGTGGCGCGAGAAGATGCACCGCATCGAGCAGTGCACCGAGTGCCGCCAATGCAGCAGCCGCTGCCCGTACGGCCTCGACACGCCGAACCTGCTGAAGAAGATGCTGGCCGACTACGACGAGTTCTACGCAGCCCACGCGGGGTAGATGGGTGCCCACGCGGTGGGCGGAAAGCAGGCTGCGCCGGTTAAACTATAGCATTCCTCTTGCGATAACTATATCGTCTGTTGCTGGTGGCCCGGATTCCTCCCCCTTGCCGCAAGAATGCGTTCGCGAACGATCACAAAACCGCCGCAAGGGTTTGACTTCGGTGTATTCTGTGGTACATTTACCGTAGTGAAAGGGGCATCGGGGCCGGATAGTACGCCCCGATGTATATAGAGATCAGCATATCGGCAGCGGACCGGGGGAGCGAAGGCTCTTGGGTTCGCTGCTTTTTTTTCGCGCTGGCATGGGGTGCATATCGTCTTGCGGGGACCCCTCAACGTCTGGGATTGAATCCTAAAGGGAGGAACAAGGCGATGAAAGGTGTCTGGACGAGCGTTGTTGCTGTGGTTGTGCTGGCTTGTGCGTCGGCTGCATGGGCCGACGACCTGAACCCGCCGCCGTGGCGCGGGCAGGAAGGAACCACCTTTACCCGGTGGGAGTTCATGCAGCCGGACCCGTTGGCCAGTCCGGATATTGAGATGAACCCCTACGGCTCAGCCCAGATCGAGGTCTACCCAGGCGTCGGGCAGGAATGGTGGGAAGCGTGGGGCGGCCGCGTCGGCGTCTGGCCGTTGTCGGGAACGATCATCGTGGAGATTCCCAATCGGCCCCTACCGCTGCCGGTCAAGTACATCTGGGTCCAGTTGACCTGGGCGTCCCAGGCTCCCGGCACGTTCCCGATCGTCTCGGAGTCGATGTGGGGCGGCACGGTCACCGAGGTCGCGACCACGCCGCTCGGACCGACGATGGAGCCGCCGCCGGCCGACGGCGAATGGTTCCACAGCACGTACCTGATCGAGCTGTACCCGAATCCGAGCCTTGAGGTGATCCGCATCGACGGCGCCGTCATGGTCGACGAACTGGTCATCGACACGTGGTGCACGGTTCCCGAGCCAGCCACCATGGCCATGCTGGGTCTGGGTCTGGCGGGTCTGGCGCTGCGTCGCAGGAAGTAGAGAGCAACCCGTTCGATTCGCGGGACCGGGGAAGTCCCGCACAGCCCGAAAGTGGGTATTCTGTCTTGGCGGGGGCGACCGACGGGTCGCCCCCTGCTGTTGCGCTCCTGCCGCCGACCGGTCGATCCGCGCGACACTCCGCCTTGCCGCCGGGGTTCATTACCTCAGAATATTCAACCGCTGTTCATCATTTCCCGGGTGTACAAAGGGAGGCCACCCATGAGGTCGGGACACGTTACGTTTGGATCGACGATGCTTCTGATGGCCGCGGCGCTGTTGCCGATGGTCGCAACGGGCGGCGTCTTTGCCGCCGAGGGCAAGACGTATTACGTTTCGCCACAGGGCAGCGACGAGAACTCCGGCCTCTCGGCCGGGAAGGCCTTCGCCACGATTGCCAAGGCCGCCACGCTGGCCGCCGCGGGCGACACCGTCAACATCCTGCCGGGCACGTACGTCGGCCGCATTCGTCCGGCCCATGGCGGCACGGCCGAAGCCCCAATCACCTATCGCCGCCAGGGCGAAGGCGAGGTCGTCATCACGACGAGCAAGGAGACCGACGGCGGCAAGTGGGAAGAGCGGTTTGCCTGGAAACTCGGCGCGGGCAACGACTACACGATCATTGACGGGATGACGTTCCGCGACGCGGAAGGTTGGGTCTACATCGGCGACTACGCCCACCACAACACGGTCCGCAACTGCACGTTCGAGCGCTGCCGCATGTACCACGGCATCTACGTCAACAACGGCAGCTACAACGCGATCGCCGGTTGCAAGTTTCTCGACGCCATAGCGTACCCCGAGGGCTGGACGCCGGACGATCCCGAGCCGGCCCTGGCCGACTACATCAGCCTCTGGCGCGACAGCCACTACAACCTGGTCGAGGGCAACGAATTTCACGAGATCACTCACGTGGCCGTGAGCATCATGGGCCACGACCCCGATTGCATCGCGTCGCACAACATCATTCGCGGCAACACGTTTCACGAGCCCAAGTGGAAGTGCGTCAGCTTCCATGCCGCCGCCCACACGCTCGTCGAAGACAACACCATGACCGGCCTGGCCGCCTCGTTCATCCAGTTCCACGCCGAGAAGACCATCGTGCGGCGGAACATCTTCACGCACTGCCGGGCCGTGCGCTCCAAACCGCACCCGACCTACTTCCACGGCGTGCTCTGGCTCAAGTCGAGCGTCGACGAGTACGGCAGCATGGACCTCGCCCAGCACAGCCGCATCTACAACAACACGTTCGTCGACTGCCAGGTGCCGCTGACCTATCGCGGTGTGGCCGGTACGCTGCTGCCGGTCAGCGACAACGTCTTCAAGAACAACCTCTTCTCCGGCTTCACGACGCCGCTGCGTCTGCCGATGCCGTTCTACAAGAACTTCACCACCCAGCAGGCCAACCTCTTCACGGGCAACCTGTTGTTCGGCGGGCCCGAAGACGGCAAGGTCTTCGAGCTGATCCCCGACGGCAAGGAACCGGGCCAGCTGATGACCCTGGCCGAGGTGGTGGCCGAATCGCCCAAGATGTGCCGCCGTCAGCTCTTCGACGGCAACCTGGAGGCCGACCCGAAACTGACCGCGCCCGACAAGGGCGACTTCCGTCCCGCGCCGGGCTCGCCGTGCATCGACGGCGGCGCCGCCCTGACGCGCACGCGCTTCGCCGGCCAGGGCACGCAGGTGGTCGTCGAGGACGCCCTCTATTTCTGCGACGGTTTCCGCCGCATCGACGGCGACCTCGTCAGGATCGGCGGCAACGACGCGGTTCGCGTGACGGCCGTGGACTACGACATGCGGACGCTGACGGTCGACCGCGAACTGACCTGGGCCGCGGGCGATGCCGTCAACCTGGCCTACCAGGGCAAGGCCCCCGACATCGGCGCCGTGGAGACCGGCGCGAAGTAGGCCGCGCACTTCCCGCAAGGCGTCGCGCACCTTCCGCAAAAAGACGATGGCCCCGGGCGCCCACGCAGCGTCCGAGGCCAAAGGTCTTCTGATTGCTGCCGCACAGTGTGCGGGGGATGGTTAGTCCTTGCGCCGAAGGATCAGCCCGAGCACGCCAAAGCCCAGCAGGGCCATGGTGGCCGGCTCCGGGATCATCGTCGTCTCGACCTCGATCACGTCATTGCCGCAACCCCACGTCACGTGGGCGTTGGCCGTCGAACCGGGCAGGCAGTCGCCGAACAGGGCCAGGTCGAGCGTGTACTCGATCAGGAACGTTCCGTTCTCGCTGCCGCCGTAGTCGAACAGGGCCGTCTCGATAGACGCAATGCCAACCTGCTGACCGGCGTCGATAGAACCGCTGACGGCCCACGGACCGGCGATCTCGGGGATCGTCGCATCAGGACCGTAATCATTCTCACGCGTGTACGTCGTACCGTAATAGCTTCGGTTACCCGGCTGCAGAACCTGAACGTCAGATTCCGACATCACCTGGTACACCCCGCCGGCGCCAAGACCCTGCGACGCCGATTGCGTCACCACGCCGTAGGTCTGGCCACCCAGTTCCAGGAAGAGGTCGCCCAGCAGCATCGTTGTGCCGTC
>JAFGPY010000072.1 GCA_016935955.1 Planctomycetota bacterium
AGTGCTTGATGTTGCGTTTGGCGGCGCGGGCCGGCTCGAAGGTGGTGATGTGGTTGAAGTAGTCCAGGTGGCTGTCGGCGCTGGTCTTGTCGCAGCCGCCCCAGAACGCCGGCTCGACCACCGCCTCGATGCCCGACAACCGCATCCGATCGTAGTCCTCCGTCGTCCGACTGTACATGTGACTGTGCATGTCAATGATTCGCATGATCCGATCCTCTCAATCCGCCGGCGGTCGCCCCATCCATCAGACACGCGACGGCCGCAGGCAATCGCGTTACAACCTCTCGGAAACGCCCATATTACGCGCGAAGGTCGCCTTGGTCAAGTCGCAGGATACGCCGCAATGGGTCGAGTGGGCCGACGATAATGTTTTCCGCAACAGAAACGAAAGAACGGGGCTTCCCTGCAGGAGAAGCCCCGTCCGCAAATTAGTGTTGCCTCGTCGGGCGTACCTTATTGTCCTGCCTGAGCGCCCGGCCGGGAACAGTTGTCAAGGCAGCGACGTGCCGAGACAGGCGCGGACGGCTCGCATGTCTGCGGCCGTCAGAGTTCCGGAACCATCCACGTCGTATCGCAGCAGCCCGGAAGCCAACGCCTTGCCGGCCTGCGACCGCACGGCAAGAACATCGGCCGCCGTCACGGCGCCCGAGGCGTCCACGTCGCCCGCCAGCGTGCGGATGTTGACGTTGCGGTCGCCGACGATCGGCTGGCCGTAGTAGTCGGTGAGGGTCGTCGTCAGAGTCAACGTCAGGACGTCGGCGTTCGGCGCAGCGGACGAGAGCGTGATGGTCAGGATCGTGCCCGTGGCGTTCAGCGACAGGCCGTTGATGAGCGAGGACACGTTGCCGCTGATCTGGCCGGTCAGCGTCACGGCCCCGGCCGTGAGGGTCGACGGCACGATGGGCTGGCTCAGCGTGACAACGATTTTGCGCAGGCCGCTGCCGCGCGATTCGATTGCGTTGTCGTCCAGAACCGTGGCGATCTCGCCCAGAGGCCCGTGGTCTGCGACAGTCTGCCAGCCGACCACCTGCGGTGCGGCCGCCGGCGCCGGATTGGTCCCGACCTGGTAGTTGCGGGTGATCTCGTCGGTCGTCAGGACACGGTTATAAAGGGCGACCAAGTGGTATTCGCCGAGCCACGGACGTCCGCCGATCAACTCGTTGCCCAGGGCCAGGCGATAGGTGTCATCCCACACGGCCAGCACGCCCTCGACTTCTCCACTGGCCCGCTCGATGCCGTTGATGTAGATCTTGGCCGGCCCGGCGGCGCTTCGTGTGTAGACCACGTGCGTCAGGTCGATCGTCGCCGTGCCGTCGGCCGTGGTGATGGAAGGCTCACCGTTGTTCGACGTGCCGCTGGCCCGGAAGCGGCAATTGTAGAGAGCCGGCGGTTCGGGACTGGTCAGGCCCTGCCCCAGCGTGAAGTTGCGGTTGTCGTGGTCAGCCGACATGGTGACGATGCACGCCGGTCCGTCCTGGGTAACGTTGGCGGGCTTGATCCAGGCCTCGATCGACATCGAGCCGGTGGGCTGGCAGGCGTCCACGAGTTTGGTGGCTGCGCCGGGCGAGGCGATCATCGTCGCCGAGTTGACGGCCAGGATGCCGCTGCCCCAAGTGACGGCTCCGGTGTCGGCCACGACCAGGTCCAGAGGGGTGCCGACATTCGACACATCGTGCACGGCCGCACCGGAGCCCTCTTCGAAGGTGTAGAGGGCCTGCAGGCCATCGCGAACGCGGACGTCCGGCTCCATCACCGTGATGGCGACCGTATCGGTATCCGTATTGGAGACGCCGTTGGTAGCAGTCAGCGTGATGACATGGACGCCTATGCCAAGGGTCACCTGGACGGTCTCGCCGGTGGCGATCTGCTGGCCGGCCTCGCTCCAGACCCAACTGACGATTGGCCCGCCCGGCTCCAGTGAGCCCGAGGCGTTCAGGGTCACTGCCTGCGACCCGTTGTCGTCCATGTCGATGACCGTCTGGTCCGGGCCGGCGTAGGCCGTCAGGGGCGTCTGCTCGCTGACGGTGACGATCACCGGGTCAGCCTCGGACATCGGATCAGGCGTGGCGTTGTTGGTGACCGTCAGGGTAATGTGGTGCACGCCGACGGCCAGATTGACGCTGGCCGTCTCGCCCGTGGCGATGATCGTTGTGCCCTCGCGCCAGACCCAACTGACGATCGTGTTCTCGGAATCGTACGACGACGAGCCGTCCAGGGTCACAGCTTCGTAGCCGTTCTGGTCGGTGTCGACGACTTCCTGGTCGGCCCCGGCGTTGGCCGTCAGGCCCGGGGCGCAGAACAGCTTGTAGAGCATCAGCAGGAAGGCCTTGCCGAGGCGTTCCTGGGCGAACATCAGGTTGGGATGGATGTTGTCGCCACTGGTGTTGAACTCGGGGCACATGCGGCACCCGGCGGACG
The DNA here is from genome assembly GCA_016935955.1 of Planctomycetota bacterium. The sequence goes on from JAFGPY010000072.1 coordinate 2,419, forward strand.
TGCCGTCGGCATGCGTCGAGACGATGTCCTTGATGTCATAGATCGGCACGACGCCGCGATAGTTGTCGAGGATCATCTGTCCGAACTGACAGGACGGCGGGTTGCTCGGATCGTCGGCCAGGGTCGAGACGCCCGAGGTCACGTAGATGAACTTGATGTGCGGGAAGTCACGTCGCAGGGCGTCCATCTTCTGCGTGTAGTAGTCGTAAAGGCTTGGAGCGGCAAGGTGGTAGAAGATAATGGCCGCATCGATGTCGTCGTGATAGCGGGTGCGGATGTAGTTGTCGAGTTCGTCGACGCGGGCGGTCCACGGCCAGTAGGTGGCCAGGAAGTTGACGACGTCGTAGGTCTCGTAGACGTCCACGGGGATGTCCTCCCCGTACATGACGTTGATGCCCCAGATGCGATTGAGGCGATACATGGGGTTCTGGTTGGCCAAGGAGGTCAGACCGTTGCCGGTATTCAGCCCCCAGGAACGGCTGGCGAAGAGCACCTTCTTGGTGCGGATGATGTCCATGTCGGCCGCCGTGATATTGGCGAACTCGTTGTCGGCTTCGTTGGCCCCGACGTAAGGGGCCTGGGCCATGGCGACCGCGGCAGTGATCAGCAAAAGGATCGACGCGGCGAAAACAGAACGAATCATAAGAGGGCTCCTCTGTCGCAAGCGGGGAAAATCGCCCTGCATAGGTGCAGGGACTCCCTTTCTACTAGACCCCGTATAAGAATACCCCAGAAAGCTCTTCAGGTCAAAAGCGGCGTGGAGGTAGCAGTCTGTCAATTCCGGGCGGCCAGGGGCAGGCGAACCGTGAACGTGGTCCCTTCGCCCCGGATGCTGCGCACATCGACCGTTCCCCGGAGCGACTGAACGATCTTCTTGACGATGGCCAGGCCTATACCGGTGCCGTACTTGACGGCTTTCTTGGCTTCGTTGCTGCGGAAGAACTCGTCAAAGACCCGCGGCAAGTCCTCCTGGCCGATGCCGATGCCCGTGTCGGCCACTTCGAGCACGGCCTGGTGGATCTCGGACGACAGCCGGACCGACACGCGGCCGCCCTCGGGCGTGTAGCGAATGGCGTTGCTGATCAGGTTGGTGACGATTTCGGTCAGTTCCTCCTGCTCGGCCACGACCTGGGCCGGTCCAACGTCGTACTCGAGCCGCAGGTTCTTGGCCTCGGCGCTGGGAGTCAACAGTTCGATCGTCTGCCGCACCACCTCGTCAAAGGCCATCGGCCGCCGATGCACGGGCACGTCGACTTCGCCCTCCAGGCGGCTGAACAGGAGAAGGTCGTTGACCAGCCGCGTCAGGGAATCGACACGCTCGGTTGCGCGGACGATCATCTCGTGCTGCTTCGGGTCGATCTTGTCGGCGACGTCCTGCTCGACGGTTTTGAGCATCATGTACGTGGCCGAGAGCGGCGCCCGCAATTCGTGGCTGGCCTGCCGCATGAAGTTGGTCTTCAGCGTGTCGATAGTCTGCAGCTTGCGGTAGGCCTCTTCGAGCTGATTCTCCCGAAGGCGCAGCCGCCGGGCAATCGTCCCGGCCAGGAAGACCGTGATGAGGATGCCGCCCGAGACGGCCAGGCAGACCATGACAACGAAGGCCCAATCGCGATAGAGGTTCGGCGGCACGAAATCGATAATGCACTGCTCGGAGACGCGGACGAGGTGCACGTGATCAAGCAACCCGGTGTACTCGCCCCAGGCGACACCGTTCAGCAACGTAGCGCCGAGGACCGCGTGAAGGTAGGCGTTCGTGCGGCTCAGGAGTTCGCTGGCCCAGACCATCGGGAAGACGAACAGGATACAGAAGGCGTTCTCGATGCCGCCCGTGTAATGCCAGATAACGGCCACGCAGACCAGGTCGCAGACGATCTGGACGTTGGCGAACGTGTGGATGGCCCGGGGCCCGAGGAGGCCGCGAACGCGAAAGACCCAGACCAGGATTACGAGGACGGCGTTGTAGAAGAACAGGCCCATGACGGCGGCAAGGATCCGCTCGACGACCTGGTCGGTCCCCGTGAAGCGAATGCCGAAACCATGCCAGGCGACGGCCAGGAACGCCAGCGCCGTCAGTCCCGCGAACCAGCGGATGCTGATGAACCACGACAGCCGCGAGGCCAGTTCGCGTTCGGTCAGGCTCCAGGTGTGTTCGGCCGTCTGGTTCGGCTGATCCGCCATAGGCATCCCCACGGACATGCTGCCGCCGGGCGAGGTGCGAAGCGGACAGGGCCCGACTACCGGTGATTCAACCAGAATCCGCGCTCACGTTCAAGAGAATCCGCCGCGCGTTTCGCAACATACGAACCACACCAGCGAACACCTGACCAGACGGGCTGCGGCTGGTGAGCCAACACCGGTCTTGCCGACTTGCGGCGGTGACATGGGAGGTCGATGCCGCTAGAATGGCTTTGTGGCAATGCAGTTCGGGTTCGGACCGCAGGCCGACGGCGGCAGGATGGTCGTGAGTTCGACGGTCGCTCGGGATGGGAGACAACGATGAAATCTCGCAATCAGAAAGCGCGGGTGATGGGCGCCCTGTGTTGTCTGGGTTCGCTGATGGCGGCTGTCTCGTGCGCGTCCTGCGCCGCCGAAGGAAAGCCGGCGACCGCCACGTACACCAATCCGATCCTGACTAAGGATGCGCGGGGCGGCGCTGATCCGGCGGTCATCCTACACGAGGGCGTCTACTACTATTACTCGACCAATCCCGGGCTCAACGTCTTCACGTCGAGCGACCTGGTGCACTGGACGAAAGGGCCGCAGGTGCTGCCCGACGAGTTCAAGGGCGTCTGGGCGCCGGAGGTCTATCGTCACCCGGAGGACGGCAAGTTCTATATGGTCTACACGCGGCGCTACAAGATCGGCGTGGCGGTGGCCGACCGGCCCGACGCCATGTTCAAGGATCTCGGCTACCTGGCCATTCCGGGCATCGACGCCCATCTGTTCCGCGACGACGATGGGCGGCTCTACCTGTATTTCACCAACACGCCGTCGTTCACCATGTACTGCGTGCCGATGAAGAGTCCCACGGAAACGGGTGGGCCGGTGACCAAGTGCTTCGAGATCAGTCAGGACTGGGAGAAGCACAGTTTCGCGATCAACGAGGGCCCGTGGATGCTCAAACACGACGGGCGCTATTACCTGCTCTACTCCGGCAGCGACGGACAGTCGATCTACTACGCCATCGGCTACGCCACGGCACCGACGCCGATCGGACCGTTCACCAAGTATGAGAAGAATCCCGTATTCCAGGACCTGCCGTCGATCAACGGCCCGGGACACGGTTCGGTCATTCGCGACCGCGCCGGGCAACTCTGGCACCTTTACCACCAGAAGACCGGCACCGAGAAGGGTTGGTCGCGGGACATCTGCCTGGACCCGGTAGCCTTCGACGAGCGCGGCGTCTTTGGCGGCACGCCGACCCGGGGCGTCGCCCAGACGGTTCCCGCCTGCAACCCATCACTGGTCTGGAGCCCGGACATTTGCCCCCGCGGCGCGGTATTCAACAAGCAGGTAACCGTCTCGCTGTCGTCGCACACGCCCGGGGCACAGATACGTTACACACTCAACGGCACGGAACCGGACGAGTCGTCGCCGCTCTACGAAAAACCGTTCACGCTGACGGCGTCCGCAACGGTCAAGGCACGGGCCTTCAAGGACGGCATGACGACCAGCGCCGTCGCGAGCATGCGCTTCACGCAGACCGACGAGCCGCTGCCGGAGAATCCGTCACCCAACGCACCCGCCGGTAATCCGCCGTTCGAGGTCTTCCCGAAAGCGAATCCCAACTGGCAGCCACCCAAGAAGAATTGAGACACGATCTGCCGGGACGCGACGCGAGGCCTCGCTATTTGCGTCACTTCGCGTCGCTCGCGGATGACGAAGCCAGGGCTGCACGCACACGTTCCGCAGGCGCGGGAACGATATAGACGGGCGCTTCGCTGACGGTGACACCGACCTTGCCGTCCGCGGTCGGCGTGAGCGAGCGAATATCCTTGCCCAGCATGTCTACGAGGGTCACGTCCTTGCCGCCGTCGAGCGCCACGTTGAAGCTCCGCTCTTCTGCTTGCCCGTAGGCCGAGTGCCAGGCCATGACGATCGGCAAACCGTCAAGCCCCTTGAACTGGTAGGCATAGACGCCTTTGGGCTCTTCGTTAATGGTCATAACCTCCCGGCGCGGGTCGGGAACGAGCGTGGTCATGATCCGGGTGGCCACGGCCTGCTCCTTCCACTTCCCGGGCTCGAAGAAGAAGCCGAAGTTGCGTTGTGTCTGGCCCTGGCCGGGAAGGGTCTCGGCGTGAACTATGTCCCGGACGTACATGACCTGGACCTGCTCGACGCCACAGGAGGCAGAGATCGCAAACATGCGAACGAGGAAACAGGCCTGTTGCCGCTCGTCGCGGACCTGCTTGTTTCCCGGGTAAACGGTCGGGTAGCCGATCTCGGTGAACCAGAGCGGCTTGTCGAGGAACCCTTGTTTACGCGCCAGTTCGCGGACCATCTTGACGCCGGTGACGATGCCGCCTTCTTCCGGGCACAGTGGCTGATGGTAGGGATGCGTGCCGACGATGTCGTAGAGATCCGTTCCGGTCTTCTCGTTGACCTCACGGATGAACCGCCGCCAGCCGACGTAGCCGTTGTAGAAGCTGTCGGGTCTGAGGCCGCGGCCATGGTGCGGGGCTCCGTCGGACGTGTTGAAGGCGATGAGCCTGGCCGCAGGGTCAAGGCGGCGGACCTCCTCGGAGGCGGTCTTCAGAATTCGGGCGTAAAGGTCCACGCGGCCTGTGCCCTCGGGAGGCATGAGCATCTCGATGTTGGGTTCGCCCCAGATGAGCCAATGGCGAACCGGCCGCGGCGCGACCTCCGGGTGCTCCTTCCAGAACGATCCGCTGGAACCGTACCGGCCGACATAGCGGCGGATGTGCTCGACATACTCGGCCATGGCCTTCTCGGCGTCCTGCCCGAAGGCCTTTCGTCCCGTGCTGAGCGACAGGGTGACGTTCATGCCGTCCTGTGCGGCCCGCAGCAGCGCCGCCTCGCCCGCCTTGCTGCCGACCCGCACGCGGCCGAGCAGGTCGCGGATGCCCGTGGCCTTGATGTCGTCGGCCACTTCCATGTACCCCTTGTCCCATTCGAAGTCGACATACAAGGCATAGAAGCCGGGGGCCGTTGAGGCCAGCGGCGGCTGTGTCGGCATGGGACTCGCGGCCCCGTCGGCAAAGCAGCCGATCGGCGCTGCGGCCGAGACTACTACACTCATGACCATCAGAAGAGCGACTCTTGCGTGTATCATGACCTGGGGTTTCCTTTCTGAGAATTCTCACCACGACCGGTGCCGCCAATCCTATGTCCCATTCAACACGGTTCTCGAAGTGGTCACAATGCATTTTCTCACAGTACGGCTAGGCTTATCCTATGACGGAGATAGCCGCCGGAGCGAAACCACAAGCACGCGAGGCGGCCCTGTAAAGGACCGCCTCGGCGGGAATCAGTTCGAATGGAACGAACGCAGCGGGCGTGTGGCTACATCTTTCATTTGGGAGCGACAATCACCACAACCTTGAGGCCGTCATCGTCCTGAGACAGGTCTGTTTCAAGGCCGACTGGGTTGCCTATGCGCCCTTCCGGGTCATAGACGAAACAAACCAGCGTCTTGCAGTTGGGGTGACTGTAACCGTTCACGGCCTTTCGGTCGGCCAGGCTGAGGATGAGCCTGACGAACAGGACATTTCCCCGCCCGCCTGCAAAACGCAAG
>JAFGPY010000073.1 GCA_016935955.1 Planctomycetota bacterium
CATCCCTCCCAGCCTGAACGCCCGCCCGCACCACAACCGCCCCCGCCCCCCGCCAGTGCACTTGGCGGAACGGATACAAAGGAACACGGCGGGCCGAGACCCGCCGCGTTACAGTTCAAGATTGCCATTCACCAACTAAGCCCGGTTGCTCACTCAACCCGGACCGACTCGGTCGCTCATCATGGCCTAGCCTCCGGCTAGACCGTGGCACCCCGGCCAACGCACCGCGACGGTGCTCGATCCGATGCTGACGAGCCTCCCCCGTCGCCTGGTCCTCCCGCTCCGCTAAAGTGTACTTCCGGTGGCTGTCGAATGCGATATACTCTCTCATAGCGTGGCTCCTTTCTAAAGAACATTCCAACCGTTAGCTTACGCCAACGGCAGGAGCCACGCTTTCATAGTTTCACCCGGCTCACTCAGCCCGGCCACCCGCCGCTGCCAATTCGCGCGTCTCGGAATTGCAATCATCTAGGCACTCCTGAAACAGCCACTGCGGAGCAACATCAATCTTCAGCATGCATTCTACTGCTCGACAGCGGTAATTGGTGCTGGGCCCGCACTCATAGAGCCATAGCAGGCTCTGCGCCAGGCACGGATCCTGATAAGACTCCGCCAACGCCAGGATGTCCATACTTAGAGTGTGTCGACTTTCGGCACTAAAGACGACCGGTAATACTCGCTCGATCACCTCATGGTCTCCAGCCTGATACGTGTGAAAGAGCATGTTTATTGCTCCTTCACCAGCTGATTGAGGGCAGCGCTTAAGGAGAGAGAAGGCAAACTCACGCACCCAAAGATCGTCGGACTTGCCAAGCGCCCTCATCGCCAAGCGTCTGATGATTGCTTCCTCGTGCTCAGCCAGTTCGAACAACCGGCCATCCAAACGAGGCACTTCCCGTTTCACAAAGATCCTCAGCAACTTCACGAGTTGATCTAAACGCGTTTCGTTCAGCATGTATTCGAATATAGTATTTATCTCTGAGTCACTCGCGTGGCGGGCAAAACGCCAGTTCGGGTCCTTGCCGTCTTCAACGTTTCGCAAAACCTCGTCAACGGTCGGAATATTGCGATCTTCAGAGCTACGCCGCTCTTTCCTCAGCCAATACCGCTTCACTGCGTCTAAATATGTGCGAGCGCCTGCACAGGCGGTGGCTTCTGCAGACAAAGTCTGCAGAACGACTTGCTCGCTGAACAAGTGACTGGCCCGCCAAGCTAAATCAGGTCGGTAATAAGTCGTTGTCGGCCTTTTCTCAAGGTCGGCTGCCAGCCGTGAACCGTGGCGGCTGACCATCCACAAGAATCCTTTGAGGCCTTCCAACAGCATGATTTCTTGATCGCCCACCGCCTCGTCGAGAGCCGTACGTTCGAAGCAATTGTAGACAGCTCGCCTTGCTTCGGCACTGCCCCTGCGTGCAAAGACACCGGCCAAGGCAGCCAATTGGAGTGCGTCCCACGTGTCACTCGTTTCAGCCAGGGCCCGGCAGATAGCCCTTTCGTAATGCGGCACATCGGATGAGAGCGCAATGAGGTTCAGCAGGTAGTCTAGTCGGTCACATTCGCACTGGGGGTCGTAGACCAGATTGTGAGAACATGCGTGCAAGATGTCCTCGCGAACACCGCTCTCGCCATACACCCTCACATATGCCACAGCACGCCCAAGGCCCTTAGTCAAGGCATCTTGAAACTGAGATCGATTCAACTTGGGAACCGACAAGCTAGCTTACCTCACATGTCGAGTGTATGAAGGCACACGACGCTCGGGACTGCACCAGACCAACTCACACCTTATGCCTTAGTGCGTAGGGTGGGTCCCCCGGACCCACGCGGATTCGTCGTCAATGGTGGGTGCGCGGCACCCGCCCTGCACCTGTCCGTGGCTGCGCACGCGTGGGCCACGTCACCCGCCCGGCATGCCTGACGTAGCAGGCATGGCACCCATTGACGCGCGTGTTGGGCGTCCTGACCCGGCCTACTTCTTCTCCACCGCCCCCCAGACGTTGGCGATGAACTCTTCCATCAGGGCCGGGCCGGGCTTCTTCAGCGTCAGCCGCAGGCGGCCGCCGGCGGGCATCTTCAACGTCAACTCGCGGTTGATCAGCCGCACCTGTTCGTGCGGTTCGAGCTTCATCGTCACGGTCTCACGGGCCAGGTCGAACCAGCGGGCCTCCCAGTCCGCGAACCAGTCGCCCGGGGCCGGCGTCGAGATCAGGATCTCGACCTGGGCCTCGACCGGGCTGTCCGTGCGGTTGGTCAGCGTGCCGTTGGCCAACGTGACGTCGGCCGGCTCGAAGGTCATCTCGCCGAAGGTGAAGCCGTCGGTGAATCCGCCCTGGGTGTAGACCGAGTTCTCGGCCGGTTCGGGTTTGCGTTCGCGGCAGACGTCGAACGCCCAGACGCTGTTGGCATCCATGTCGCCGATGTCCTTCAGGTCGATGGCCACCTCGATCGTCCAGCCGCGCGACCAGCGACCGGTCTTGGCCGTGATGGTCGGCTTCCAGGCGTCGTCGCGCAGGCCCTCGCCCCAGGCGTCCTGCACCAGCCGCGAGGCCTCCACGTTGCCGGCGGCCGTAATGACGATGTGGCAGAAGCTGGTGCGGCGGTTGTCGGGATCGAAGAAGATCTCGATGCAGTCGTTCTGCCAGCCGGCCTTCTTGTCCGTGACGAGGTCGTCCATGAAGTCCTCGGTCGCGCGGAATGCCAGGTACAGCTTGCCGTCCTTGTGCCCCACGACGCCGAGCGTCTCGTAGGTCGGGATCGATTTGCCGTCCACCGTGCTCCAGGAGGCCAGCGTCTCGCCGCCGCCCCAGGCCTCTTCGGAATAGTCGCCGTCGATGGCGGGCGCGGTCGCAAGCTCCGGCACGGCCACGCGGCTGCAGGGCGTCCGCGACCACAGCACGCCCTTGCGGTTGTCGCGGGCGAACGGGACGTCGGCCAGCAGGCCCGGCTTCTCCTCGGCCGGCGCGGGGTAGGTCACCTGGATGTCGTCGACGACAATGCTCTCCGGGTCGTCCTTGTCGCCGCCGACCAGCTTGATGGCGTTGAAACCCTCGGCGAACGAGGCGAAGGCGTCGGCGGTCCCGGCGTCGATCTCCTTGTCGTTGACCCGCACGTGGATCTCGCCGGGAGTCGTCAGGTCGAATTCCCACTTGTACCAGCCGTCCTTCGTGCGGTCGCTGTTGCAGAAGCCCGGCGACGGATAGCCGCGCACGCGGTCGGCGTAGATGAAGCTGTAACTGTTCTGGCTCAGGAACGAGCGGCGGATGATCCCGAACAGGACCATCTTGCCCTGACTGTTCTGGAGGCCCCAGACCGGCCCGTTCGCCGGCTTGTTCTCGTCCTCGCGCTGGTCGCGCACCGACGAGTCGTAGACCCACATCGTCACCTTGCCGCGGGCGTCCTTCTCGCTCAGCGGTATCGTCACGTCGCTCATCTCCGACAGGGCCAGGGCCTGCTTGCCGCCGTGGACGCGCTCGGCCGTGAGCTTCGCGTCGCCCTTATTGGTGGCGCCCTTGGGCAAGCCCTCCTCGAAATCGATGGCGACGTCCTCCGGCCGTCCGGCAGCCGCAGCCGCGGACGGGGCAGGGTACCCGTAGTGCTGGTAGGTCACGGCCGAGCCCGTCGTGTATAGCCGCACTTCGTAGGGCTTGAACTCCTGGGCCAGAAGGCCCCCCGAGGGCTTGACCTTGTAGTTCTGGCCGACGACATTCAGTTCCTTGGCCGACTCCGGCAGGTGGATCGTGACCTTGGCGGGCTCGTTGCGCATGTTCACGGCCGCCACCAGCAGCGTGTCGCCGGTCTGCCACGCGCCGCAGGTCACCTGGCCCGACTCGGCGTCCACCTGCAGCCGCGACGGCTTGCCGGTCCTGAGGATCGGTGCGGCCGCATGGAGCAGGCGGTTGGTCAGCTTCATCTCGGCCTTGATGTCGTCGGGAATGGCGCTGGGACCGCCCTTGTAGGGCGTGAACTGGTGCGGGAAGTAGCCGATGCCCGACGCCCCGTAGAGAATCGACATCCAGACCTCGGCGCGAAGCTCGTGCGGCAGGGGCGCCCGGTTGCCGATGTCGCTCGCGTTACCGTTCAGCCGCGTGCACTCCAGCCAGATCCAGACCGGCTTGTCGGGCCCGGCGAAGCGGCGCAGCCGCTCCACGCCGCGGGCCACCAGGTGCAGCCGGTTCTCTCCGTCCGGATGCGTGGACACGGGGTAGACGTCGTAGCAGACCACGTCGGCGCATTTCATGAATTCGTAGTAGAGGGGGTCCGGCGTGCTCTGGCTGGCGCCCACGGCCAGACCGATGCCCAGGTTCAGGTACATCGGGGCGGCCACGGCCGACTTCTTCATCTCCTCGTAGCGGGCGATCAGCACCTCGGGCATCGTCATCGTGGCGTGGAACTCGCCCTTGGCGTCGACGCCCGGATTGTCCGGCTCGTCGCCGTGCATCCAGCCCAGGAAGCCGGGACTGGAGGCGACCGCCTTGCGAACGTCGTCGCTGCGGCCCTGCCAGTTCACAAACCCCACGCACTTGTTCTTGGCCAGTTCGTCGGCCCAGGCCTTCGGATTGCCCCCTTCGCCCGCGACGAAGATGTTGACCCCCATCTCCGCGAAGGCCGGGGCCGTCCGAGAGTCCATGGCCCAGACGGCGATCGGGTAGACGCTCGTGTCGTTCAGCGGATCGACGACCGGTTCGGCCACGACGGCCGCCGCGGTCGCCAGCAGGATCCCAAGGCACAACGCTGCTGATCGCAAGTTCATCGGCTTACCCCCTGAAGTGTTGAAATGGACCCCAGTTTCGGTGATGTGTCACCCAAGCCACTGCGGAGTGACGCTCCGTGGAACACCTTGCGGCGATTGTGCGACCGTTGTAAATGACTGTCAAGCAAAATGCCACGGCCACGACTGGGGAGGCGGGGATGGACTCGGGTACATCCCCGGCCGACCACCCCCGGACCAGCCGCCGATCGGGCTATTTGAATGCAGTGTGTGAGCGGGACGACGGGCGGTTAGCCCCTTGTGGCCCAACATTTTGTGGCTCGGGCGGCGTCCTGTACATCCTGTATGGGTCATAAGACGGAAAATGGCGGTTTACGGCACGTGAAAAAGGGCGGTTTTTTTTGACTTTGCCGCTTTCTATGCTATATTTCAGCAGATGAAGGGGGACTCGCACACGACCCTGGCATTCCTATCTCTTTGGGAGTTCGTGTGTTCAGTAGCAAAACCTCTCGCAGTTCCTTGTTGCGGGGAACCGTCCGAGAAAAGCTACAATCTGACGATGGTCCATTAGGAGCTGTCACGATGCAGCTGTCTCTAGCGCGTATCAGCCTGCTCATGGCAATCGCCGTGCTCTGTGCGACCGGTGCCCAAGCCGCAACGCTGAATGTGGGCTCTGGTGGGTACAGCACGATTCAGAGTGCAATCGGTGCTGCAAACGACGGGGATACGATTGTCGTTGCGGCCGGGACGTATAACGAACACATCGACTTTGCGGGTAAGAGCGTGACGATCCGTAGCAGCAATCCTGACAATGCGGCTGTTGTCGCGGCGACCATCATCAATGGAACCGCCAGCGGCACGTGCGTCACGATTGCCAATGGTGAGGGCCAGGGGGCCTATCCGGCCATCCTCGAAGGCTTCACCATCACCAACGGGGCCTACACGCTGGTGTCCCCGGCGGGCGGCGGCGGCATCTACGTGGCCGGCGCCTCGCCGGTCATCCGCAAGAACGTCATTACCTTGAACCAGACGGCGGCGGACGGCGGCGGCATCTGTGTCGTCGGCGCCTCGGTCGTCGAGATCAGCGGCAATACCATCTCCGGCAATACGGCCGAGGGATGGGGCGGCGGCGTCTTCGTCTATGGCGAGGACGGCACGGCCGAAGTGACCGTGGTCGGCAACCGCGTTTCGGCCAACGAGGCCTCCTGGGACGGCGGCGGCATCTGCCTGTTCGAGGCCGTCGATGCCGAGGTCAAGAACAACGTCATTGATGAGAATATCGCCGACGAAGTGGGCGGCGGCATGTTCGCCGGCTACGACGTCGATGCCCAGATCGTCAACAACACGGTGGCGGCCAACGAGGCCCGCGGCGTGGATCTCGAGAGCGGCAGTGTCGTTCGCGTCGGTCGCGGCGGTGGCTTGGCCTGCTTCCAGAGCGGCACCGGGACGGCGGTCGACAGCTGTATCTTCTGGTCCAACACGGCGGCCGACGACGGTAACGAGATTTCGCTGGAAGCCGGCGCTTATCTGGCCGTGGACTACAGCGATGTCCTGGGCGGACAGACCGGTGTCTTCGTCGAGACCGGTGGCGTCGGAACTCCGACGCTCGTCTGGGGCACGGGCAACATCGACACGTTGCCGCTGTTCGCCTCGGCGACCGACTACCACGTGCAGAGCGAGGGCGGCCGGTACGATCCGTCCACTAGCTCGTGGGTCTACGATGCGGCCACCAGCCCCTGCATCGATGCGGGCAACCCGGTTCTGGCCTATGACGCCGAACTGGCTCCGAACGGCCACGTGGTCAACCAGGGTGCCTACGGCAACACGGCCGAGGCCTCCAAGACCCCGGTGGACGAGCCGTTCCTGACGATCGGCACGGCGCAGTTCGACACCGAGAACAGCCTGATGTACTTCGACCTGCTGATGGAGAGTCCGAACGGGTTGACCGGACGGGTTCAGGCCTTCGGGGCCAGGGCTACGCTGAGCGGCGCCGATGCGGCCCATTTCACGGCTACCTCCGCCCCGGTGTTTGGAGCGGATGGCAGCGAGATGGCCGATCTTTGCGGCTCCGAGACGTATGCCTGGGAACCCTTCTCGATGGGTGTCACCAGCTATGCCGACGGCCCCGCGACGGTGACGTTCGGGCACAACACCAGCAACCCGTTCGAGAGCGTCTATCTCCAGAACATCGCCGCCGGAACGGTGGTCGCAAGGTTCTACTACGCTTGGGACGGCGCGGCGGTGTCGGAAGTCTTTGTGAGCATCGAAAGCTACGCCGGCGTGGATCCGGCGCCGGTGTTCGATTTCGTCGGTACGGCCCCGTCGCTGTTCGCGACGGTCCTGAACGACGGCGCCAACGTGATCGTGCTGGCCGGCGATCCCGACATCTCCGTGGCCACGGAAGACGGCCTCGGCTGGGTGTATCAGAACACGGCCGGAACGCTCACCAAGGGTGGACACAAGGTGGCCCTGACCGTGACCGTGAACGATCTGAACGGCAACAACAGCGTGACGATCACGGTGACCAAGGTGCCCGGCAGCGGCGACGGCGAAGTGGACGTTCAGGCCGGCACGACGGACTTGGACAAGTTGATCTACGGCAGCGACCGTTCGCTGGAGGCCGAGGGAACCCTGACGTTGTCGGTGGTGGCCACGGGCGACGTGGCCGGCCAGGCCGAGGTCCAGGTGCCGTTCAAGTGCCGTCTGCTCGGCGATGTCGATGACAACGGCGGCGTGGAGCCCACGGACATGAGCGCCCTGATCAACAAGCTGAACGGCCTGGACGTGAGCGGATTCCACGCCTATGCGTTTGACATCGACTCCAATGGCGGAGCCGAGCCTGGCGACTTGAGTTTGCTGATCAATATTCTGAACAAACTGCCCGTGCCGTAAGGGGCGGCAGGGCTTGTCAAGGTACGGATGTTGTGATATCTAAGGTGATTCCGGCATCTGTTTGGAGCACTCTTTTGGGGAGGGCGAAAATGAAGAAGCTTCTGAGTATCCTGGTTTTGGTTGTCTTGGCTGCACCGGCTTCTGCCGACGTTACGCTGGCGCTTCAGGATCCCGCGTGGGACACGTTTCTGGTCTATGACTTCGATCTGGATGACTTCATATCCTACGACTGCATGTACATCGACCTGGTGATCAGCGATCTGGGTGTTCACGGCCTGGAGACGAACACCGAGAAGATCGGTGGCTTCGGCGCCCGCCTGAACCTGACCGGTGCGGATGCCGCCCGCTTCACGGGTATTGGCGACGTGCTGCGTTACAGCAAGTCCGCCGCCATGGCCACCGCAGTGGCCCCGGACACCTATGCCTGGACGCGGACGTACTATCCGGGTTCGAACGGCTTCACCCAGGGCGTGCTGTCCGAAGGCGCTGCGGGCTACGTGACCTTCGGTCACAATGCCGCGGATCAGACGGAGCTCGTTCGGTTCCGCGATCTGCAGGTTGGCGACGTGGTGGCTCGGTTCGTGTTCGTGGACTCGAACTACATGTCGGCGATCACGGACCTGCAGTTCTCGCTCCAGAGCTATGCCGCGATTTACGATGCCGCCGTCTTCACGCTGTCCGACGGCACGTCGGAAGTCTACGGCTACCTGGAAGTCATTCCCGAGCCGGCCACGATGGGCCTGCTGGGTCTGGGTCTGCTGGGTCTGGTTACGCGTCGCAAGAAGTAAGCGGGACGCAGTACCTGAACGAGAAAAGAACACAGCTAGCTGTTTGCCTTCGGCAATAGCCGGCAAAGTCTGGCCAAGACGGGTGAGAGCCGATGTCACGCGAAAGTGTGGCAATCGGCTCTCACTTTTTTGTTTCTCGCGGTGCCCGTGGTCCCGGTGCCGGTTCCCGGCCGTAACGTGCGGCTGATCGGGCGGGGGCGCCATCGGTGAAGAGAAGTCGGCGGGAACCGACTGTCGTGACCGGCGTCAAAGGTTACGGTGGCGGGGACCGAGGCTCCCCGGCGAAGCGGCACGTTCCCTTCACTTCCTGGAGAAGACGACATGACGCGTATTAGAACCCTTCCTGCGGCAGCGATAGTGGCAGTGGCGATTCTGCTGGTCGCTGATACTGCCGTCGCCGATCCGAAGGCGTTGCCGCCGGGCTACCAGAAGGTCATGGCGGTGGTGAACTCGGCGGAGATGTCGAAGCCGGAGAAGGTTGCCCGGCTGAAGGCCATGGTCGCCGACGACGAGACGATGTGGCCGGCGCTGTGCCGCCTGGACACGCTGGCCCCGTCGGAGGCGGTGGGCACGGCCGCGGCGGTCCTCCGTGTGGCCGAGACGCCGCGCGAGCAGAAGCTGCGGTTGTGGCACTTCCTGTTCATCGGCAACCGGCCGCAACGTGAAGGTTTCCCGCAGGAGCTTGTCAGGGAGTTCGCCTCGTACCTGGTGGACGCGGTGCTGGACGGCGGCGAGCGGGAGTTCTGCCGCAAGCTACCGGGGCATCCTGTCACGGCGGTGGGCGAGTATGCGTATCTGGCCAGCGACTTTGACGGCTACAAGGGCGTCGACTTCGAGCCGTTTGAGAACGCGGACGTGGTGGCGGTGCTGATCCGGTGCCTCGACGCGCCGGACAACGTCCATGCGGAGGACCAGGGCGATTGCCTCCGGGGAACGCCGGGCGAATCGACCGGCCGCAACACCGCGCGGCAGCAGATTCCCGTGGCCTTGGCGCGGCTCAGTGCCGTCCAGGCGGTGGAGCCGCTGCGCAGGATTCTTGACGGGCACCCGGACTGGTACCTGCGGGACAACGCCGCCTATGCTCTTGCCAGGCTGGAGCCGCCCGCGGACCATGCGAAACTGGTCGCGCAGCTCCGGTCCCGGAGAGCCAAGGGGGCCGAGGGGCGAACGGACTTCGCGAAGGATCGCTACTATCATCTCTATGCCTGCGGCCGCGGGCTGCTTCATCGCGGCGATGACGACGGCATCGAGTTCATGGCCTTCAAGTACTCCATCTACGATTCGGTCGACGGCCTGAGCGAGATGGTCTACATGCTCGAACAAAGGGTCATGGACTTAAGGGCCATACGCAGCCCGAAGCTGGAGGGTTTCTTCAGGCAGGCGTTCAACCACGAGCGGGTCATGAGCCTGCTGATGCTGGACGGCGGCAAGACGAAGGCGAACGACGATGGGCACTCGGTCTACGATCTGGCCCGGGCCGCGCCTCGGATCGAGGGGCTGTTCGACGAGATGTGTCGGATCATCGAGGGCAACCGTCTGGCTTCCCTGCGACCGACCCTGGAACTGATCGCCGGAAAGTCCGCGAGCGAGAGCATTCGCGGACGGGCGACGCGGTGTGTTGACGTTCTGGGAAAATAGCGGCCGGCCTGTGCGATGACAGACCGGCCTCCGTGGTTCTCACCAATCAGCCAGTTCCCCGATCAATCAATCCCCGACCAGGCTTGGTCAGCCGCGCCCTCCGAGCGTCTGGGCGGTCTCGGCGGCCGCGGCCGCATGGCGGTTGTCGGGGAAGCCCGTGGCGAGCTGCTTGAACAGCTTCACGGCGTTGGACCGCGAACCGTTGTTCTGTTCGTAGCGTGCCTGGGCATTGAGGATGTCGGGCGCCCAGATCAGCTTGTTGTACTTGGCGTTGAGAATGGCCGTGGCCTTGGCGGTCTGGCCGCGGTCGTTCGCGGCGATCAGAGCACAGGCTGCAGCCGTGATCCGCTCGTCGTTCAGATAGAACTCGGGCCACAGGGGATAGACCTGGAGCCACAGGGCGGCATCGACGCGCTGCTGCATCCGTCGCATGCCCTCGTCGATCTGGGCGACCATGCCGTAGACCCAGCGGTGCTCGGGCAGGGGATGCTCGTGGGGTTGCGGCACGTTCGGCGTCTTGTAGGGGATGCCGCTGATGTAGCCGCGCGGGCGATTGACCGTCACCTTGGTCATCTTGTTCAGCCGTTTCTTGACCCGATCGACGAAGGCCTGCGGCTCGTTGAGCAGCAGGGCATAATCAACCATGTCCTCGGCCGTATGGGCATACAGGTAGTTGCCGTAGCCGCCGCTCATGTCGGCTTCCACGCGGTTGACCGGATGGACGCCCACGGTGCCCGAGAACAGGCCGACCGAGTACTTGCTCAGGTAGCGGATCATCTCGTGGCCGCAGGCGCCGATCTCGTAGCCCTGGTGCCGCTTCTCGATCTCTTCGAGGAGCTTGACGGCCTGCGGGGCCTTCTTGTCGCGGGCGTAGGTGGTCGACAGGCTGATGCGGATGCGGTCGGCCTCGTCCCATCCTTCATAGCGGTTGGCCAGATTCTCCAGCAGTTTGGCCTCCTGGTCCTTCAGGTCGGCGACGACCAGGAAACGGAAGGTTTCGCCGCTCAGGGGGCGATAGAGCGGATTCGAGGCGTTGGTGCCGAGGATGCGAAGCATCTCCGTGGCCGCATCGGCCCACTTCTCCTGCCGCTCAAGCCGCCGGGCCTGGAAGGCCTCGAGGTCGGCGCCCTGCGGTCCGCTACCCAGCGACTTGCTGGCCGCAACCACGAGCTTCACCGCGTCGTCCAGCTTGTTCTGGTTGTCGAGCGTTGCCGCGGCCGTGTGCACGTAATCGCGCCAATAGGCGCTGAAGCGATAGTTCTTGACGAGCACGTCGTAGGCCGGCCACGCCTTGTCGGGCTTGGCCACGCCGTTGAAAGCCGCACCGGAGTCGCGCAGCCAATCTTCGCTGTAGCGGAAGAAGGGATCGGCCTGGGCCCCGAGCAGGTACAACTCGGCGGCCATCTCGACCTTGTCGGCGTCTTTCAGGGCCTTGGCCAGTTCGCCGCATGCCGCGATGCCGTGCGGGCTCGACGGGAACTCCTGCAGCAGCTTCTCGATGCGCCGCCTGGCGGCATCGACGTTGCTCTCGCCCGCAAACGTCTTGTACTCCTCGTAGACTTCCTGGGCCTTGGCTGCCGGAGTGTCCTTCGGGTCGACGTTCTGCTGCTTGCGGATCTCGTCGGACTGGGGCGACGCGGGATAGGTCTTCAGGAACTGGTCCTTCAGGGCCGCCAACTCCGCCTCGTGCGTCTTGGCGTCGAATCGCGCGAAGTACGGGTACACCGCGGCGGCCACGGAGGCGGTGTTGCCGAAGTCGGCCATGATCTTCAGCAAGGCGTCCTTGGCCTGGGCGGCATTGCCGGCGGTGATCTGGTTGCCGACGGTCCGCAGACTCGCCGACAGGGCGACGCTGCCGGCCGGGAACATCGAAGCCAGCTTGGCGTTCACCTGGTTGGCTGCAGCCGTGTCGCCGGCGGCCGTCAGCAGGGCGTACTTGGCCTCCAGCAGTTCCCTGGCCTTGGCGGGCCAGTTGGATTGGTCGAGGAGCTTGTCCAGCAGGGCCACGGCCGCCTTGGTGTTGCCGGCCTTGCCCTCGTACTCGGCCAGTTGCTGATGGTGCTCGGGCAGGACGAAGATGCCGTACTTGTCGATGGCTTTCTTCAGTTCAGCGGCGGCTTCGGCCCACTTTTCCTGCTTGGCCAGGATGCCGGGCCGGGCCTCGAGGGCGCAGTAGGCGGCGTACTCGGACTTCGGCCGCAGCTTCTCCAGGGCGTCGGTCTTCTTCATCGCCGCTTCGTGCGAGTCGGCCCGCCGCAGGTACGTGATCTCCAGCAGGGCGAGCACCGGATAGACCGGCATGCGATTGTCCACGGCCTCGGCCGCGCCGCCCCAGATCTTGGCCAGGCTCTCGAAGTCCTTGCGTCCGCTGGAGCCGCGCTGGATCATGTTGATCATGCCGCCCATGCCCTCGGCCGGCGTTTCGGCCAGGGCGCGACTGAGCAGGGCATCGGCGTTCTCGGTCTGGCCGTCCTGGACGAGCGCCTGGGCCAGCCGCTGCACGACGTCGCTGAAATGGGACTGGGCCCAGTAGGTGTCGAGATACGTTTCCAGCAGGCTGATGCGATTCTTGACCGGGACCTTGCTGTCGCGGGCGGTGGCGCGTTCCACTTCCGACCAGAGCATCAGCACGTTGTACTGGCTGTTGGGGAACGTCTTGCGCATAGCCTCGAACATTCTCTTGCCGTCGGTGGTGCCGGGGCCGCCGTAGTAGACGCATGCCTTGGCCAGGGCTTCGGGGACCAGTTCGCTGGTGGGATGGTCCTTGACGAGCGACTCGTACAGGTCGGCGGCTTCGCGGCCGCGGCCCGTCTGCCACAGGGCCTCGGCGTCACTGAACATCTTCTGGGCCTTCTGGGCCTTGGTCAGCGGCTGGGGCTGTTGCTCCTTCTGCTGATTGTCCTGCTGATCGCGCCGCGTGTTGCGCTGGGCCGCCGCGGGAACGGTAAGGGCCGCAAGCATGCTCACGGCCAGAGCGATCGTCACGTACCATCGGGTCATTGAGTTCCCTCCGAGCCTTTCTCAGCCTGCTCGAGCGCGTACAGATAGATGTTGGCGGCCACCTGCTGGGCCGTTTCGCCTGTGTAGTCCTGGTTGCCGTAGATGGGGGTGCCGAGCATCCCCAGGAAAATGTCGTAAGGACTGACCAGGGCGGCGATCCGCGAACCTTCGCGGTAGGCCGTCAGGCGGACGACCTTGTCCTTGGCCATCCTCATGCCGCGGAAATCGGGGTCCTTCAGCGGCTTGCCCCGCTCGCGGTAGACCAGCCCCGTCATCAGCGGCTCGTCGTTGATCACGGCCGACGCCTGGGCCTGCGGCACCAGGCGCTTGACCAGGTCCTCGGCCGACTTGGCGAATATCTTGTCGCCCTTGTTGGGGCTGAAGACCACCATGCCGCCGTTGCGGACGTACTGGGTCAGGGCCTGCACCTTCTCGTCCGGTAGCCGGATCGTGCCGCTCCCGTAGATCCAGACGACCGGCGTCTCCTTCGGCGACAGGGCCGCAGGATCGTCGGCGCCGGCCTGTTCGACCATGATCATCGCGTCGGTGGCCAGCTTGTCGCTGAACCGCTCGATGGCGTAAGGCTCGCCCAGCCACGTGCCGTTGGAACAGATGGCCGCCACCTTGCGAACCGTCTTGGCTGTCACAGTGCGACCCGCATAGACCGGCCGCAGACGCGTCCGCAACTGCTCTCCGGCCGTGGCATACTTCAGGATGTTCAGGCCGAACTTGAAGGAGTGTCCGTTCTTGGTATCGTCCATCTGCTGCCAGGCCGTGGCCTGGTCGACGGGCAGGAGCAGGGCGACGGTCCGGATCGGGCTGTCCATGATCATGATCGGCCCGAGGCGGGCCCGGTCGCGGTCGTTCATGTCGTTCAGCAGGGGATGGTCGGGCGGCACGGCGTGCCACGTGTAGTAGGGGGCGCCCGCGGCGGCGCCTTCCGGGAAGGCCTTGGTCATCATCTCCCGGAAGCTCTCGGCGAAGGCCGAGCTGCCGGTCGTGGCCTCGCCGACCACGAAGCCGCCACGATTGACGTACTCGCGAATCTTCTGGATGATCTCGTCCTTCAGTTGCAGCGGCTTGATGCCGTTGATCAGCAGCACCGGGGCGTCCAGGTACTCGCCCACGGGCTTGTCGACGTTGACGATCTGCCAGTTCATCCGCTGTTCGAGTTCGCGGTTCAGGTACCGTGTCAGGTTGGCCACGTCGCGCGGGGCGCAGTCCCAGTCGGTACCCGGCCGCTCGAGCTTGTTGAAGGTGACCGGCACGCGTCCCTGCGACAGGAACAGCAGGTACATGGCCGCCTCGATGTCCGGCCCGTAGGGGCCCTCGACGTTGCGGCGGCAATCGGTCGTAATGTCCATCAACTCCTGCACGCCCAGGCGGAACCAGTCGTGCTTGCCGATGTATTTGTGGCCGCTTGCGGCCGCGACGCGCTGCACGCCGAAGGCCGCATAGCCGTCCTTCGTGAATCCCGGGCTCAGGCGGTCGGCGACCCACTGCATGCCCGTCTCGATGCCGGCGAAGACGTCGGTCCGCGGCATCGGTTTGCCCGGAACCATCTTCGGGGCGTAGACCTTGTCGAGGACGATGAACAGGCTCGACGTGCCGGCGGCCGTCATGACCAGGGTGCTTTCCACGTCGTCCCCGGCCACGGCCGAGAACGTCCAGCCATGGTCGCTTCTCTGGCGGGAGACCCACTGCTTCTCGATCAGCGGCCAGGACCGGTCGAGGTTGCGGATCACATTGGGCCAGGCGCGGGCCGGGTTGAACGCGTCGTCTTTCGCGGCCTCGCCGGCCTTCTTGTTGCGGCCACCGCCGGACGACGCCGGGGCGGCGCTCGCTTCGAACTTGCGGTTGCTGTCGAAGCGCGACAGTTCGGCTTCCCAGAGGGCCAGCAGGCCGAATTGCGAGGTCATGTTGTTGCCGGTCTTGCCGGGGCCGTTATAGTCCCAGGCCCCGTGGGCCGGCAGGCCGTTCGTCAGGTACTCCAGGTCGCGGACGATCTGCGTTTCCCATTCCTTGCGCTGGACGGACCTGTAGGCCTGGCACAGGGCCATGGCCCGCGTGGCGTGACTGATCGAGTCCTTCATGTCGGCGGCCATCAGCGATTCCAGGGCCTTCTCCAGGCGGGGATCGTTCACCTTGACGCCCGATTCGAGCATGGCCAGCGAGACCAGGGCCGTCGTCCAGCCGACGCGCTTCTGCCAATGGGCGCCGGTGACGTCGGTCCACGAGCCGTCGTCGAGCTGCCTGACCCACAGGAAATCCATCAGCCGCTTCATGGCCTCGTCCACGTCCTTGTTGGTCGTGACGAAGGTCAGCTTCAGGCCCTGGGCGCAGGCGCTGGACGTGACAGCCACGAGGATGACCGCCGCCAGCACCAGCGAGATTGCGTTGCGTCCATGTCTGTGCATCTGCTCGTCCTCACTGGAAGTTCGGCGTTGTCGGCAATGGGTCACAAACGTTCGAGTAGAGCTTATCGAGTTGACCAGCCGGTGTCAATTCCTGCGCGCCGAGCCGCCTCCATGCTCCACTCGTTCTAACACCGTTATAGACCGAAAAGGACGCAAAGAATTCACGGTGCCGGGGACCGGGGTGCTCGTCGGGTGGCGTGCAAAACAGGCGAGCGCGGTCACAGGGGCCGCGCTCGCACGGGTGTTCTCGCAATCAATCGCAGTCCACTGAGCGGTGTCAGATAAGTATCCTTCCGTTGGGTGCCATGGCTGCTCCGCAGCCATGCGTGAAGTGGGGAGCCATTCGGCATGCCTGCCCCTCGACGGCGCTCGGGGTCTTTCGACGGGAGCAGGCATGGCCCTCACCACGGGCACTCCGGAGGTTTGTGTGGCACCGCCTATCTGCCCGTTGAAGAAGTCAAAGCTTTGTGGCACGCCTGCCCTCGGCGTGACACAAGGCGGCAAACGACCGTCCAGATCCGTATCCCCCGGCCGGGGGCGGCCGGGCTACATTTCTCAACGGGCCTCTAGTACTACAACGCTACAAGGCCTTTTCACCGTGGCACGGGCATCTTGCCCGTGAGTCGCAGGGCCATCTTGGCCCTGCAAACGCC
>JAFGPY010000009.1 GCA_016935955.1 Planctomycetota bacterium
CCCTTGGCGGCCCACTGGCTCGCCTCGAGCGACACGGCGAAAGCCGTTTCGG
The DNA here is from genome assembly GCA_016935955.1 of Planctomycetota bacterium. The sequence goes on from JAFGPY010000009.1 coordinate 53, forward strand.
TGCCCAGTCGTTTCATGCGTTCGGCAACAGGAATCGTCATCGTGGTTGCTCCTTCCTCTACGTACAAGGCCTGCCAGACCGCGTCTGGTTCCCATGGTGACCGGCGCGGCGGTTGCCGGGCCGGAAGAGGTTCTCAGCATAGCGAATCGAGCCGTCATTGCAAGACGGTATCATCCCAGGGCCGCAGGACGGTGGCACCGCGATGCGCAACGCGGGGCGTGCATGATTGTACGAACACCGGCCGCAGGCCTGCCCGGAGGTCCGGCGGGGTGCGGCTTATAACCTGTTTGTGGGGAAAAGGTTGTGGGCGACGCTCAGCACGGAGGCTGCTTGGCGGCGTGTTTGAAGGCGGCCACCAGGATGTGACGCAACTGGGCCGTCGGCTGCTGATCCAGGAACTGCTGGCTGAAATCGAAGGCGAACTTGCCGTGGAAATGCAGGAGCTGATCCACAAGCTCCTCGCGGGTCAGGGACGCGATATCCGAGAGCGGCAATGTTACGTGCTGCGGACAATCCTTGATCATACCCGAAAAAACCCCTCTAAGCAGAGTCGGCGAACCAGTGGCGCTGACACTTTATCGGCCAGACGGTTGCCGTCGCTTGATGCGATTACCGACGGGAAATGATGTTTGGGGGCAAGGGAGACTTTCGCTGCCGCGTCGGATCGCTATAATTGTCGCTGCCATGGACACTTCCCTGTTCGACTATCGCCTTCCGGCTGAGGCCATCGCCCAGCGCCCGACAAATCGCCGCGACGCCAGCCGGCTCATGCGCTTGTGCCGCACGACGGGTACCATCGACCACCACCGTTTCAGCGACCTGCCGGACCTGCTGCGGCCCGGCGACCTGATGGTGCTGAACGACACGCGGGTCGTGCCGGCCCGGCTGATGCTCCGCCGCCAGACGGGCTCGCGCATCGAGGGCCTCTTCCTGCGCAAGCTGGACGGCGAGCAGTGGGAGGTGATGCTTCGCGGCCGCGGACGCCTCAAGGAATCCGAGAGCCTGCTGATCGACAGCGAGCCGCAACAGACGCTTCGCCTCGACACCAACCAGGGCGAAGGGCTGTGGATCGTCACGCCGCAACCGCAGGTCGAGCCGCTCGAACTGTTGCAGCGCGTGGGGCAGACGCCCTTGCCGCCGTACATCGAACGGCGCAAGAGCGACGGCCCGACCCGCGACATGGACGTCAACCGGTACCAGACGGTATTCGCTCGCCAGGACGGCGCCGTGGCGGCGCCGACGGCCGGCCTGCATTTCACGCCCGAGGTGTTCGAGCGGCTGCGCGAGCGCGACATTGAGCAGGTCTACCTGACCCTGCACGTCGGCCTGGGCACCTTCCGTCCCGTGACGGCCGCCCGCGTGGAGGACCATCGCATGCACCACGAGCAGTTTCACCTGCCCGGCGATGTGGCCGAGATCATCCACCGCGCCAAGTCGCAGGGCCGGCGCATCGTGGCCGTCGGCACGACGACCGTCCGCGTGCTGGAGACGGTCGCCCGGCAAGGTCCGTTGCAGGAGTGCCGGGGGACGACCAACCTGTTCATCTATCCGCCGTTCGAGTTCAAGATGGTTGACGTGCTGGTGACGAATTTCCACCTGCCGCGAAGCACGCTGCTGATGATGGTTGCCGCGATGGCCGGGCGCGAGTTTCTGCTCAGGGCCTACCAGGAGGCCATCGAGAAGGGGTACCGCTTTTATTCCTACGGCGACAGTTGCCTGATCGAGTGACTGCTCGCGCGAACCCACCGGCGAGGTGATGCCTGATGAGACGACTGCCGGCGATGTGTGTGGTGTTGCTGTCGTGTCTTGCGGGCGTCGGCGGACTGCGGGCCGACGAGGGCAACGGTCCGACCGAGGAGATCGCCGGCGGGCGACCCTACCAGGTGCTGCGGGAATTCTTCGCCGAGCAGGACGCCGGCAAACGATCGCAGCTGGCCCGGCAGTTCGGCGAGATCGCCCCGGCGCAGTGGCCCGAGGTCGTCGAGGCCTTCCATCGGACGGCCCCGTTCCCGCCCATGGAAGTGAAGATCCACGAGTTCCATCTCCCGGCCGACGGCAACATGCCCGCGGTGCGCTACTGGCTGCGGATTCCCACCGGCTACAAGCACGACGACGGCAAGGCCTGGCCGCTGGTCATCGGCGGCCACGGCACGGGCGGCAGCGCCGGCAGCTTCATGGCCTACGTCCAGGATATGCTGGGGCCCGACGCGGAGAACTACATCATCGTCTGTCCCGACTCGCCGACCCAGGGCGTCTACATGGCCGACGTGCCGATGATCGAGTACCCGCTGCGCCTGCTTGAGGCCGTGCGCCACCTGGTCAACGTGGACTCCAACCGCACGGTGCTGACCGGGTTCTCCAAGGGCGGCTACACCGCCTGGGGGACGGCCATGTTCTCGCCGGGGCAGTGGGGCGGGGCGATGCCGATGGCCTCGTGGTCGCTGAGCGAGGCCGGCAGCACGGGCGTCACCATGTACCTGGAGAACGTGCTGAACCTGGACATGCAGGCCCATTGGGGCGAGAACGACATCATCAAGGGCCAGACGCAGGGCATCAACACGCTCAGCCGCCAGGCCCGCGACCGCATGAAGGAACTCGGGGCCAAACGCTTCGAGGGCATCGAGTACGCCGGGCAGGGACATCGCCTCAACCTGGACAAGGCCAGCATTCGCCGGTTCGTGAGTGCGGCTCGCCGCGACCCGTTTCCCGCCGAGTGCCGCATGGTTTTCCATCGCGTTCGCCTGGGCCGGGCCTACTACGTCTCCGCCGTCAAGGGCAGCAAGAAGGACTTCACGTTCGGCAACAACCTGTCGCTCCGCATCGACAAGCCCATTGACCCCAGGGAGGCGCTGAGGAAGATCCTCGAGCGGGAAGCCTTCGAGATCGAGGTTGCCGCCGATACCAAGGAGAACGCCCTGGACGTCAAGGCCGTGAACGTGCGGGAGATCGAAGTCGAACTGAGCCCGCTGCTGATGGACTTCAGCCGTCCCATGACGGTGACGGCCAACGGTCGCAAACTGCTGAACGGCAAACAGACGATCGACTGGAACGAGTTGCTGGAGACCGCCCGCCGCACGTACGACTTCGAGCGGCTGGTAGGCATGCGCCTGAAGCGAGGCATTCCCGCCAAGGGCAAGTGACGCGCCCCCGCCGGTTGCTCCTTTAGGAGCCCGTTGAAAAAATGTAGCCCGGCCGCCCTCGGCCGGGTGACACTGACCTGAACGGTCGTTTGCCGCCTTCTGTCACGCCCGAGCGCGGGCGTGCTACATAAGCTCTGACTTCTTCAACGGGCTGTTAGAGCACTTCACGATTGAGTGTAGCCACAAGACATAAACCAGCCCAACGCATCGGAGGCCGTAACGGTTTCCAAGGCGGCGGCGA
>JAFGPY010000074.1 GCA_016935955.1 Planctomycetota bacterium
CGACGGCCGAGGGCTACGAGGCGATGGTTGCGGCCATCGAGGGCACGGTCGGCCTGCAACGGCTAAAGGTCTGGCACCTGAACGACGCCCTGCGCGACCGCGGCAGTCGCGTCGACCGCCACACGCACATCGGTCGCGGACACATCGGGCGCGAGGGTTTTCGCCGCCTGGTCACCGATCCGCGCTTCGCCGACGTGCCGATGATCCTCGAGACGCCCAAGGAAGACGCGCGCGGCCGGGCCATGGACCCGGTCAACCTGCGACTGCTGCGCCGACTGACCGGTTCGTAGCGGCCCGCCGAAGGGTTGGCGGTCGCCCGCTCCCTCACAGCACCGGCAGACCGTTGAGAATGTTGATCAGCAACGACACGTCGGTCGGCTCGGGCGCACCGTTGGCGTCAAGATCGAAAGCCCGCGGATCGAACTGCGGCGGCGGGCTGCCGTTCAAGCAATTGATCAGCGCCAACAGGTCGGTCACCTCGACACCGCCATTGCCATCGATGTCGCCGAGGGAGCGAACGGTCAGTTCGCAGGTGGCCTGTCCCTCGCCGCCGGCGTCCAGTCCTTCGACACTGACCGACAGGATGACGTCGCCCGCGGCGGCAGCATCCACCGGGCCACCTCGGACGATCCAGACCAGCGGATCGTCGGTCGGCTCAACGACCACCAGACCCGAGCCGCCGCTCTGCTCGACCTCGACGCCGTAGGACGCATTGCCCACCGGATCGCCCGTCACCGACACGTTCAGGACGACCGCATGCCCGTCCTCAGTCGAGAGCGGCGCGTTCTCATAGACCCAGTCGCGATCCGTCGCGGCAACGACAACCAGCGTAGGCGCCGGTTCTGCGGCCGCCATGATCGCCTCGGCCCAGTCGGCACACAGCGACGAGCGTACGGCGTAAATGTAGTCCGGCGGATTGAACCAGCTCGCACCGTCGCGACTGACGCTGACCGAAAGGCCGATCATTTCCCAGCGTTGGGTGACGGGATGCCGGGCGAACCAACCGCCGCCACTGTCGCCACAGGCCAGGGCGGCTTCGCAGTCCGTAGCGTCCTTGACCTCTTTCGTGGTCCGCACCACCTTGGCGGTCTTGGCCAAAGGTGCGTCGAAATCGGCCGAGAGAAAGTTGCCGTACTGCGCGTCCACCGTGTTGGTGCCCCAGCGAAGCACACCGGTCGACGCCGCCCAGAGATAGCCGTAGGCAACCCCCTGACTGTCGGTCAGTTCGGCCCCGCGGGCCCAGCCGTAGCCGCCGAGGACGACCATGCGGCCGACAGGGCTCACCGTGTCGTGCGACAAGGCCACGTAGTCGGTCAACGCGGCGGCGTTCCCGTCCGGACGGGTCAGGCGGGCCAGGCGGAAATCGTAGCCGCTGTCGTAGATCTCCGACACCACGTAGGCTGAACCGCCAAGGGTCACCGGCGTGCCCACGCCACCGCCCTGGTGCGAAGACATAACGACCCATTGCGGCCCCACGGCCACACACGAAGTGAGTGTGCCCCATCGTCCCATGACTGCATCGGAAGGTTTGTCGGACGGCGTGGCGGCCACGTGCAGCACCACCGCCCAGGCATTCGCGGCCGCCAAGGCGACAGCCAGAACAACCACCAGGTACTTCATCGATACTCCTCGATTCTTCATCGAGGCGCAGGATACTGATCGTCGCGACTTGTCACAGCGTCCGTTGTCAGACTCGCAGATGCGGATTACCGTCCCGACGGCCATGCGGCCGGCGCAGGACGCAAGCGTGGACCAAGGCCCCGACACGGGCCGTGTCCCCCCGCTTGTTTGAAATTCTGGAAGCGTGAAATCCGCAGCGCTGTGTGATGACTGACTAAGGGTGCGTCACTTCACGGAAGAGAGTAAGCCGCCAGAAGGTCGCGCGACAGTCTCCTTACGCCAGGGTCCCATCCCCCTGCTGACAGGGTCTATATCGGCAGTGCGAGCACCATATCTTCATGCCGTATGGAAGACAAGCGCAAAGACTTTATGATCGCGAGTTTTTGTCAACGCACCCTGGTAGAACTACCGGGTTGTGGCTGCGGCTATCGCCAGGGCCAGCGCCGCCGCGGCCGCCAGCGATGCGAGGACCGTCAGGACGATCTTCGCCGCGCTCCACGGACGTTCGCCTTGGACTTCACCTGTGCGAGCGTTGACCAGGAAACGGCACACCCGCTCGCGGTAGCGGTAGGCGTTGATCCACACCGGAAGGAGAATGTGTTTGAAGGTGATGTTGTCGTATCGCGTGCGGACCGAGTGAATCTGCTGATGGTCGCCGCCAATGTCGCGGCAGATGGAACTACGGATGTGGCCGTCCATCTCGTCCTTGGCGATTTCAAAGCCCTGCTCCAGACCCACCTGGTAGGTCTCAGTCCGGAAGCCGCTCAGGTACTCGTCGGCATAGGGAGCCAAGTGCTGCAGGTCCCACGGCTCCAGCCGCTCGATGTACTTCGGCGGCAGCGAACGGCTGGCCAGCACGAGCACGTCGTTGAAACGGTTCCAGACGGTGCCGCTGGCCGGATACCAGCGGGTCTTACGGACCTGGCGCGTCTTGCTGACGTGCTTGCCGTTCTCGAACGCCGTGTAGTGCTCGGTCTCCCAGTAGTCCTCGCCGCGTTCGCCGCGATAGAAGCTGGTCGTGTTCGTGTCGTAGGTCCAGTACGGCACGTAGACGCCGGCCAGTCGCCCGTCGGTGCGGGCCATCCGCTTCAGGTCGCCCGGAGCGAACCACAGCCCATCGAGCCATCCCTGGAATGCGGTCGTGGCCTGCTCGCGCGTCACGTAGAACGGCAGGAGCGATCGCGGCTTGATGGTTCGCGTCGAGCCCCCTCCAACAACCACGCTCGATCCGCAGAACGGACACAGGTCGCCCGAGACGTTCGGCTCAAACGTCACCTCGGCGCCGCAGGTTGAACAAGTAACTGTGGTCTGCTCGCGCACGGCCTCGTTCTCGGCGGCGCGGGCCAGAAAGGCGTGGAA
>JAFGPY010000010.1 GCA_016935955.1 Planctomycetota bacterium
GGCAGGCCGGTCGTCTTGCTGTAGAGCGGCGCGTCGACGGGCACGGGGCAACTCCAAAGGGCCGCCAGTGTGATGGCGGCCAGGATCAGGTATCGTCGCACTCGGTCAGGGCGACCACGTCGGTCCATTCGGTGTCCTCGTCGGCCTTCTCCAGGACGGGGACGGATGTCTTCTTGAGCTGGAAGGCGTGCGTCGTCGTGTCGTAGCGGAAGCTGGTGACAACCTCGGCCAGCTTGGTCACCGGCACCTCGCCCGCGACATGGTACAGGTGCAGCCCTCCGGAGGCGTCCCGGTAGGCCACGGCCGCGCTTTCGGCCGAGACTTCGGCGTACTCGGTCTTCGGCAGCCGCCCGCACTCGGGCGAGAGCGCGGTTTCCAGTTCGAAGCCGGCCAGGTCCTTGACGGTGTAGGTGAACGAGCAGTCGGTGCCGGCGTCGCCCGCCTCACCGCCGTCCTTGGTCACGGTCACCGGGAAGAGCGCCGGTGGCACGGCACCTGCAACGTGGACGACGGCCCACTTCAGGCCCGTGCCAGGTTCCTTCCACAGGATCGTGGCCGCGCCGCTCTCGCGGCTCTCCAGGCTCGCGGCCTCGCCGTCCTTGATGTCAGCGAAGCGGTGGTCTTCGTTCTGAACGTCGATGTGGACGGCGCAGACGCCGGCGGCGCAGGCCATGCCGACTTTGCCGCCGGCGAGCGGTTCGAGCAGGATGACGAAGCGGCCGAGATGGTCGGACTCACTCGGTGTGCTGCCGTTCAGGACAACCTTGCTCTTGAAGGCGTTCTCGTTGTCGGTGGGCGTGATGACCGGCGTGTCGATGCCCAGCACGTCGAACCGCAGGCGGTCCGCGCCGCTGCCGTTCTTGACGAGCACGATGCCCGCCTGGCGGAAGGCCGCACGTTCGGTCTGGCTGCTGGCCTGCTGGCGGCGCTTTTGGTCGACTGCGGCGTCGACAAAGGCGTTGTAGGTCGGCGCGGGAATGACCAGCGGATCGCCGGACTTGACCTTCTTCATCATGTTCCTCTTGGGCCATTGATACTTGACAACCCGACGCCTAGCTGCTAGATTGAGTGCGTAGTGGAGGGCCAGCCATGAAAACTGGTTTCAGCACAATCATTCTCTGCTGCATGGCTGTTGTGGCGACGACCGGGTGCTTCAACTCTACCCGTTCTTTCACGATCACGGCGGTCAGTGCCATTACCGGGGAAGAGATCAGCGATCAGCCGGTCATCCTTTTCTATTACGCTTACGAGTACAGTACCTCCGGTGGGCACCTCGTGCATCGGTTGGTATGGCACTGCGACGTGCAATACTACTCGGGCAAGAGCCCACTGAAGATAGAGCCTCCGTATCACTTGGCGTTTGATCCCTTCATACTCCCGGGAACGTACTGGGCCATGAGGCACATAGAGGTTGTTCCGGGCTACGAGTTCCCAGGAACCTGGGATTCCGTCCGAGAAGCATATGTGTTCCGTCCGCTCGATGACAAGGTCATTGACTTCGATGCCTTTCGTCAAATCCAATTCCTGCGTTACGACCTCGACGCATTCAATGTGGTTGAAGGAGTTGATCTGGCGGCCAGAGACCAGTTCTGCCGAGCGATCATAGATTCGTACGACACTTGGCACCGACGGTGGGGGGACGTAGACGTCAGGCGACAGTACTACAAACGAGAGGTGCCGCACCTGGTCGATCCGGCATCGGGTTTGCGTACCACGGTTGAAGACGCCATTGCTGAAGCAGAGACTGTGGTTGCCAAGATGCATGAATGCCTGAACAATACGCCGTCCCCCTGACTCAGCGAGCTATGCCCCAATCCCCAGCCCGGAGAAGTCGCCGTCCTCGTAGACCTTCTCGATGTAGACCGCCACGGGCTTCTTCACCAGGGCCTTGGCCGTGTCGTCCTCGGCGTCCTCGTAGCGGACCCACATGTACTCCCAGCCCTTCTTGGCAATGCCCGTGATCTCCCCGACCGTCAGGCCCGTCTTGTTCTCGCTGCCGGCGAACCGAAAGGTGATCTCCCAGTCTTCTTCGCCGCGCTTCGAGCCCGAAGCGCCGAGGAACAGGCACTCGCCGGCGTCGAGGCCCTTGAAGGCGGCGTTGTTGACCTTGCCCGTCAGGCGGAAGAGCGTCCCGCGGTAAGCCAGCGTGACCACGGCATCGGCCAGGTAGTGCGTTTCGGCGAAGTTGTAGACCGGCACGGTGATGTCGACGCCCTGGACGCTGTCGTGTGTTACGCCGATCGCGCCACCGTAGTCCGGCGCGGTGCCGCTCGCGGCATACTTAGCCACCGTCTGCAGGCTCTGCGTGATGTGCTGCGTCCCGCCGCCCGTGTCGAAGCTGAAAGACGAGTCGCCTGTCTCGGGCCGCTCGGCCGGCTTGGCCACGCCGTAGCGCACCGTGCCGTTCCACAGGTCGCGGCCGTCGACCGGTTCGATCTCGGCCGACTGGCGCACCAGGCCGTCATAGGTTGCCGGCGAGTCGATCAGCAACTGCGCCTTGGCAACCGTGTCGTCGTCGGTGCCGCGGATGGTGTAGGTCAGCTCGACCGAGGCGTTGGCCCCGGTGGTCGATGCGCGGCTGTCGAACTTCTCGAGGACGGTGACAGGCACGGCGGTCTCCTATGCGAAGGTCAGGCCCCCCGACTGAGCGGACTGGGCCAGCTTCTTGGTGTTCTTCGCGGTCTCCTCGGTGGCTTTGGCGGTGCGCTCGGCGGCGTCGCCCGCACCGAGCCCGGCCACGGCAGCAGCATTGAACGTGCCGGTGACGGTGATCTTGTCGGCCGTCTGCTGCAGCATGTCGCCGAGGCCCGAGAGCGAGTTCTCCAGGTTGCCGACCAGTTCCTCAGGGCTCTTCAGGTCGCCCGGCGGCTCGTCGTCCCCCGCGTCCTTCTGCTGGCGCTTGGTGCGGGCTTCTTCGATGGCCTTCCGCCACTCGTCGCGGGCCTTGGCCAGGGCCTCTTCGCTGTCGCCCATCTTCCTGCGGTACTCGTCGTCGAGCTCGCGGTCCTTGTCGAGGTAACCGCGGCCGATCTCGGCCATCGTGGCATCGTGGGTCCGGCTGGCGGCTTCGCGCTTGCGCTGCCGCTCGAGCTCGCGGGCGGCGCTCTTTCGCTTCTGCTCGTCGTCGATCTCGTTGATCGCAGCATCCCGCTCGGCGTCGATACTGGCGTACTCCTCGTCGAGGTCTGTCGACTGGCCAAACAGCCACTTGATCCAGACCCACGCCTTCTTCGCGAAAGCGACCATGTGTTCCCACGAGCGGCGGAAGAAGCCGACGAAGCCGTCCCAGGCCTTGCCGAGGAAGGCTACGGTCTCGATCCAGGCGACCTCCAAGCCGTGCCAGATGGTCTCGGCCAGGGCCAGCGCGCCGTACCATGCGCCGTAGGCCACGCGGATGAAGAAGTGCTTGAACGAGAGCCACGCCTTCTGCAGGACGCGGATACCCTTCTGGAACTCCATCTTCAAGGTCAGCCAGAGGATGCGTGCGGCCAGGGCGATGTCGCCGGCAGCCAGGGCGTCGGCGATGCCACCGTAGGCGGTGGTGGCCTCATCCTTCAGTACGGAGAACTTCTCACCCAGCCAACCGAGGGCCTTGGCGGCTGCGCCGGTGGCGTGGAGCAGGTAAGCGGCCAGAGCGGCCACGGCGGCGATGACGAGGCCGATCGGCGAGAGCAGCGCCCCGAGGATCGTGCCCACCAGCGCCAGGGCCGACCCGACCCCCGTTGCGATGGTGGCCAGGACACCGAGCGCCGAACCGACGCCGCCGATTAAGGTGCCCAGGATCGTCAAGGCCACGCCGGCAGCCAGGATGCCCGCGGCGATCTTGGCCACCGTGACAATGAGTTCGCGGTTCTCGACCAGGAAGGCGGTGACGTACCCCGCGGCGGCCGACAGCTTGTCGGCCAGGTCGCTCACGACCGGCGCGAGGGCGTCGCCGACGGCCAGGGCGATGCCTTCGACCGCCGACCAGAGCCGGCGCAGCGCGCCGCCGATTCCCGCGTCCATCTCCTCGGCCGTGCGGGCCGCGGTGCCGGAGGCATTGTCGATGCTCTCGTTCAGCCGGTCGAAGGCCGCCCCGGTCAGCTTGGCCGCACCGGCGATGGCCCGGTCACCGAACAGTTCCGAAAGCATCGAGACCCTCTGGCCCTGGCCCATCTGGTCCATGGCCTTGCCGATGTCGATGAGGACGTCCGAGACGTTCCGCAGGTTGCCCGCCTGGTCCATTACGCCGACGCCCAGCCAGCCGAGGGTTTTCTGCACGTCGGTATTGGCCAGCTGCAGCATGACACGCTTCAGGGTGTTGCCGGCCATCGAGCCTTTGATGCCGAAGTTGGCCAGCGCCCCGAGGGCCTTCGAGGTATCCTCAAGGCTCATACCGTAGGTGGCGGCGACCGGGGCGGCGTACTTCATCGACTCGCCCAGTTCGCTGATCGACTGCGCCGAGCCATTGGCCGTGGCCGTCAGCACGTCGGCCACGCGGCCGATCTGGCCGGCCTCCAGGCCGAAGGCCCTGAGCGACGCCCCGGCGATGCCGGCCGCCTCGGCGAGGTCGACGCCGGTGGCACGACCCAGGTTGAGCACGTGGGCAATGGCCGCGTCGATCTCATCCGGCGCGAAGCCGGCGCGGCCGAGTTCGGTCATGCCGGCGGCCACTTCGGCGGCGGTGTAGCTGGTGGTCCTGCCGAGAAGCTTGGCTTTCTCGGTCAGACGGTCGAACTCCTCGGCGGTGGCTCCGGTGACCGCTTTGACAGTGCGCATCTGGTCATCAAAGCCAGAGAAGATGCGCCCGGCGATTGCCAGCGGCCCCAGCATGGCCGCACCGATGCCGGCCATCTTGAGGCCCAGGTTGCGCACCGAGTCGCCGAAGGCCTTCAGCTTCTTCTCAGCCCGCCGCAGGCCGCGCACGAGCTTGCTGTCGTCGGCGAAGAGTTCGACGAAGGCCCGACCGGCGCGGATGGCAGTGCTGTTGGCCAAGAGAGTGGTTCCGACTCAGGGGTTGCAGGGAAACATTCAGGAGCGTAAGCTTCTCAAGAGAACGTGGCCCGTGTGCTGCGATGGGGATGCCCGACGGTCAGTGGCCGTCGGGCATCGGTCTGTCAGGCTGCCGCCGGCAACGCCTGATCCGGCGGCTTGGCCTCGACCGGCGGCACGTTCAACTCACGCTTAACCTGCTCGACGAACTGGATGACCTCTGGCGTGGCCGTCTGGATGGTCGTCAGCAACTGGTTGATCTCGTCCAGCGTCAACTGCTTCTCAGCGGCGGCCTTGCGGATGGCCTGGATGTTCATGACCAGCCCACCGCCAATGGCCTCGGCCCGGGCCAGGCTCACATTCTTCGCCTTCAGGCGTTTCCACAAGAGGCCGATGCTCCCCACGCTCGGGATACCCAGCCCGCCGAGGATCATCAACCAGTCGGGGATCACCGCGTCGGCGGCCGCGGCCGTGTCGGCCATGCTCTGGCGGTCGAAGCTCAGCGGCGTCAGTTCCACGTAGCCGGTATCCTTGTTGAGGCGCATGCACCCGCCGACCAGAAACACCAACCACAACATCACCAGCGACAGCATCAGAATCTTCTTCATGGCTTTCCTCCGGTAAAGGCCTCGCGCATCTGCCCAATGGTTTCACGATTGACTTCGACGATCTCGCCGCGGCTGGCGCTGCTGTGTGGATCGAAGTCCTCGGGGCGGTAGGCCCGCGATTTCTTCGGGTCGCGGTGCGTGTTGGCCATCATGGCCAGCAGCGCCGACGTGTGCCCCCACAGCGACCGGCTGCGGCCTTCGGCCATCCACACCAACTGCCGCAGCGTCAGCGGCCGGGGGTCGACGCCGAGGGCTCCGGCGATGGTCCAGAGAGCGCACCACGGATCGCCTGGCCGACGTCCAGGGCCTCGATCCGCTGCTCGATGGCCTTCACGGCCTCGGTGATCACCCGGCCCTGCGTCTCGACCGCCCGGGCGCGGTCGGTCCGCCCCCGGCTGCGGAAAAAACCCACGAGTTCCTCATAGAACGCC